>NZ_FWWU01000009.1:670000-970000 GCF_900176165.1 Deinococcus hopiensis KR-140
GTGCAAGTCCTCGGACTGGTAGGTGCCAGTCTGATGGGGTCCAGGCCATGGGTGTCCGTGCGATGAAGACACGTCTGCGGCTCCGGTCACGCTATCCTGGGGGCGATATGAGCGAGTTGACTTCCTCCAAACGGCACGGCGGAGCGGGCCGCACGCTGCTGTGGCTGGCCATCCTGCTGAGCCTGCTGCTGCTCGGCTTCGTGACGGCCCTGAGTATCCGGGCCAACCCCTACGTGAGCAATGTTCAGCAGGGGGGCATCAGCAAATTCAAATTTATCGAGGAATGCAAGGACCAGCTCAGCGAGGCGGGCAAACTGCCGGTCAATCTGGGTGGGCAGTCCACCACCTTGGAGCAGGTGCTCGCGCAGAGCCGGCCCCTGAAAGCTGGCGAGCATATCCTCGCCGAGCTGAACGCCGAACCCCGCGAGGTGGTCCGCGCAGCGCAGGTCGCCCAGACCGGAGGCTGGGCCATGACCACGCCCGTGCTGCTGTCGGTGGAAGGTCCGCAGGGCAGCACGCCCCTCGGCCAGCTTGGGCTGCAGTGCGCACACGAGAAGGACAGCGGCAAGACCGTCGCCAGCATCCTGCCACCAAGCCAGTAAGCCGGAAAGCGACCTGGGCCGCCGCCTTCGCGCGAAGGCGGCGGCCCTGTTGTTGGCCGCCCTACAGCACCGCTTCCAGCCCGCTCAGGCACTCCTGGGCGATGGCGCGGGCGAGCGGATCACGGGTGGAGCGGGCGTAGCTGACGCCGAGGTGCAGGTGCTCCTGCCCGGCCTGACTGCCCACGAGCACGAGCGTCTGGTAGTAGGCGAGGTGGGTGTGCGCGAGCAGCACGTCTCGGGTGCGCTCGGGGGGCAGGGCGCGGAGGATGCCCAGCGCTTCCTCATAGGCCTCGGTGGCCCGGTCCTGATCGCCCTCCACGGCCCACTCGCGCCCCAGTTGTAGGCTGCGGGCGGCGGTGAGGTAAGCGGGACGCATGGGAGGATTGTAGCGTGGGCGGGACTCGCCCCTGCGAACGCTGCAGAAGTTCAGAGTGGGGAGGAGGGGCCACCCCACTCTGGGTGGCCCCTCCGTTTAAAAGATCAGTCCCGGCGCGGCGGACGCGGTCCCCGGTCCCCACCTCCCGGGCGCGCTCCTCGCGGCTCGCGGGGGGCAATCTTGCCTTCGAGTTCCGGGCGGATCAGGTCGATCTTGCCTCGGTCGTCCACATTCACGATCTTGACGCGCAACCTGTCGCCCACGTTCAGCACGTCTTCCACCGCATTGATGCGCTCCTCGCTCATCTGTGAGATGTGCAGCATGCCGTCCTGGCCGGGGTAGAGGTTGATAAAGGCTCCGAAGGGTGCAGTCTTGACCACCGTGCCCTCGTATTCCTCACCCACCTTGGCGGTCTTGGTCAGGCCCTCGATACGGGTGCGCACCGCTTCGGCGGCCTGGCCGTCGGCGCTGAAGATCCGGACGCTGCCGTCCTCCTCGATGGTCACCTGCGCGCCCATCGCTTCGAGC
Organism: Deinococcus hopiensis KR-140; assembly: GCF_900176165.1. NCBI lineage: Bacteria > Thermotogati > Deinococcota > Deinococci > Deinococcales > Deinococcaceae > Deinococcus > Deinococcus hopiensis. The sequence continues at coordinate 671,507 of NZ_FWWU01000009.1, forward strand.
TCGCGGATCTGCTTGCCACCCGGCCCGATCACCTTGCCGATCAGCTCGGGGTTGATCTTCAGGGACACGATGCGGGGCGCGGTGGGCGAGAGCTCACTGCGGGGAGCGGGCAGCACTTCGGCCATCTTGCCGAGGATATGCAGCCGGGCCTCGCGGGCCTGGGCCAGGGCCTCGCGCATCACAGCGGGGGTGATGCCGCCCACCTTGATGTCCATCTGGAGGGCCGTGACACCCTCGGCGGTGCCGCAGACTTTGAAATCCATGTCGCCCAGCGCGTCTTCCAAGCCCAGAATGTCGGTCAGGATGCGGTAACGCTCGCCCTCCATCACCAGGCCCATCGCCACGCCCGCCACAGGGGCCTTGAGCGGCACACCTGCGTCCATCAGGGCCAGGGTTCCGGCGCACACGGTTGCCATGCTGCTCGAACCGTTGGATTCCAGCACCTCGCCGACCACGCGCAGCACGTAGGGAAACTCCTCAAAGGAGGGGAGCACCGCGCGGATGGCCCGCTTGGCGAGGTGGCCGTGGCCCACCTCGCGGCGGGACTGGCCGCCCATGCGCTTGACCTCGCCCGTGGAATACGGCGGGAAATTGTAGTGCAGCAGGAACTTGTCGTTGTCCTCGTTGGTCAGGTCGTCCACCAGCAGTTCGTCGCGCTCGGTGCCGAGCGTCGCTACGCCCAGTACCTGCGTCTCGCCGCGCGTGAAGATCGCGCTGCCGTGCGCGCGGGGCAGTGGCCGGGCCTCGATCCAGATGGGGCGCACGGTTTTGGAATTGCGACCGTCGGCGCGCAGGTCGTCTTCCAGAATCAGGCGGCGCAGTTCCTGCTTTTCCACCTTGCCGAAAGCGGCCTTCAGGGCGGCGGTGTGCTCGGCGTCCGCGTCCAGCACGCGGGCAGCGATCAGTCGGTCGCGCAGGGCCTTGAGGTTCGCGCTGCGCTCCTTTTTCTTCACCGTCAGCAGGGCGTCGCGCAGGCCTGCCGCTTTGGCCGCCTCAGTCAACTCGGGCACGAGGTCCGTGCTGAGGTCGCCATCGGCCAGGAAGTTGAACTTCTCCTGGCCCAGTTCAGCGCGCATCTGCTCGATCAGGCCCAGGACGCCCTGCATCTCCCGGTGGGCGAACTCGATGGCCCCCACGAGCGTTTCTTCGGAGACGGTCTGCGCCCCCGCTTCCACCATCAGCACGGCGTCGCGCGTGCCCGCCACCACGAGGTCGAACGCGGAGCGGGTCAGTTGCTCGGCGGTGGGGTTGATGACGTACTCGCCGTCCACCTGGCCCACACGCACGCAGGCGGTGGGGCCACCCCAGGGAATGTCGCTGATGCTGAGCGCCGCCGATGCTCCAATGGGGCCGAGCACGTCCGGCGCGTTTTGCTGATCTGCGCTCAGCACCGTGATGATGACCTGCGTTTCGTGGCGGTAGCCCTTGGGAAACAGGGGCCGAATCTGGCGGTCGGTGATGCGGGCGGACAGGATGGCGCGCTCGCCAGGGCGTCCTTCCCGGCGGTGGAACGAGCCGGGAATCTTACCCACCGCATAGTGCCGTTCTTCGAACTCGACGGTCAGGGGCAAAAAGTCCAGCGTGCTCTTGTCGTCCCTCGCCTGGGCAGTCACAAGCAGCATGGTGTCGCCGTAGCGCAGGGTAACGCTGCCGCTGACGAGCTTTGCCAGGCGGCCCGTCTCGATGCTCAGCTCGCGTCCGCCGAGCACCGTGGTGTAAGTCTTGGCAATCATGAGCATGAGTCTATCCCGCCGCACAGAGGGCAAAAGAGCGGCGAGACGCGAAGCAGCGGCCAAAGGCGGACGTGACGCCGCGCCCGGGGGTCTACAGCGGTGGAGGGGACTGGAAAACGCGCCTCTGACGGCGAGTCCTGATGGGCCCTTGATCGCCGTGACGCGCTCGCCCGCTGGGCAACCCTACGGGCCCTACGGCACCCGGGTCGAGGTGAGGAAGACGGCCACAGAATGGGGGGGCCTGCCCTCCCGGGTTCAGCCCGCCAACGGCGACGGCGAAACCATGCTGTTGGGGCCCGGCGGCCAGACCCTGTGGAGCGCCCACGCGGGAACTGCCCGCCACGAGGCGCGCAGCGGAACGCTGATCGGGATGGCGGTGGGAAGCTGCCGGAGCCGAGATCGGCGTCGTGGCCTTTGCGCCGCCTGACCGCTTCTACGCCCCCGCCTCCGTCAATGACGCCACCCTGGACCTGATGCCCCTGGACGCGGAAACCGGGGGCCGGCGCGTCACGCCCTATCCGCCCACCCCAGCGGAGCGCCAAACGGCCAGCGGCCCAGGCACCTCCCAGCCACCTCGTACGCCGAAACCCCCGCCATGAGGGCGGGGTGGACTGACCCCATTCGGGGCCATGACCGCCCTGGCCTTCGCCTCGCCGTAGCAACTCGTGAGCGCGGCGCAGGACGGCGAGGTGAAGGCGTGCGTCGTGGCAGGTCAGGTCGGGTACGCCTGGGGCCGGAGCAGAGCGCACTGTGCCTCCCGCGGGAGGCGGCGGATGCTCCCCGCCACCGAAGAGGGGCTGGTGCTGTTCGGCCCGTGTGGCGGCCAGCGCAGACGCTGTTCGGGCCTCAGGGCACGCCGACAGACGTGTGGGCGACGGCAGACGGACGCCCCGTCTGGACAATCTCGCGGGAAGGCACCCTCACGCGGCTTTTCCCGCCGCCTCTGCCCTGAACGCCGCTGTGCACGCCAAGAAGGAACGCGAGCGGGAAAGGGCGCGTACCGGGAGCAGGAAAGACGTACCGGGCGGAGGGGATCTGCCGCTGGGGGTGCGGGTGGGAGAGGCACAGGCCCCGGGCCTGAGCCCGTGGGGGCGGGGCCGGACAGCCGCACCTGGGCCTGGGTGTTCCTCGCGCCGGGCCCGCCGGCCACCATCGTCTTGCCTTTCCTGGCGGGAACCCTGCTCGGCTTCGGCACCCTGGTCCGGGCGCGGCGCCTTCACTTCCTGCTGATGCTGGCCCTTGAGGGCGTGGCTTCGCTGCCACACCAGGGGCGGTGGTATGTGGGCCGCCGCGGCGCTCTACCGCTGCCTGAGGGTGATGGGCTTTATGCGCCGGCTGGGAACGCGCCAAGCGGAGGGCCAAGAAGTCTGCCGGGACGCGGGCCCCGTTGCCCGAACGGGGTACGCGCTCGCCGGAGTCCAACCGGCCCCGGTGTGGGCTTCGCGCTGGTGCTGGGAGCCGCCCTCCTGCACGCCCGGAACAGCGCGTTCTGACTGCTGGCGGTCAACCACTTTCTGCGCGTCTGCCCAGTGCCGTTGCGTTTGCCCAGTGCCGTTGCGTCTGCCCATCCCGTGGAGCTGCTGCACCGAAACGGGAACGGCTCACCGGCCGCATGGAGCCTTTTGCCCCGAGTGCTGCAACTGTGAGGGCGCCTACTTCACTTTCTCCAGGATCAGCCGCGTCAGGTCATTGCTGTTGCGGATAGACACCAGCGGACCGGAATACGGGCTGAAGTCCTCGGGCACGTACAGCACGCTCTGGGCCTTCAGGCGCTGGCCCACAGGCGTCTTCAGGAAGGCGTCCGCGCCGTTGTAGGGTGCGCCGGGGGGAAACAGCACCACCAGGGTTTTCGCGTCCAGGCCCAGCAGCGCCTCGTCGCTGACCTGCGCGCCCACGCCGAGGCTCAGCTTGCTGGGCTGAATGCCGTCTCTAAAGCCCACCGCTCGGAGGTCCGGGATCAGGCGGGTGCTGGAGTAGACCCAGTTGCTGCCGCCCGTGAAGGGTGCCAGCACCACGACCTTGGAATATCTGCGAAAGGCGCCCGCCGCCTGCAACTTGCGCGCATTGGCCCGGTTGGTGTCGGCCACCTGTTTGATCAGTTGCTCGGCCTGCACCTGCTTGCCGAACACACGCGCCAGATCCCGCAGTCCCCGCTGCCAGAAGCCCGGGCCGCCCTCCTTGTACCCGACCGTAGGCGCGATGCGGCTGAGCTTGTCGTAGTTCTGGTTGCCGTCCCAGGTCAGGCGAACGATCAGGTCCGGCTTCAGTGCCAGCAACGTTTCGAAGTTGGGCGCGGTCCAGCTGCCCACATAAGCCGGGCCGTTCAACTTGCCCCGCTTGTAGAAGCCCGAGTTCAGCACGTCCGCCTTGACTTTGCCGCCGCTGAGGTCCCCCGGATTGAGATACGTGCTGCCCAGCCCGACCACCCGCTCGCCCAGGCCCAGGGCGAACAGCCAGCCCAGCGCTTCCTCGTCCATCGCCACAATGCGCTGCGGATTCTTGCGGATGGTGGCCGTGCCCTCGTCGTGCTTGAGCGTGAGCGCAGGAGCGGCGGACGGTTGCTGGGCCTCGACGGGGAGCGAGGTGGTCAGGAGCAGGGCAGTCAGGGCGAGAGTTTTTGGCATCAAGGTTCCTCGGCTGCAATTGTTGATTATTCCAATTATATTAGTCAAGTTTAGAGGGCGCCTCCGCAAGGACGGACAGGAAGGGGTGGGGCAGGCCTTCAGGTGGCTGTGGACGGGCCGAGGGGAGGCGCCTTTTCACGTTCCGCGGCTTGCGGCCCGCTCCAGATGCGCGCGCAGCGAAGCAGATCGAACCTGTTCCGACGATCGGCCCGGCGTGCCCCACGAGCAGGAAGGCCAGCGGCAGCTCCAGGGTGGTCATCACGGGGAGCCAGAAGGCGGCTCCAAGTCCCCGCAGAGGAGGAAGTACCCGCAGAGGAGGACAGGCAGGCACCGGAGTTGCCGCCACCACGTCCACACCGCTCCGAACAGCAGGCCCAGACCCTGCGCGAAGGGCGCAAACACCATACAGTCTGCTCGGGAGCCCGCGCAGGCTGGTGGCGGTAAAGGTGAGGAACACGCCCTGGGCAGTGATCACGTTGTCCAGTTCCCACGCGAGGCTCGCGCCGCCCAGCGCCCGGATGGGGTAGAGGCTGCCGCGCTGAAACTGGGCGGGTTGAGCTGTCCGTGCCGTCAGGGCGAAGTCACGGCTGGGTTCGCGCCGGGCTCCCAGCAGGTGGCTCCAGCCGCGCGCCGGAAGCAGCCCCTCCCACACGCTGCCGCCCTCCAGGTCCGTGGTGTCCAGCTCCTTGACCGCGACGCGAAACACCGAGAGGTTGCCGCTGCTCTCGGAAAGGGGAAAGCGGAAACGCCGCTCGCCGCGCCACCGCCGCGCCACAGTAAAGTCCAGCGCCGCATACGTGCGTGAGCGGTCCAGGCGAATGGAAACCTCGCTCTGAAGGGGTAGCCTGCCGGGGAAACACCCCCTGCCGCCCGTTGCGCCGGAAACGCTCCACCAGCCGCGTCACGTTCTCGCCCGTGGGATCGGTGAGGTGCGGCGCGAGGACCTGAACGCCCTCCAAACGCACTTGCCGCAGCAGTTCGGGGGGCAAGGTCAGGGCGCGGGTCGAGGTCTTTTCGGAGAGGTAGACGGCGGTGGGGGTCTGCTGCGCGGTGGGTGCCCAGCCCAGCGCGAGGATGGCCAGAAACACCGCCCAGCCGTGCCACCGCTCCAGCAAGTTTCGCAGGGAGTCCAGCTCCGTCTGCACCGGACGTACGTCCCGGAACCGTTCACCTTCTCATTGTGACTCCTGACGTTATATATGTGTAACATACTCATATTGCTCAGAGGAGGCATCCTCCAGCTGGTGAAGGCTGGACCTCCGCCGCATGTGCGTGCCGGACCTCTTTTGCCGCCAGGGAGGGGCATAGACTCGGAGCATGACCGCCACTCCCACCCGCGACGTGCTCCTCACCTGTCCCCTCGACTGCCCGGACGCCTGCCGCCTGCGCGTGACGCTGGGCCAGGGCGAGGACGGACGCGAGCGGGCCTTAAAGCTGACGGGCGACGCCTCGCATCCCTACACCAAGGGCTTCGCGTGCGTGAAGACGGTCCACTACCCGGCGCGGCAGCACCACCCGGACCGGCCCGTGTACCCACTGCGCCGCGTCGGCGAGAAGACGGACCCCGAGCCCCGCTTCGAGCGTGTGACCTGGGACGAGGCGCTGGACGATATCGCTGTCCGGCTGCGGAAGTTGCTGGACACGAGGGGGCCTTCGTCAATCCTGCGCTACAACTACGCGGGCACAATGGGGCTGATGGAGGGCTCGCACGCCCACGCCCTGTGGCGGGCGCTGGGCACTCCCGAACTGGACGAGACGATCTGCGCGACGGCGGGGACGGCGGCATGGTCTCTGGGCTACGGCGCGCGTTATGCGGTGGACCCGCTGGACGTCCCGCATGCGCGGCTGATCGTGCTGTGGGGCATCAATTCGCTGAGCACCCACAGTCACCTGACGCCCCAGATAACGGCCGCCCGCAAAAATGGGGCGCGCGTCATCCACATCGATCCCTACCGCAACCGCACCTCGGGCTATGCGGACACCCACCTCAAACTGAAGCCGGGAACCGACGCAGCCCTGGCCCTGGGCGTGATGCACGGGCTGTTTGCCCACGGCTGGACCGATGAGGCGTACATCGCGGAGGCGACGGTTGGGGCCGAGGAGGTGCGCGAGGCGGCGCGCGAGTGGACGCCCGAGCGGACGGCGGAAGTGACCGGACTGACGGTGGAGGAGGTGCGGGACCTCGCCCACGCCATCGGCACCACCCGCCCCACCTACATCCGCGTGGGTTACGGGATGACCCGGCACGAGAACGGCGGCACCAACCTCCGCGCCGTGACCTTGATTCCGGCCCTCACGGGCGACTGGCGGCACCGGGGCGGCGGCGTGGTCCTCAGCACGAGCGGGGCGTTCGGGCTCAACCGCTCTCGGGTGGGGGGCGCGCACCTCGTCCAGCCGGAAACGCCGCACATCAACATGAACGAGCTGGCGAACGCCCTGACTCCAGAGGCCGGACTGGGCGCGCTCGTCGTGTACAACACCAATCCCGCCGTTGTCGCTCCCGATTCCCAGCGGGTCCGGGCCGGAATGCAGCGCGAGGACCTGCTGCTGGTGGTGCTGGAACAGGCCATGACCGAGACGGCGCGGCTGGCCGACTACGTGCTGCCTGCCACCACCTTTATGGAGCACCCGGACGTGTACACGAGTTACGGCCACCACTGGCTGGGCTACAACCGCGCCGAACTGGAAGCGCCCGGTGAGGCGCGGCCCAACACCTGGGTGTTTCAGCAGCTGGCCCGCCGCCTGGGCGTGACCGAGCCGAGCGTGTATTGGACGGCAGACGAACTGCTGACGGAGGTGCTGAGCAGCGGCCACCCTCACCTGCGGGGCGTCACCCCCGAGCGACTGAAGGCTGAGGGCACGGTGCGCCTGAGCCTTCCCGAGGCCTTCTTGCCCTACGCGAACGGGGCGGACACCCCCAGCGGCAAGGTGCAACTCTCGCCCGCGCCCCTTTACCGGGCGGTGGAGGCCGTGGTCAACGCCGACTACCCCCTGCGCCTGCTGACGCCGCCCGCCCACCACTTCCTGAACAGCACCTATGGGAATCTGGAGAACCTCAACCGGGCCGAGGGCGAGGAGCCGCACGTCCTCGTCCACCCCGAGGACGCCGAGGCGTATGGCTTCGGTGACGGCGAATATGTCCGTATCGTCAGCGAGGTGGGCCAGGCCGTGCGCCGGGTCAAGGTGACGGAAGCGGCGCAGCCCGGCGTCGCCGTGGTGGAGGGGACGTGGTGGGGCCTGTCCGCGCCCGATGGGACGAGCATCAATGCCGTGACGGCCCAGACGCTGACCGATCTGGGCGGTGGGAGTACGTTTCACAACACGCGGGTACGGCTGGAGCGGGTGGAGAGTGGGGAGGCGGTACGGAAAGCCGGGGAGTTGCTTCAGGTGCGCTGATTCCAGTCAGGGGCAAATCGTCGCCCACTGCTCAGGGCCCTTGCCTATACTGGCCTGCCCATGACTGCCCCCTCTGTCGCTGCTGCCCCCCCTGCCTCTCCGGCCACGCCGGGGAGCGGTGGAGCACGCCTGGCGGCCATCGACGTGTTCCGGGGGGTCGCCATCCTGGCGGTGGTGCTGCACCACCTCACCGGTATGGCGCTGGGATTCACGCAGCAGGGATCCACGCTCCGCCTTGCGCTGGCGGTCCTCAACCGGAGTCTGCATTTCGTGGTTCCGGCGTTCGTGTTTATCACCGCACTGGTGCTGACGCGCTCAGCCATGCGGCGGCTGGACCTGAAAACGTACTATGTGGCCCGCGTCCGCACGGCGCTCTTGCCGTACGTCCTCTGGACGGTGCTGTACGTCCTTTTCCGGGTGGCCACCCACCTCGACCCCGCCTCCATCCTTGCCGACCCAGCGCGGTGGCTGTTTTGGTTGCAGTACGGCAAGGGCTATTACCACCTGTATTTCCTCTTGATCGTCTTGCAGTTTTACCTCGTGCTGCCGTTGCTGCTGCCCCTGTGGCGGCGGCGCTGGCCCTTTGTGGCGGTGCTGGCGACCGCGCTGGTCGGGCAGCTCCTGGTGTATCACCTCAACCACGTGGGCGTCCTGCACTTCCGTTTCCCCGGCACGATGGCGCTGTGGTACCTGCCCTCCATCACCCTGGGCATGTACTTCGGCGCAAACGAGGGGGCTTTCGGGGCGCTGTGGGCGCGGTGGCGCTGGGCCATCGTGGCGGTGACGCTGCTCGCACTTGCGTGGTACGTGCCCGTCTCCGTGGAACTCCTGGAGGGCCGGGCCGTGAGCAGCCTGACCTACAGTGCGGCCAACTGGACGTACACGGCAGCGGCGGTGCTGGCCCTGTTCGGGCTGTCGCAGGGGTTGGCCGCGGTGCAGGCGCGGTGGAGAGGGGCGCTGGTGTACCTGGGCACGGTCAGCCTGCAGATCTTCCTGATCCACCCCGGAGTCCTGCGAATCCTGAAGCACTTCGGGTTTCCCGGGCACACGGGACCCTTCCTCGCCGTGGTGGTGCTGTACGGCCTGGTGGCGCTGGCTGTGCCCCTCGTGATCGCGCGGGTGCTGGAGGGCCGCGCCCTGTCGCGCTGGCTGTTTGGGCGCTGAGGGTATCGTCAGCCGGGGGGCAGACACCTCTGCTACGCTCGGCCCCGATGAAGCCCGCCCTGTTCCCGCCTCTCCTGCTGACCGCACTGCTGGCCGCCGGGTCCCCAGCTTCGGCCCAGGACGTGCCCCCTGCCCCTGCGCCGCCCTCTTCGGTCCAGCCTTCACCGACGTCCCCGCCGCAGGACGCAGCGCCGCAACCCCCGGCCACGCCTGCCATACCGGCAAGCCCCCAGGACGCGCCCACCGCCCCGCCCCTTCTGCCCGAACTGCCCGAGGCCCTTCGCTTCGCGCACCCGCTGGGCGAAGCCTTCCTGTTCCTCCCCGCTGCCTGCGCGCCGTCTTGCTCGTTGGTGGTGGTGTCGCACTCCCGGGGCATGACCGCCGACCTCAGCCTGACCCGGCCCCATCTGCGCGCCATCTATGCCCGGCTGCTGGGGGCCGGATTTGCCGTGCTTGTGAGCAACGACGCGGGACCGACGACGTGGGGCGCACCGCAGGCCCTGACCTACCTGGCCGAAATGCGGGCGCGGGCCATCCAGAGCTTTGCGTTTAGCGGGCGGACCTACAACTTCGGGTATTCGATGGGTGGGCTGCCCGCGCTGCTCACGGCCTACCTGCCCGTATATCCTGTTTCGGGCGTGATGCTGCTGGACGCGGAAGTCAACCTCACTGACGTATGGACTGGTCCCAACGCCACCTTTCGGGCGGATATGAGCGCGGCCTACGACCTGCCCTCCGGCGCGCCCCTGCCGCGTGCCCGCGACCCCTACAACGACTTCGCCACCCCCGAGGCCGCGCGGCTCCCCATTCTGGTGGTGGGCAGTGCGGAGGACCGCGTGGTCCCCTTCGCCCGCAACGGTGAGGCGCTGTTCGCCCGCACCACCTCGCCCCAGAGCCGTATCGTCCGCCTGACCGGCCCCCACCTCGGTGGCACACACTTCGGCCCGGCCCTGGTCGACGAGATGCTGGCTTTCCTGGCAGGGCTGGAACCTGCCAGGAAAGCCGTGCCCGAAACGCCCGCTGCCCCAGTCACACCCGGTCCGTCGCCGGCCGCGCCTGGGCCTGCCACGCCTGGGCCGCCCGGTGAAGAGGGCAGGTGAAGCGGAGCCCGCGCTTAAGCTGAAGCGTGACGAACGCGATATTGATTACCGGGGGCAGCCGGGGGATCGGGGCAGCCACCGCCCGCCTCGCCGCGCAGCGGGGCTACCGGGTGGCCGTGAACTACCGGCAAGGCGCGCGCGCTGCTGAAGCGCTGGTGCGCGAGATCGAGAAACTGGGCGGCCAGGCGCTCGCCGTGCAGGCCGATGTGGGGCAAGGGACGGACGTGGAGCGGATGTTCGACGGGGTTGCGTCCGCCCTCGGTCCCCTCACGGCGCTGGTGAACAATGCGGGCACGCTGGAAATGCAGTCCCGCGTGGACGGGCTGGATGCGGCGCGGCTTGGGCGTATCCTGACCACCAACGTCGTCGGCAGCTTCCTGTGCGCGGGGGCGGCGGTGCGCCAAATGTCCACGCGGTACGGCGGAAGGGGCGGCGTGATCGTCAACGTCTCCTCCCGCGCCGCCGTGCTGGGCTCTGCGGGCGAGTACGTGGACTACGCGGCGTCGAAAGCCGCGGTGGATACCCTCACTGTGGGCCTGGCCCGCGAGGTGGCGGCCGAGGGCATCCGCGTCTGCGGGGTACGCCCTGGACTCATTGAGACGGAGATCCACGCGCTGGGTGGAGAACCCGGCAGGGTGGCCCGCCTCGCGTCCGGGGTGCCGCTGGGCCGGGGCGGTCAGGCAGAGGAGGTGGCCCGCGCGATCCTGTGGCTGATCTCGGATGAGGCGAGCTACGTGACCGGCACGCTGCTGGACGTGAGTGGGGGGCGCTGACCCGCCCCTTTCGGCACGCTCGCTGCAAGCGCGGTGTGAGCGACTGTCTGGAAAGGGAAAAATCAGGCGGGGACTGCGTTCTGCTGGGCAAAAGCAGCGAGTCTGCGAAGCATACGGCGGATGAAGGAGAGCAGGATGAAGGCCTCGGTGGTCTCGGGGAGGAGGCCATAGGCTCGGTAGAGCCTTCGGTTAAACGACAACCAGGCGAAGGCGGCGCTCCACCACCGAGCGCTCCCCGATGACGGCACAACCGCGGTGATCCCGAAACGTTTTGATCTGGTCCTCGCCCAGCTCTTGGCATCGGGGCGCTGAACGATTTCGACGCTGTATCCGGGTGTGGTCTTGACCCATCCTTCCCACTTGCCCTGATCTCCACCACCGGCAAAGAGGTGGCGTTTCATCGGGGCCTGTTTGCGCCGCAACTCCTGCAGAAGTTGCTCGCTCCCCTGCCGACCGGTGATGTTCGCGGGGAGGACCTTGCCCCCGAGGAGGAGCCCAAGGGTGTCCACGATCAGCTGGTGCTCTCGTCCGTTGACCTTCTTGCCCCCGTCCTATCCTCGGGGGCCCCTTTTTGCGAGGTCTTGACGCTCCTCAAATCCACAACCCCTGCACCCGGTGCGCCATTTCTTCACGTACCCGGGCTTGGAGGCCATCAACGGTGCCCTCCCACAAGCCGCTCTTTTTCCATGGTCGCAAGTCGTCATCCACCGCCTTCCAATGGGGAAAATCAGCGGGCAACAAGCGCCAGGACACCCCACCTCGTTTGACCGAGAAGACTGTATCCACGGTGTCGCGGCGATAAAGATGAGCAGGTCGCCCACCGGTTTTGGCGCAGGAGCGTGGAGTTCGAGAATCAATCGCGCGCCTTCCCGGGTGTCCGCCGAGGACGTTCGCGCACACCTGAAAAAGAGGAGGGTTGATCAAAATCCCCGCAACCACGCTTTTCAGGCAGTCTCTCATTCCTCGAGCATTCGTGCCCACCCTTCTTTGTCCTCACCCACCGTCAGCACCTTGCCCCCGCGCACAAGCGGCAGGCGCAGCAGCTCCGGCGTCTCGATGACGCGGGCGATAATGCCCTCTTCCGTGGTCCGCAGGTAGGCGAGGTTGGAGCGCTCATACGCCTTGCCCTCCAGGTCCAGCAGGGCATTCAGCCCGAATTTCTGCATGAAGCGGGCCAGTTCCCCCTTGGCGATGGGCTTCACGCCCAGGTCCACGAAATGCACCTTGACCCGCCGCTCCTTGAAGAACCTCTCGGCGGCGCGGGTGGCCGCACTCTTCTTGAGGCCGAACATCTGGACTTGGGGAGCGGTCATTGGGGGAGTCTAGCCGCTGCTCGCCGTGACGGCATGCCCGGCTGGCCTGCCCCCTGCACCCGGCGGGGAAGGCCAGGTAACGCGGAGCAGAGGGACCGTACAGGGCGGGGGAGAACACCGCGAAGCCCGCTGTAGTCGTGGGCTTGTCGGGGCGCGTTCCACGCCACGTTCACGCTCTCGCCCGCCTCGTTTCCGAACTCGGCGCCAAGCAGGTGATGCATCCCACCGATCTTGGTCAGAAAGGCGCCCCCGAACCCGACATGAACGTGGTTGGCTGGGGAGAGCAGGCGCAGCGGTTGCGCCAGACCGCCCAGTCCACCTCTTCGTCGTCCGCTCCAGCAACAGGGAAGCGTCGATGCCTCCGCTGATGGGCCGGGGAGAGGCATCGACGTAGGGACCGGTGGCCTCTCCCGATACGCTGGGCAGAAGTCCGCCCAGCGCCCTGTCCGCATCACTGACCCAGAACGTGCCGTGAAGTAAAGTCAATCTCATACGGTTTCCGGATCATCCCCTCGGCTCCCCTCCGCTTCGGTGGTTCCACGCCTGTCCGTCGCCGTTTTTCCTGCTCGCTCCGCTCGGGTTGGCCCGTGATTTCACCGTGGATGAACCCGAATCCTTAGCGGAGGCCCTGATGTCGTGGGGTTCACCCGCCAGCACGCAGGGCCAGGTGCCCTCGGTACGGGCATTTCACACCAGGCCCAGTGCTTCCCAGCTCTGCCCGTCCTGGGAGCGCCAGAGTTCGGTTCCGGCGGTGCCCGTGGGGTAACGCCAGCGGTCTCGCCTGTGGCCCGGGGAAGGAGGGTGCGTTGCGCACGCGCCTGTCCTGACCCTGGGCCTGAGAAGAGGGCCCCGCCGCATCCACTGTGTGGAAGGTCCCGCTTGGCAGGGATGCAGCTTCAGTTGGCGTAGAGGCCCAGATCCTCGTCCCGTCCGCCCACGGGCAGGCCCAGGTGGTCATAGGCGTGCGCGGTGGCGACGCGGCCCCGGGGAGTACGCTTGATAAAGCCGAGCTGGATAAGGTAGGGCTCGTACACGTCTTCCAGGGTCAGGGCGTCCTCGCTGATGGCGGTGGCGAGGGTATCTACGCCCACGGGGCCGCCCGCAAAGCGGTGGATCAAGGTTTCGAGGTACTTCTTGTCGCGGTCGTCCAGCCCCGCAGAGTCCAGACCCAGCTTGTCCAGGGCGCTTTGGGCGCGCGGGAGCCCGATGGTCTTCTCGCCCGCCACCTCGGCGTAGTCGCGTACGCGCCGCAGCAGCCGCTTGGCAATACGCATGGTGCCGCGGGAACGTGCGCCGATTTCCAGCGCCGAGTCGTCGGTCAGGCCGAAGCCCAGCAGCCGGGCGTCGCGCATCAGGTTGATGCCGATTTCCTCTGGCGTGTAGTACTCCAGGTGTTCGATGATGCCGAAGCGGCTCCGCATGGGCGCGGTGATCAGCCCGGGCCGCGTCGTCGCACCCACCAGCGTAAAGCGCGGCAGCGGCAGCTCGATGGTCCGCGCCGCCGGGCCCTGGCCGAGCACGATGTCGAGCTTGAAATCCTCCATCGCGGGGTAGAGGTGTTCTTCGGCCACACGCCCCAGCCGGTGAATCTCGTCGATAAACAGCACGTCGCCTTCCTCCAGGCTGTTGGTGAGGATGGCGGCCAGGTCCCCCGGCTTCTCGATGGCCGGGCCGGAGGTCACGCGGATATTGACGCCGAGTTCGTGGGCGATGATGTGCGCCAGGGTGGTTTTGCCCAGGCCGGGCGGACCGAACAGCAGCGTGTGGTCCAGCGCCTCACCGCGGCCCCGGGCGGCCTGGAGGTACACGGTCAGTTTTTCTTTGAGCCGCTCCTGCCCCACGTACTCGCTCAGCGTCTTGGGGCGAAGGGCCGCGTCAAGCGGTTCCGTCATACCTCCATATTACGCTATTTCCGAAAAAGAGGAGGAGGGTATGTGCAAATCTGGATTCTAAGTGATCAGGAAGTGGAAAGTCGGCCACTGCTTTTGCTGTTGACAGAAAGAAAGGAAGTGCGGCTCAAGATGGATAACCTGTGCGCCCTTGCCTCCTCCTCGCTCGAGGAACGCCATGACCCCCTGATGTCCGGCCCCGTGGGCACGCCCTGCTTGGCCGATCTCACCGCGCCGGGTCCCGGGTCCGCGCGCCCCCCCTTCTGTGAATTGGTCCTCAGCTGGCGGTTCGGGCGCCAGGGACCCCCAAACGGGGAATGCACCCCCGTGTACCCATCAGGACTCGGGTTGATCCGTGACGCAGTCACGGGCCAACCCGAGCGGAGCGAGCAGGAAAAACGGCGACGGACAGGCGTGGAATTACCGAAGCGGAGGGGGTGATGCGGAAGCGGTATCAGGTCCTGATGCGGTGGCGGCTGTGGTTCCGCCCGTGGGGAGGGGGCGCGCGCGGTGCGTCTACTTTGCCCGCGACGGCGTGCACGCCGGGCGACTCCGTAAACAGGGCGGCGAGTTCCCGGTGCCGCCCGCGGAGGTGGGCGACACCGGCCCGTTGCTGATGGCGAAAGACCCCACGGGCGCGGCCTCCGGGTTGTGGCAGGCGGGGAAGCACAAGCGCCTGAGCTTCCGTGGCGCTCCGGGCACCGCACCCTCGCCTGGACCCAGGTTCACACGAGGGAGACCGGGCGCGACTTTTTCACGGCCCTGCTCCGCAGCACGTCCCGGCTGGTCCCCGCGGTGGGCCACCACGACCTGTTCCAGGGCGGGCGTCATGCGAATGACGGACAGCTGGCCGGCCGGTGCCCCGGCACCGCAAAAGGTCTATTTTCTCGTCGAGAACACGGACCATGCGGTGGAAGCGGCCCAAGCCAGCAGTGGAGAAGTGCCCTCGCCCGGGCGCGATTTGCCCTACGGACGCTTGGCGGTGCTGCAAGACCCCAAGCGGAGTCGTCTTCGCCGTGATCGAGCGGTTGCAGGCTCAGCGCACTGAGGAGAAGGGCGCCGCGCGCCGAAGGGCACCCCTCACGGCGCCCTTCTCCTCAGTGCGCATTTCGCTCGCCGGGCTCGGTCAAAAAGGAGTCCGCACTTTGACCACTGCTCCAGGACGGGCAACAAGGGGATGGGGGAAGCGTAGAGCTCGCGCTTCCCGCCCCTCCTTCGCCGCGTCCTCAGCGTCCGTACAGTCGGATCAGTCCTGGCAGGTCCCGCTCCAGCTCGCCCGCAATCACTTCCTGGTTGCCGTACACCCGCACGAAGCGTCCCCGGGGGTCCACCACCCTCACCTCGTCGCCGTGGATTCGGGCGGCGACGCTCGCCCCACCGGGCCGGATATCGGTGGTGCTTCCGGCATGGCCCGCGTGGTTCCCCTCAAGCTGCGGAGCCACGTTTGCCACAAACATGGCCTCGGCCGCGCGGTCGATGGTGCCCGCTTCGCCCGTCAGCCCCGTGAAGGCGGGATCAAAGCGGCCCAGGTAGTCGCGCAGTACGGCCGGGCGGTCATACTGCGGGTCCACGGAGATCAGCTGCACCTGCATGCGCTCCCGCTGCCCCGGCTTGAGGTCCGCGTAGATGTTCTTCAGTGCCGCCAGCGTCGCCGGGCACACGTCGGGGCAGCGCACGAAGCCGAAAAACACCAGCCGCATTCTGCCCGCAGAATCGCTGAGAACCCTGGCCTGCCCCCGCTCGTCCACCAACTTGAGGGGCGGCAGCGTCACGGGCGTGTCCAGCACCGTGCCGCCAACAGGGGTGGGAAAAGCGCTGCGGGAAACGAGCAGTCCTCCCAGAACCGCCGCCAGGACCAGGAGCGCCGCCGTGAGCCACTTCATGTCTGGAAGCTAGGGCGGGGGCGGGGGGCAGGGTGTCCCAGGGGCGTTGGCAGTCACCAGTGCCCGGTCGCCGGGAAAGGACAAAAGCGAGGTGGGAACGTGTCGCAGCGTTCCCACCTCTCCGAATGGTTTTTATCCTGCTGGCAACTTCCCTACCACGCGTAAAAGATCGCCACGATAAACAGCCACACCACGTCCACCAGGTGCCAGTACAGGCTGGCGGGAGCCAGGGAGCCGTGGTTGTACTTGTCCATCTTTCCAGTCAGGGCCTGGTAGTAGGGCAGGGCCACGCCAGTGCCGCCGATCAGGATGTGCAGCCCGTGCAGACCGACGATCGTGAAGAAGCACGACTGCCACAGGTTCTGCCGCCAGTCGTTCTCATGGCCGAACAGCGAGAACTCGTAGACCTGGAACAGCATAAACACTGCCCCCAGCAGCAGCGTCAGGAACAGGCCCAGGCGGAAGTAGCTGTAGCGGCCGTGGTGGTGGTCCTGCTCGGCCTTGTGGATCACGAAGGACGAACTGACCAGGATCAGGGTGTTCAGCGCCGCGAGCCAGATGTTGGGGCGCAGCGCAGGCGGCTCGGCGTGGCCGCTGATGCGCAGGTACACATACCCGGCGATCAGCACGCCGAACAGGCTGATTTCACTGAGGATGAACCAGGCCATACCCATAAAACCGTTGTCGTACTTGGTCAGGTGGTGGTGTTCCACCGGCACGGCATACTCGCGGGTGCCCGCCCACTTGAACAGCGAGTACAGGAAGAAGGGAATGCTGGCGTACAGCACCACCGTGGCGAGCTTGAAGCCGAAGGGGGCGTCGCCGAAGGCGTGCAGGCCGTCGGTGGGGTTGTAGTTGGTAAACCATCCAAAGCTCAGGCCGTAGCCCATGAACAGCAGCGACAGCGCCGTCAGGAAGGGCCAGATGGAATCCACGGGCAGGTGAATGCTCTTGGGGTCCACTGGGGTCAGCGTCTCACCGTTCTGCTCCCAGTCGTACAGCGGGCGTTCGGTGGGGAAGGAGCGGGGGAAGTCGTGGGCGAAGTTGTAGGCGGCGGGCGGCGAGGCGGCCGTCCACTCCAGGGTGAAGCCGCCCCAGGGGTTGGGTCCGGCGGTGATGGGGCGCTGCATGCTCTGGAGCATGTTCCAGATCATCACGATGCCGCCCGCCAGCAGGGTCAGCGCGCCCAGGGTGGAGGCCAGGTTCAGCTCATTCCACGCGAAGTTGCCGGCGGGGTAGGTGTAGTAGCGCCGGGGCATGCCCAGAAGGCCCAGGATGTACTGCGGCAGGAAGGTCAGCCATGAGCCGACCATAAACAGCCAGAAATGTGCCAGCCCGAGCCGCTCGTTCAGGAAGCGGCCCGTCATCTTGGGCCACCAGTAGTACAGGCCGCCCATCGCCAGGAACGCGGTGCCGAACATCATCACGTTGTGGAAGTGCGCCACCACGTAGTACGACATCGTGACTTGGTAGTCGAAGGGAATCATGCCCAGCGAGACGCCCGTGATCCCACCGATCAGGAAGTTGAAGATGAAACCCACCAGCCAGTACGTCGGCGACTTCATGATGATGCGCCCGCCCCACAGCGTACCGATCAGGTTGAAAATCTTGACGCCGGTGGGCACCGCCACGATCAGGGTGGCCACCGCGAAGGCGATCTGCCACGACTCGGGCAGGCCCACGGAGAACATGTGGTGCGCCCACACCAGCAGGCTAACCAGCACGATGCCCAGCAGCGAGTACACCATCACGCGGTAGCCGAACAGCGGCTTGCGGGCCATGGTGGAGGCGATCTCCGCGCCGATGCCGAGGTAGGGCAGCAGCATCACGTACACGGCGGGGTGCGAGTAGAACCAGAAAAACTGCTGCATCAGGATGGGCGTGCCGCCGATCCCGGGATTGAACATGCTCAGCCCCAGCTTGATTTCCAGGAACGTGACGAGCGCGGCGGCGGTCAGGCCGCCCAGCGACACGAGCTGCAAGAGGCTGGTCGCGAAGATGGACCAGGTGAAGATCGGCATCTTCCACAGGCTCATGCCGGGCGTGCGCAGGTTGATCACCGTGGCGGCGAAGTTCGCGCTGCCCAGCAGGGACCCGATTCCGTTGAGGATCAGCGCCACCATCAGCACCGACACGCCCGTCTGGTTGGCGTCCACCGACAGCGGGTAGTAGAAGGTCCAGCCCACGCCTGGCGCGCCACCGTTAAAGAGGCCCGTGATCACCAGCACCAGGCTGAACACGAACAGCCACACCGCAAAGGTGTTCACGCGCGGCAGGGCCACGTCGCGCACCCCGAGTTGCAGCGGCAGGAAGAAGTTCCCAAAGCCGAAGAGCCCGATGGGAATCAGGAAGAAAAAGATCATCAGCGCGGCGTGCAGGGTCAAGACCTGGTTGTAATCGTTGCCCACCAGCAGCGTCTGGTTCGGAAAGGCCAGTTGCAGGCGAATGGCCACGGCCATCAGGCCGCCGATGCCGAAGGCCAGGATGGACGTGATGATGTAGAGCAGCCCGATCTTCTTGTGATCGGTGGTCATCATGTAGTCCTTGATGACCTCCCAGGCGCCCCGCCTCGCGGGGGCCACGTGCTGCGGAGCGTGTTGAACCGTCACGGGTTGGTTCCTCCTTGGCCGCCGTTCGGCGTGGCCTGATTGCCCTGACCGCCCGGGGTGCCTTCCGCCCCGATCACCGGAACGTCACGCCAGTAGTCGGCCTCTTCGGGCAGGCGCAGGCTGCGCAGGTACGCGGCGATGTCGCCGATTTCGGCGTCGCTCAGGCGGCTGGCCTTGAGGGTCTTGCCCTTCTCGACGTAGGTGCTGCCGTCGTAGGGCGGCATCAGGGCTCCAGGCTTGACCGCCATCGGGTTCTTGATCCAGGGGATCAGCATCTCGCGGGCCTGCTCGCCTTCCCACATGCCTGCACCCAGGGTGTGGCGGGTGCCGAAAAAGCTCAGATCCGGTCCGGCGGCCCCGTTGGCGGGAGTGCCCTGCACGCGGTGGCAGGACGCGCAAGCCAGTACGGCGGAGTCGGCTTGCCCCGCCACGCCCGGCTTGCCCTGCATAAACAGGGTGTAGCCGCGCGCCTCGGCGCTGCCCCCGGCTGGCGTCGGCGCGCGGTACGCCTGGGCCGCCTTCACGAAGGTGGTGTAGCGGTCCTGGGGCAGCGCCACCACCTTGAAGCGCATGTTGGCGTGGCTGGCACCGCACAGCACCGAGCAGTTGCCCTGGTACACGCCCGGGCGCTCGGTGTCGACCTGCCAGGTCTTCTGAGAACCGGGGGTGGCGAAGCGCTGGCCGCCCAGGTTGGGGGCCCAGAAGCCGTGAATCACGTCGCCGCCCGTCATGGTCAGCGCGATCTGCCGCCCCACGGGGATGATCAGCTCGTTGCCGTTGCTGACGTTGCCGCCCGCCGCTGCCGCCGCGTCGGGATAGGCGAAGTTCCACCAGAACTGCTTGCCCAGTACGTCCACCCGTACGGCGTCACGCGGCGTGGGGTTGATGCGCGCCAGCGTCCGAACGGTCAGCACGCTCAGCAGGAGCACGATCAGGACGGGCACCGCCACGAGGAGGGTTTCCAGGCGGTTGTTGCCGTGGAACTGTGCGGGCGGCGCGTCGTGCTTGTCTTCGCGGAAGCGCTGCACCGTATAAAACAGTGCGAACGACACCCCGAAGAAGATGATGATCGAGAGGGCGATGGCCGGAATGCTCATCCAGAAGACTTCTTTGTTCGACTGGGAACTCATATCTCCCAGAAACAGGAAGCGCTCGCTGGACGAGCAGCCCGACATGAGCGTGGCGGCCAGCCCCAGCAACCCGGCGAGCGCGGCACGTCGCGTTCGGCTCCGGGGTGGGCCGCTTCTGCGGCGGCTATGGTTGGTGTTCAACTTCACTCCTTTCCTCGCCCCCCAGTCTAAAGCGTCCCTCCCGCGTTGTGCGCCTCCGCAGGGAAACGCGCCTGCACGCGACTTTCGGTGTGCCGGGGAGTGAGGACGTGTGCCGGGGAATTGACCGGTGGGTCAGGCGTGAGGCCATGAGATCAGATGGAGAGGCAGGCAAGTGTCCTGAAGGGGGCCGTGCGAAAGGAGAAGAGGGCGGCCCCCACCGGCTTCGCCCTCCTCCACATCCGCGCGCTGCGGCCCGTTTACCCGATCAGCACCCGGTCTACCGCACCCGCCACAAACAGCAGGGCGAGGTAGAGCATGGAATACAGGTACAGCGGCACGGCCACCCGGCGCTCAACCGCATTGCCGTCCATCACGAAGCGGTACAGCTTCCACGAACGCTGCAGCAGGATCGCCCCCAGGCCCGCCGCTGCCAGGAGGTAGATCAGGCCCACCTCGCCAAGGGTGACCGGCATCAGCGTCAGCACCACCGTGTAGATCGCATACAGGCCGATCTGCATGACGGTGAGCTTGTCGCCGTGGACCACAGGCAGCATGGGAATGCCCACCTCGCGGTATTCCTCCTTGATCATCAGGGCGAGGGCCCAGAAGTGCACCGGCGTCCAGAAGAAGATGATGGCAAAGAGAAACCACGCGAACAGGTTGAGGTCCCCCGTCACGGCGGCCCAGCCCACCAGCGGCGGGAAGCACCCGGCGGCTCCGCCCAGCACGATGTTGTGCCAGGTGTAGCGTTTGAGCCAGCGGGTATACACCACGACGTAGGTGAGGAACCCCGCCAGGCTCATCCACGCGCTGAGGGGGGTGGCCCAGATCCACAGCATCGCAAAGGAGAGGAGTTGCAGCGCTCCCCCGAAGACCGCTGCGTCGCGCGTGTTGATCAGCCCGCTGCTTGTGGGGCGCGCCGCCGTACGCTTCATCTTGAGGTCGATGTCGCGGTCGATGATCATGTTGAACACGCCCGCCGAGCCCGCCGACATGTATCCGGCAAGCGACACGACGATGAGCAGCCACGTTCCCGGCCAGCCGCGCGCCGCCATCACCATCGCCGTGAGGGTGGTCCACAGCAGCAGGCTGATCACCTTGGGCTTGGTCAGGGCGAGGTAATCGCGCCAGGTCGCCCGAAGGGGCCGGGTGGAGGCCGCAGGAGCCGGTGTCATGCGGTCCACGGTCATGCCGCCGCCTCTGCGCGGCCCGTCAGGAACACCCGCCGCAGGGCCGTCAGCGCCTCATAGCTCAGTCGCACGGTCACGAGCCACATGATGCACCCCAGCAGCAGGTGAGTGACTTGCATCCATCCCGGGGCCTTGAGCCCCACATTGATTACGCCCGCCAGCACCTGCAGCCCGATGCTGACCATAAGCAGCGTGCCCCAGCGGTTCACCTCGGGCGAGGGGCGCAACCGCCTCAGGGCCCCGGCCATCCACACCAGGTACGCGCTGGCGAGTATGGCGAGCATGGGGTGAATGACACGCAGGTTCTCGATCAGGGTGGCCGTGGTCCCAAAATCGCGCTTCACCGTGTCGATGGGCGTGCCGGGCGCGGGCACGAACAGCAGATCACCCAGTGCGGTGACCGCCCCCGCCATGCTGAGCAGCAGGGTCAGACCCAGACCAGCGCCGATCAGTCCCAGCGTCCGGCCCTGGTTCCGCAGCCGCAGCACCGGGCGGCCCGAGGCCCACAGCGCGGTCAGCAGCAGCGAGCCGAGCAGCAGAAAGGTGTTGACGAGGTGAACGCCCTGCACAAAGCCCCGCGCCGGGTTGGTGGATTTGGCCGTCAGCCCCAGCAGCACCTGCGCGCCGCCCACCAGCCCCTCGGCGAGGATGAGGACGAAGGTGAGGACGGTGCCCAGACGGGCCGCATGACCCTTCGGGGTGGTCAGAAAGGCAAGCGCGATCAGCCCCAGCGCCAGCATCCCGCTCGCCCCGCTCGTCAGGCGGTGGCTGAATTCAATGACGGTGTGCAGGGCCGGGCTCTGCGGCACCACCACGCCGTTGCACAGCGGCCAGTGATCGCCGCATCCTGCGCCCGCACCCGTGATGCGCACCACCGCACCCCACAGGATCACGAGCACGTTGTAGGCCAGCGCCGCCCAGGCCAGGCGCGGGAGCCACACGCCTGCACGGGAGCGCGGCATTGTCATTGCGCTGCTCATCTTTGACCGTCCTTCCGCCAGGCCGCTCCTTGAGGGCCGCCCTTTACGTGCCCGCATTCTAAAGCGGCGGGGAGGCTGAAAATTGTCCCCCGGGTCGGGGAAGGCGCACCGTCTGCGGCATCCACGCCCGCACCGCCACCCCCACCGAGGCGTGGACGAGGGGCGACCCTTCCAGCGGCAGGCCGAACGGCTCGCCCAGCGAACACTGGTCCACATGACCCAGGGCGTCGCGGAGCGGCCAGGGAACGTGGGCCACCGCTCCCCGCGTCAGGCGTCCCGAGGGCGTGAGCGCGTAGAGGAAGTAGCGCTCGGTCAACCAGTGTTCCAGGCTGTCCACCGCCGCTTTGAAGGCAGGTCCCACTGGGCGGAAAGTCCCCGCGAACTGTGCCTGTGCCTCCCCACGGTGGATGCGGACGCTGCGGTCATGGATCCAGCCGCCTTCCTCCCGGCGCTCGATGTCGGCGTTGAAGTAGGGGAGGTGGAGTACCGCCCGCGCGGCCCGCACTGCCGAGGGGCTGCCAGCGTCCAGGCTGAAAAACCACACGCCGGGCACGCCGTCCGCGGCGACGTAGGTGCGCAGATTCAACTCCAGAAACGGGGGCGAAGCGGGAATGCCGCGCAGCCGCGCGTTCGCCATACGGAAGGGGACCACCCCCAGCCACGCCTCGCCCCGGTACAGGTCCACTTCCAGCCCAGGGGGCAGGTGCGCCGCTACCCGGGCCGGGTCCACCCGCCAGTGAAAGAAGGCCAGGTCCCGCCACGCCATCGCTGCCACCCACGGAGACTGCATACGGCCCAGTGTGCGTCATGGGTGGGTGGACACTCGCCCCGGCCCCCGCCGCCTACACTGCCCGTGTGGCCGCCATCATCAACCAGTGGGCAGTGATTACCATCGTGCTGAGCGGCATCGCTCTGAGTATCGGCGTCGTCTTGATCCGCCGGGGCAACCGCGAGGCGCATATGCGCGCCATGATCGTCGCCAGCGCCCTCGCCACCCTCTTTCTCGTGCTGTACCTTACCCGCCTGGGGCTGGGTTACGAGAAGAAATACGTGGGTCCGGACGGGTGGCGCGGCGCGTACTTCGCCCTGTTGATCAGCCACATTCTCCTCGCTGCCGCCAACCTGCCCCTGGCCCTCGGGGCCCTGTGGAACGCCTGGAAGGGCCTGAAGTCCGCCGGAAACCTCGGCAACATCGCCGCGCCCCCTGCCCGCACCTATTTCGACCGCCACCGCGCCTGGGTCCGCTGGACCGTGCCCGTCTGGCTCTATGTGGCCGTGACAGGCTGGATCATCTACCTGGTGCTGGGGCGGTACGGCGAGGTTGTGAAGGGCTAGCTTTTGGCCGTTGTCCGTTGGCCGTTGGGATGCGAAAGGCCAACGGACAACGGCCAAAAGCTGATACCTTCTCCCCATGAAACGTACCGTCCCCGAGCTTCTGCACGCTGCCGAACCGCTCGTGATGGTCACGGCCTACGACTATCCGGGCGGACGGCACGCCGAGGGCGCGGGGGTGGACCTCATCCTGGTGGGTGACAGCCTGGGCAACGTGGTGCTGGGCTACGACTCCACCGCGCCCGTCACGCTGGGCGACATGATCCACCACGCGCGGGCGGTGCGGCGGGGCGCGCCCGGGACCTTCCTTGTGGTGGACCTGCCCTTCGGGACCTACCACACAGGCACACACGACGCGATGAAGGCCGCTGTCCGGGTCATTCAGGAGACGGGCGCGGACGCCGTGAAAATGGAGGGGGCCACGCCGGAGGTCCTGGAAGTGGTGTCGGTGCTGACCCGCA
Source organism: Deinococcus hopiensis KR-140 (assembly GCF_900176165.1). Taxonomy (NCBI): domain Bacteria; kingdom Thermotogati; phylum Deinococcota; class Deinococci; order Deinococcales; family Deinococcaceae; genus Deinococcus; species Deinococcus hopiensis. The sequence goes on from NZ_FWWU01000009.1 coordinate 695,225, forward strand.
ACGGCATTCCCGTGATGGGCCACGTGGGCCTGATGCCCCAGACCGCCACCGCCCAGGGTGGCCTGAAGGTGCAGGGCAAGGACGAGGAGAGCGCGCGGCGCACGGCGGACGGGGCCGTGGCCCTGGAAGGCGCCGGGGCCTTCGCCGTGGTTCTGGAGGCCATCCCAGCGCGGCTGGCGCGGCTCATCACCGAGCGGCTGACCGTGCCCACCATCGGCATCGGTGCCGGGGTGCATTGCCGGGGCCAGGTGCTCGTGTACCACGATCTGCTGGGCCTGTATGAGGGCGAGGAAAAGAAGCTCGCCCGGCGTTACGCCGAACTGGGACGCGAGGCGCGGGGAGCCATCGCTGCCTACGCGGCGGAGGTGCGGGCCCGTGAGTTTCCCACCCGGGAGCAGAGCTTCGTGATGAAAGACGACGTGCTGGGCAAGTTGTACTGAAGGGCACCGACGCGAAGGGAAAATGGGGAGCCGGGAAGGGCCCCGGTGGGGGTATTGTCCAAACAACATGGAGGGGAGTCGCCGCCGCATTGCATCGTACAGAGGCATTTGAAAAGGGCGGGGGTGATATGACGTTTCGGATATGCTCTCCGGCCCGTTTGATCCTGACGATCTGCCCGGTACGCTCACCCGGTTGTATTTCCGAGTGAGTGTACCGCTGGTGGCCCTCGTGACGGCCGCGAGCATGTACGCCGCCTCGGGAGAACTCAACCCGGTGGCCGTGGCCTTTCTGGGGTTGCTGCTGCTGACCGCCACGGCCCACGCAGCGGTGCCGCGCGCTTGGGACTGGCCGCTCCGCCTGACCTTCGCGGGCCTCCTCATCGTGTTCGCCGTCATTCTGGCGCTGTTTCGCGAAGCGCTGGGGGTCACGGCGCATGCCGTTCCGCAGGGCATCAACATCGTGCTGCTGCTCACGCCCCTGACAGTGGTGGTCTGGAGCATGCTGTTTGCCGACCATCCCAGGGTGGGGTTCGTCCTGAGCCTGTCGCTCGCCCTGGCGGTGGCGGTGCTGGTCGAGCGCTGGAGTGCTGTCAGTCCGGCCCTGCTGGGCTCAGGCACGGCCCCCCTGCTGCTGGCGGTGTGCCTGATTGCCCAGCTGTTCGGTTCGGCGGTGATGGGACTGCAGCGCCGCGTGCAGCTCGGCGAGCGGCAGGTGCGCCTCGATCCTCTCACCGGCCTGCTGAACCGCCGAGCGTTTGAGGAAGTCCTGTCGGCTCCCGGGCCCCACGGCGTGCTCGCGGTGGTGGACGTCGACCACTTCAAGCAGGTCAACGATCAGCACGGCCATGAGGTCGGAGACCGGGTGCTGCGGGTCGTCGCCGACGTCTTGCAGCAGACGGTGGACGGTGCGGGGGAAGTCTACCGCTGGGGCGGCGAGGAGTTCGTGGTATGGCTGCCCGGCTCATCGATCGTGGCGGCGAGCAGCCTCTTTGAAGGGGTGCGCCGCGAGGTCGCCGGGCGCGCGCGCGTCGGCCGGCGCAACGTTACCATCAGCATCGGCCTCAGCGAGTCGGGGGCCGATCAGCCCCCGCAGCATGCCTTTCCCCGCGCCGACACCGCCCTGCGCGCCGCCAAGACCGGAGGCCGCGATCAGATCCGGGCGGCCTCCGCCTCCTGGCCGTCGGCTTAGGCGGGGGACCAAGCCAGGTACTTTTGGCACAACAGGAAAAGTGCCCCAGACAGACGGGGTCTGGGGCGCTGCCAACAGGTTGCAGACCGTTTGGCGCATGGAGGAGAAGGGCGCGGGGCGCGGGGCGTGGAAGGGTACCCCTCACGGCTCCCCATTCTCCTTCATGCGCATTAAAGTTCGCTTGCCGGGCTCGGTCAAAAAGAAGTCCGCACCTGGACAACTGCTCTAGTTCCAGCGTCCGCCCCGCTCACGGCGCACCTCGGGCTCGGGGGCCGCGTAGGTCTCCTCAGCGCGGCTGAGTTTCTTGCGGCCGTACAGCCCTTCGAGCACGAACTCTGCGGCAGCGGCACGCACAGCGTCGTCGCTGCTGTCCGCCACCTCGACGGCCAGATCGGTCAGGCCGGGCACGTCGCGCGTGGACTGCACCGCGGCCCTCGCGTCTCCCCCCTGGGGGAAGCGGAACACGTTGCCGTTCTCGAACCACTTTTCCAGACCCCTCGTGTCCATGCTCGCGTAGCGGCGGGCATACACGGCCCCAGCCGCCTTGCGGATCACGTCCCGCGCCACCACGTCCGCGCCCTTGAGTTCGCCCTCGTACTCCAGTTCCAGCTTCCCCGTGATTGCGGGCAGGCCGGAATAGACGTCACTGACGCGCACCACGGCGGCGTCACCCGAAACCAGGCTGCGGCGCTCCGCGTTGGCGGAGGCCAGTTCCATCAGCGAGATGGGCAGGCGCTGCGACACGCCGCTGAGCTTGTCCACCCGGCCGTCCTCGCGGGCCTGGAAGGCGATCTCCTCGATCAGCTCGGCGATAAACTCGGGCACCACCACGTGCTCGGCGCGTTCGGCCTCCGCTGCGGTGATGTCCATGCCCAGGCGCACGTCACTGGGGTAGTGGGTGCGGATCTCACTGCCAATCCGGTCCTTGAGAGGCGTAACGATCTTGCCGCGTGCGGTGTAGTCCTCGGGGTTCGCCGAAAAGACCAGCATCACGTCGAGTTCGAGGCGAATGGGGTAACCCTTGATCTGTACGTCCCCTTCCTGAAGGATGTTGAACAGCGCCACCTGCACTTTGGGCGCGAGGTCCGCGAGTTCGTTCACGGCGAAGATGCCCCGGTTGGCGCGCGGCAGCAGGCCGAAGTGCATGGAGCGGGTGTCGCCCAGCGAGGTGCCCAGTCGGGCGGCCTTGATGGGGTCCACGTCGCCGATCAGGTCCGCCACCGTCACATCGGGCGTGGCGAGCTTTTCCACGTAGCGGTCATTTCTCGGCAGCCAGCGAATAGGCAGTTCCAGCCCGTGCGCTTCGAGCAGGTGACGGCCCTCCGCTCCGATGGGGTTGAGGGGATCGTCGGGCATGTCCACGCCGTCGATCACGGGCACCGCGTCGTCGAGCAGTCCCGTGATCGCGCGCAGGATGCGGCTCTTGGCCTGCCCGCGCAACCCCAGCAGAATGAAGTTCTGCCGCGCCAGCAGAGCGTTGACCAACTGTGGGATCACGGTTTCGTCGTAGCCCACCACGCCGGGAAACAGTTGCTCGCCGCTGCGGAGCTTGCGGGTGAGGTTGGCGCGCACCTCGTCCTGTACGTTCCGCAGGTGCCCGTCGAAGGGCGCGCGGCCCGCGTAGTCCGGTGTCTGGAGGAGTTCTCCCAGCGTTCTCGCTTTCCCTGTGGCAGTCATATGCGGGGAAAGTAGCACGGGCCCTGGCGGGGGAATGTGCGGGTTGCTGGAGAAAACAGCCAGTTGTGGGCGGCCAGCGGCGAGCAACTTCCGGGGTGTCTGGGGAGGGTGACGGCCGCGCCCGCGCCTTTACGCCCCGTTTGGGATGGGGAGCAGGCGAAGGGAGAGATCCACGCACAGAGGTTTCGTTCTTCTCCTCTATGAGGTCCGGGCCGCATCCCTGCGGCCCGGACCTCAAACGTTTCACCGCGGGTGGGATCAGGAGTGCGGCTCGTCCGCCCCCGACGCCTGCTCGTCTTCCAGCGCCTTGTACGCGCATACGGCGGCGAGGGCGGCGAGTTCCAGCGGCACGCCGCCCAGGTCAAGATGCACGTCCTTGCCCTCCACCACTCCGCCGATGCGGCCTTTCAGCGTGTCGCCGCGCCGGTGCAGGTCCACGTCCTTGCCGTCCAAGTGACCGGAAAAGCGGCCCTGCACGTGGTCTCCACGAACAGAGAGGTGAACGTCGTCCCCCTCGATGTGACCTCCTAGGCGGACATGCACCTCGTCCGGCGTCACGTCTCCATCGGCACCGAATCCGGCGAAGCGGCCTCCGATCCGGCCGTCCACGTCGCCCCCGTGCAGGGTCAGGTGGATGTCCTTGCCCTGAAGGCGGCCACCGATCCGGCCGCGCAACTCTGTGCCGTTCCATTCGGCGTGCAGATCGTAGCCCTGGGTCAGGCCGCCGATCCGTCCGTGAAGTTCGCCCATGTCCCCCTCCTCGCCTCAGCTCAGGGACGGGGCAGCTTGGCGCCCAGGGCCTGCCGGATCAGCGTGTTCAGGGACGTGCTGATGGCGTTCGCGGACTCGTTGAGGTTCTCGAAGACGCGGGTGTCTTGCAGCGAGGTCAGGAGCACCTGGGTCCGCAGGTCCGTCTTGTAGGCGTTGCCGCCCAGCGTGGCCGCCTGGGTAACGCGCGCGTTCGGGAGGGCGACGTGCAGCATGGTGGTCAGGATGTTGCCGTCACCGACGCGAATATGGACGCCCTGCACCTGCGTGACCAGCCTGCAGCTCTTGGGATCCACCTGCTGCAGGTTCATGGACTGCGCCACCTGCACCACCGCGTTCGCCGCGTAGGTGGTCGCCACCTGATCGGGTCGGCCCGCGCTCCAGTAGTTGACGATGGGCGTCACGCACAGGCCCTGCAGGCTGGGGGCGCTGTAGGCGGGAACGTTTCGCTGCGCGCTGGCCAGACCGGGCACCGACAGCATCAGCGCGAAGAGGACGTTTCGTTTCATGCCAGGAGCCTAACCCGCTTCCTCCGCCCCGCGTCTTTACCGTCGCTGGAGAGTTGCGACGCTCGGGCGCTCAGGAAGCCCCGTTTTGCCACGTCCGCCAGCACAGCACCAGGCGGTAGCCGTCCGGGTCCTGTACGGTCAATCCCCAGGTGTCCCAGTACCCATTGAAGGCGGGCACCCGCCGGCCTCCATGGGCTTCCAGCCGCTCCAGCAGCGAAGGTGGGGGCGCGGGCTCACCCAGGTACAGCACCAGCAGGTCGTCGGGCGTCGGGGCGGGCACGAGGGGCACGGGGTGCCGCGTGAGCTCCAGGTGCCACCCCGCCCCTGGTAGGCCCAGCATGAGCAGCGAGGCTTCCTCCCCCATACCGGCGTGCCGGTACAGCACCTTCAACCCCGCACCCTGGACATAAAACTGTTCGGCCGCCGAAAGGTCCAGGCTGGGCCGCGCGATGCGGATGTGGGTGGACGGGGTGAGGTTCATGCCCGGACCTCCTTTGAAGCGCGCGCAAGACGGTGGTGATGGGGGCCACCGGAGAAGGTGACCCGGAAGGGCGCGGGCACGGCGGGCCGCCCGACCGGAAACCATCCGCGTCCCTCGGGGACCACGATGAACATGCCTTCGTGGCTGCCCACCGCTGTGAAAGTCTCGCTTTGCCCGTTGAAGGGAAACAGGCCGAAGCGCGAGGCGAGGTCACGTACGGCGGCGTTCACGTCCGGAACCACCAAGCCGAACTCGCTGAGGTGCCGGACCTCCTGGGGTCCAAAGGGACCTGGTACGGCGGGCAGAGGGAGGAGATGGTGCCGCGCGGCGAATTCCAGAATGTTGCCGTCCGGGTCCTCGAAATAGAGATTGGTGGTGTTCCAGCGCTCGCCCGGTAGAAAGCGCTTTTCGCCCGTCTTGTCGTGCAGCAGGCGAACGCGGGGGGAGAGCCAAGCCTGCGCCTCATCCACCTGCCCCGGGGGAATGTCCCAGGCCAGGTGCGAGAAGCCGGAAGCGGTGGCGTCCTCCACCAAGCTCAGCAGGGAACTGCCGGTGCGGAAGGTGACCTGCCCCGAGGTCTGTGCCTCCACCGGGAAGCCGAGGGTATGGGCATAGAAATCGCGCTGGGCAGCGAGGTCGCGGGTGTACAGGGTCAGGGCGTGCAGGTGCATGCGTGGCCTCCTGGGGGAGAGCGGGCGGGCCTTGATGAGGGCTGGGAGCAGGGGGTACGAACGGTGGGCATGGGTAAACCTCCTGTGGTACGGTGAAGTGTAGAACCTCAAGTTTTGTTGAGGTCAATCCCCCCTGCCCCCATGACGCGAACTTTCCCCGACGTTTCCGCCCTCTGGACCCCCGGCCAGCTCTCGCGCCGCAGCGGGCTGGCGGTGTCGGCCCTGCACTTCTATGAGCGGGAGGGGCTGATTCGCAGCGAGCGCACCGGGGGCAACCAGCGCCGCTACCCCCGGGATACGCTGCGGCGATTGGCCTTTATCCGTGCGGCCCAGCGCGTCGGCGTGCCGCTGGCGCAGATTCGCGCAGCGCTGAACACCCTGCCCGGCGGGCAGACGCCCACGGCAGCGGACTGGGCGCAGCTCTCCGAGCGCTGGCAGGCCGAGCTGGACGAACGGATCGCCGTACTGACCCGGCTGCGCTCGGACCTGAGCGGCTGCATCCGCTGCGGCTGCCTGTCGCTGGAGCGCTGCCAGTTGTTCAATCCGGGAGACGCTTTCGGGGCCGCGCATGGGGAAGGCAGTACCTTGCTGGAGGAGGCGCGTTGAACGTTCGCCCCATTACCGCTGCTGACGCTTGTGCCGTCGCCCGCCACCGTTCCCCCGAAGGGGGCTGACGCGGGTGAGCGGCCTCCCTTCCCTGCCTGGCTCACAGGTGAGCCGGAACGTGGCCTGTACCCGAGCTTTCTCGCCGTCACGCGTGGGGAGCGGCGATCGCCAGAGCCGGGCCAACCCTGCTGGAGTGGTGCCCGGGGCGGGGAGACCCCAGCCGTGGCGGAGGGCGGGTGGTGAACGTCTGGACCCACCGGGACTGGCGGCAGGGGCTGGCGCGCGAACCGGGCACGTTCTGCCTGAGGGCGGCGCAGGAACGCGGCCGGTTCGCGCGTCTGGGCAGCGCGGAATTCGGCCGCTCCCCTCTATGAACCGCTGCGCTTCACCGCTGGCCGCACCGAGATGCCCCGCGCCCCGGCGCTGACGGGCTTCGCTCTGCGTCTTTCGGGTGATCCGAGCCGCCGATGGTCACGAAGTTCCTGGAATGGAAGGCGAAAAACAGCCGTTTCTGCCCACCAGCCGCGTACTTCAGCGTGGCGCCGGTGTTGTGGGTGCCCGGGGTGCTGCTCTTGCTGAGCGCGGTGACGTTGGAGTTGGACCCATCCGCCGAGCGCCCACCCCCGGAGGTCCCCCGGGCATGAAGGTGTCGTCACCGTCACTGCCAAAGGCCGCGTTGCCGTCCACCGAGATGGACGCGTAGGTGCCGCTGAGCTTGAGGTCAGCGGGCGCGGGCTTCAGGGTCTCCTGCACCTCGAGGGTGTCGGCGCTGCCGCTGCCCCACTTGATCAGGCAGTTCTTGCCTGGTTTCGTCCCCAGCCCCACTCCTGCGGCTCCAACCCGCGCAACAGCTTGCCGTAAAAAGCTGTTCGGGGCCGAGGAGGAACCGTCTAAACGGTTCCTCCTCTCAAAAACAGCGCGGCAGGGGAGGTGTGGACACGCGCTGGTCTTACCCCTCCGCCCCCCGGATCAGCCGTAGCAGCAGCGTTTCCAGTTGCCGCACCTCCGCCTCATTCAGCACAGCCAGCAGCGCCCGTTCATGCGCGAGATGGGTGGGCAGGTGTTCGCGCACGAGGGCCCGCCCTGCGTCCGTGAGGGCGATCCGCCACGAGCGGCGGTCTTCGGGGTCCAGTGTGCGGGTGACCCACCCACGCGCTTCCAGCCGGTCCACCCGTCCCGTCACGCTGGCGGGCGACACGGCCAGCAGGTTCGCCAATTCGCTGGCGGGCAACCCATCCGGCCCGGCCGAGCGGTGCAGCGTGAACAGCACGTCGCGGCTGCTGTGATTCAGACCCACCGGCAGGGCGGTGGCTTCCACCGCGTCGCCCAGTACCCCCGCCGCCCGCTGCAGGGTGATAAAGGTCAGCATGGGCGAGGGGTCTAGAGCGGGCTCGGTTCGCTGCCAGTCGGCGCGGATCCGTTCGAGAAGGGTGGGGGTATCCATCTTGGAAGGCCAGTATAAAAGGCGGTAGAAGTTTTACGGGTGTATATTTTATATATGAAGCATTTCTTCTCCAGGATCCATCCCCTCACGCTCGCGGCCCTGGCCCCGGTCACCTGGGGAACGACGTATACCGTAACCGCCCGGTTACCGGAGCTGGGGCCACTCACGCTGGCAACGGTGCGGGCGCTCCTGGCGGGAATGGTGCTGCTCCTGCTGGTGCGCCGCCTGCCCTCCGGGGTGTGGTGGTGGAAAAGCCTGGTGCTGGGAGCACTGAATTTTGGGCTGTTCTTCGCAACGCTGTTCGTCTCTGCGCAGAAGTTGCCGGGTGCCGTCGCGCCGACGCTGGGGGCTGTGCAGCCCCTCCTCGTGATTGCCCTTTCACTGTGGTGGCTGGGCGAGCGGTCCAGCGGATACACGTTCGGGCGAGCGCTGCTTGGACTGGCGGGGGTGGCCCTGCTCGTGCTGGGCCCTGTGGTGGCGCTGGACCGGGTGGGGCTGATCGCCGGATTCCTGAGCGTGGTGTCCACGGCGGCGGGTTACGTACTCGCCAAGAAGTGGGGTGCGCCGCCGAGCGCCTCGCTGCTCGCGGTGACGGCGTGGCAACTGACGGCGGGAGGACTGCTCCTGCTGCCCGTTGCCGGGCTGATCGAGGGACCGCTTCCCACGCTGAGCGGCGCCCAGTACGCGCTCCTCGCCTATATGGTCCTGATCGCCACCGCGCTCGCCTACGCCCTGTGGTTCCGGGGCATCGCCTCCGCCTCACCTGTTCGGGCGTCGCTGCTCTCCCGGCTCAGCCCGGCCACCGCCATCCTGATCGACGTGACGCTCGGCCGGACCCTCAGTGTGGTGCAGTGGGGTGGTCTGCTGCTGATCGCCCTGAGCTTTCTGCCTGAGCGTCTGCGTGCGCCCATTGCACCTGTCCTGACGGCGGAACCGGAGGGCACCGCCTGCCCGCGCTAGACTCGGCCTCATGTACAGGGCCGTCATCGGGCTGGAAGTCCACCTGCAACTGAAAACGCGCTCCAAGCTGTTCAGCGCGTGCCCGGCGGAGTATCACGGCGCGGAGCCGAACACCTTCACCGATCCCCTTACCCTGGGCCTGCCCGGCACCCTGCCCACCCTCAACCGCGAGGCGGTGGACCTGGCCCTGATGTTCGGCCTGGCGCTGAATTGCGACGTGTCGGGCTTTACCCAGTTTCACCGCAAGAACTACTTCTACCCCGACGCGCCCAAGAACTTTCAGCTCTCGCAGTATGACCGCCCCATCGCGCGGGACGGCTTTCTGGACGTGACCGTGCCGGGCGGTGAGACAAGCCGCGTCCGAATCAAGCGCGCCCACCTTGAGGACGACGCGGGCAAGCTGCTGCACCCCACCTACGCGCCCTACAGCCTGCTGGACCTCAACCGCGCCGGATCGGCCCTGATCGAGATGGTCACCGAGGCCGATATCACCGGGGCAGAGCAGGCCCGCGCCTTTCTAGAGGCGGTGCAGGCCATCGCGCAGTCGCTCGGCGTCAGCGACGCCACGCCGGAAGAAGGCAAGATGCGCTGTGACGTGAACCTCAGCCTGCACAAGCCCGGCGAGCCGTGGGGCACGAAGGTGGAGGTCAAGAACCTCAACTCCTTCCGCTCAGTGGCCCGCGCCATCGAGTTCGAGACGGCCCGGCAGACGCGCGTGCTGGACGCTGGAGGCAAAATTACCCAGGACACCCTGGGCTGGGACGAGGGCGGCCAGAAGGCCTTCGTTATGCGCACCAAAGAGGGCGAGGCCGACTACCGCTACTTCCCCGAGCCGGACCTGCCCCCCCTGAACATCACGCCCGAGTGGGTGGAGCGCATTCGTTCGCAGATGCCCGAGCTGCCCGTGCAGAAGCGGGCGCGTTACGAGGCGGCGGGCGTGCGGGCGGGAGACGCCGAGACGCTGAGCCTGAACGTGCCCCTCTCGCGCTTCTACGACGAGGCGCTATCCACCTCGCCCACTCCCGACGCCCAGAAGCTTGCCAACTGGCTGCTGACCGACGTGGCAGGCTTCCTCGCCGCCCGCGAGCAGAGCGTCCGCGACGCCGCGCTGCAACCCGGTCACCTCGCCTCCCTCGTGCGCCTCATTGACGCGGGCACGATCAGCGGCAAGATTGCCAAAGACCTGCTGCCCGACGTGATGGAGGGCCAGGACCCGGCCCGGTTGGTCCAGGAACGCGGCCTGAACGTGGTGACCGACACGGGCGCGATCGACGCCGCGATCGACGCCGCCATGGCCGCCGACCCCGCCACGGTGGAAAAGGTGCGCGCTGGAAACGCCAAGGCCATGAACGCCCTGTTCGGTCCGGTGATGAGGGCGATGGGCGGCAAGGCCAAGCCCGAAGTCGTGCGCGAACGGCTGCAGGCGAAGCTGGGGCTATGAGGAGGGGTCTCCAGGGACCAGCCGCGAGTTGCCAGCGGCACCACGCCTTTTCTGGCGGCTTGCGGCTGGCCGCTGGAGACCCCAGATGACCCCTGCCTCCTGGCGCTCGGCCGCCCTCGCTGCGCTTTGGGTGCAGGTGCTCACCGTGTTTGGGGCCGCCGCCTACGCGCTGATCTCGGAAAACTTTTCGGCGTTTGCCTGGCTCAACGCGGTGGAAGCGTTCCTGGCGGGCGTGCTCCTCGTGTGGTGGACGCTGCTCCTGGGGCGCCTGACCGCCGGGCAGGCCACGCCGCCGGGGGACGGCACGCTGCGCTCGCTGCAACTCGCCTTTCCGTGGCTGACCTCGTTCCGGCTGGTGCTGTGGTTTCTGACCCTGCTCGCGGTGCTGAACGGTGCGGGCGAGACGGCGAACGCCGTGGCCCTCACCGCCCTGCTGACGGTCTGGCCCGCCGCGGTACTCGCTGGGAATGCGGTGTACGGCACCCTGGTCCGCCTCACCCCCAGTCCGGCGGACGCTGCGGGTCACCGCCGCCTCGCCGACTGGCTCAACCTCGCGGCAGCCCTCAGCCTGGCGATGGCCGTCTTTAACGTGGTGCCAATTCCCGGCTTCAGCAGCAGCGTGACCCTCTCTGATCAGCTCGTGTACGGCCTCGGCGGCGCGGTGGACGTGGTGGCGACGCTGCTGGCGATGCAGGCGGTGCAGAGCGCTCCCGGTGCACGCGGCTGAGCCCAGCCCGCCGGCAATCGTCACCCCATGCCCATTCCTGCGCCCGGGGCGGTATGCTGCGAGGCGCGCATGACTGACCGCCTCCCCCTCGTGTCTCTGGGTGACCTCGCCTGGGACGTGCTTGCCAAGCCCGATACCATGCTGCTTCCCGGCGGAGACACCACAGGGCGGCTGGAACTCTCGGGGGGCGGGTCTGCCGCCAACCTCGCCGTGTGGGCCCGCCGCGCGGAGCACCCCGCCACCTTCGTGGGCAAGATCGGCCGCGACCGCTTCGGCGAACTCGCCACCGCCGAACTGCAGGCTGAAGGCGTGCGGGCTGAGCTGATCCTCAGCGCCGAGCACCCTACCGGCGTGATCCTGGCCCTGATTGACCGCCGGGGCCAGCGCGCCATGCTGACCGGCCAGGGCGCAGACTGGGAACTGCTGCCCCAGGACTTGCCTGTGGGGGTCCTCCAAGGTGCGCAGCACCTGCACCTCACCGCCTGGAGCCTCTTCCGCGATCCGCCGCGCGGGGCGGCGCTTGAGGCGGCCCGACTTGCCAAGGCGGCGGGAGCCACGCTCAGCCTCGATCCGGGGAGCTTTCAGATGATCCAGCAGATGGGCCGCGAGAACTTCCTGCAGATTGTGGACGCCGTGCCCTTTGACGTGATCTTTCCCAACGACGACGAGGCCCGCGCCATGAGCGGTGAGAACGACCCCGCGCGGGCCCTGGACTGGCTGCGGGAGCGCTACCCCCACGCCCTCGTGGTGCTGAAGATGGATGAGGAGGGCGCGTTGCTGGAAGGCCCGGGGCAACCCCGCACCCACGTCCCCGCCACCGATGACCGCCTGACCGACGCGACGGGCGCAGGCGACGCCTTTGGAGGCGCGTTCCTGGCCGGATGGCTCAGCCACGGCGACGCGGTGAGGGCCGCCCGCCTCGCCGTGCAGGTGGGGGGCTGGGTGGTGGCCCGCTTCGGTGCGCGGCCTCCCGCTGACGCCGAATTGCAGGCCCGGCTCGCCGCTTACGCCGTCACGGAGGTGGGCGCATGACGCGGCTTCAGGGCCGGGGCACGCCCCTGTGGGCCAAGTTGCTGCTGGGGCTTGTGGTCCTTCTTCTCCTCGTGGCGGCGGGCATCTACCTCTTCCTGCGTGGCCTGACCGAGCCCGCTGGGGGCCCGACCTACACGCTGGAGGTCAAGCCCGGTGACAGCCTCTCTAGGGTAGCGCAGACGTTGGAGGCGCGCCGGATCGTAAAAAATGCCGATGCCCTGCGGTACGTCATGAAGCAGAACGGCACGGCGGGCAGCCTGAAGGAAGGGCAGTACGACTTCAACGGCAAGATGAACCTGTATCAGGTGGCCGACACGCTTGCGGGTCCGGCCCGCGTGCCCTCCATCACGGTGACGGTGCCCGAAGGGCGCCGCATCAAGGACATACCCGCCATCTTCGAGAAGGCCGGATTTGACCGCGCTGCCATTAAATCGGCGCTCAACGACGCTTCTCTCAGCCGCCACGCGGGCGGCCAGCAGAAGAACCTCGAAGGCTTCGTGTTTCCCTCCACCTACGAGTTCCGGGTCAAGGAAAACCCCAGGGACGCGGTGAAAAAGATGGTGGACCGCATGGAGCAGGAGTTTACCGCCCCCAACGTGGCGAAGGCCAAGGCCCTGGGTCTGGGTGTGCGCGATTGGGTGATTCTGGGCAGCATGGTGCAGGCCGAGGCGGCCAGCAACGCCGACATGCCGGTGATCGCAGGCGTGTTTCTCAACCGCCTACGCGACGGCATTCCGCTGGGCAGCGACCCCACCGTCGCCTACGGGCTGGGAAAGGACCTGCCGGAGCTCGACCGCAGCGCGGGGGACTTTAAAAAGGACACGCCGTATTCCACCTACACCCGTCAGGGCCTCCCCGCCGGGCCGATCAACAACCCTGGCGAGGCGGCCCTGATGAGCGTGCTCAATGCCAGGCGCAAGCTCTCTGACGGCCGCGACGCCCTGTACTTCCTGCACGCGGGCGACGGCAAAATCTACGTCAACCACACGTATGACGAGCACCTACGGGACGACGCGCAGCACCGCTGAGGCAGGAAGCCCGGGGGACGAGGAAGATGCAGACCTTCCTCGTCCTCTACACTTTTGTTATGCCTTCCCGAGCCTTCTTGGAGCGCCGCAACGCCCTGTGGCGGCAACTGCGGGAGATGCCCCCAGGCACCCCGAAGTTCGAAGGAGCCCTCGCCGAACTCTGCGCCCTGATTGGCTGGAACCGGGCGCAGGTGCTGTCGGGCCTGGGGCTGACCAGGGCGGACGTCCCCGAGGGGGAACGGGAGCCTTAGCGCATTTGTCCGAATGGCGCCGGAAGTGGAAGGGCACCCCTCACGGCTCCCCATGCTCCCCCACGCGCATTCAAGTCCGGTCAAAAAGAAGTCCGCACTTGGATACCTGCGCTAGTCCACCGTCTCGCGGGGCATCCATTCGGGCTCGGGCTGGATTTCCTCGGCGGGGGTCTTGCCCGCTTCGAGGCCGCTGGAGCGCACCGTTTGCAGGGGCGTGAGGCCCATCTCGCCCCTGCAAACGATCTGGCAAGAGAGGCGAACTTGGCCCAGCAGTTCCTTTTCCGCCAGCTTGTCGTGCTCGGCCAGGGACATGGTGCTGGGTTCACCCGCCGTGAACTGAACGCGGCAGGTGGTGCAGCGCGCCACCCCGCCGCAGCGGTGCAAGATGTCCACCCCGCCGCGCTCCAGCGCGAGGACCAGCCGCTCGCCCTCCTGCGCCTGAAGCGTGCCGTACCCTTCCACCGTGATCTGGACTGAATTCAGTGTCATGTCCCCGAGCATGACACGCCAGGCCCGCTCAGGAGGACAGGAACTCGCTTATAAGGTTGTTTACCCGTAGCGGCTCATCGCGCATGACCCAGTGGCTCGCCCGGGGAAAGCGCACCACCCGCACGTCCGGCACCCAGCGTTCCAGCCCGTCGGCGAGTTCGGGCAGCAGTGCCCCATCTTGGTCACCCCACAGCACCAGGGTGGGCACGCGGACCTGAAGGGCGGCGTCGCTCGCGCTCGCCGCACCTGCCGAGCGGCCCAGCGCCCGGTAATAGCTGATCATCGCGGTGGCCGCGCCCGGCTGGTCCCACGCCTGCCGGTACAGCTCGCGGTCTTGCGGGGTGTAGGCGTCCGGCTGGCTCCCCCGCAGCGCCCACTCTCCGAAGCGGTGCAAGAAGCGCTCTGGCAGCCACGGCAGTTGAAAGAAGAAGATGTACCACGAACGCCGCCACTGGGCGGGCTTGCGAAACCCTTCCCGGCTGGCTCCCGGATGCGGCGCGTTCAGGATTGCGAGTCTGTCCACCACCTCCGGCTGCCGAATTGCCAGTGCCCACGCGATGATGCCGCCCCAGTCGTGCCCCACCACATTCGCCCGTTCGTACCCCAGGGCCTGGATCAGCCCGGAGACGTCTCGCTGCAACGTGTCTATCCGGTAGGCCCCCACGCCCGGCGGCTTCTCGCTGAGGTTGTAGCCCCGCAGGTCCGGCACAATCACGCGGAAGCCCGCCCGTGCCAGCGGCCCGATCTGCCGCTCCCAGGCCCGCCAGAACTCGGGAAAGCCGTGCAGCAATACGGTGGGTGGACCGTCCTCGGGTCCGGCGGCGACGTAGTGCAGCCGAATGCCGTTGGTGAGGATGTGGTGGTGCTTGAGGCCCTGGTCTGCGTTCATACCGTTTCCTCCCTGCCCAGCAGCTGCCAGGCCCGCACGTCCAGCAGGCCGTGGGGCGTGAGTTTGAGGGCCGGAATCACGCTCAGGCCCAGGAAGCTAAGGGTGGTGACCGGATAGGGCAGGGTGCAGCCGAGAGAACGGCAGGCCGCCGTGACCTCCGCGAGCCGCGCCGCAGCCTCACCCGGAGGCAGGTCACTCATCAGCCCGGCAAAGGGGAGGGGAAGGCTGGCGCGCACCTCGCCGCCCGACACCACGACGGCTCCGCCGCCCAGGGCTTCCAGCGCCCGGCCCGCTGCCCGAACGTCGGCGTCTGTGCCGCCCAGGACGGCGACGTGGTGGGCATCGTGCAGCACGCTGACCGCAAGCGCTCCCCCCGTCATGCCGGTACCCGAGGTCCAGCACGCCGAATGCTCGCCGCGTCCGTAGCGGTCCGCCACCACCAGGCGCGCATTGCCGCTGCCGAGTGGCCCGGCCGCCGTCGTGATCTGCTGCGGATGAACGGCGATCACGGGCCAGTGGGCGGGGACGTCGAAGCCCGCCGCGTCCCAGCCCGCGCCCAGGTTCACGCCGCCACCGGGCAGGGGAGGCGTCACCCCGCCTGCCCGCGCCTCCGTGCCGCCCACGAACGTCTCCAGTACCTCGAAGCCCTCCAGATCACGCAGCAGCACGAAGTCGGCGTGGTATCCGGGGGCCACCAGCCCCAGGGCATGCAGGCCCCAGTATTCGGCGGGGTTGCAGGTGACCAGGGCCAGCGCGTCCGCCGGGTGCAGGCCGCCCGCCACACAGACGCGCATCAGCCGGTCCAGATGCCCCAGCGAAAGCAGTTCGTCCACGCTCACATCGTCGCTGACCAGCATGGCGCGGCGCGGGCGTTCGCGCAGCACGGGCAGCAGCGCCTCCAGATTGCGCGCCGCCGAGCCCTCGCGCACCATCAGCCACAACCCGGCGCGCAGGCGTTCCCGGGCTTCCTCGGGTGTCGTGGCCTCGTGGTCTGAGTGCAGGCCCGCAGCGGCGTAGGCCTGCAGGTCCGCGCCTGTCACTCCCGCCGCGTGTCCGTCCATGCGGCCCCCCCGCCCAGCCTCCAGCACGTCCCAGACAGCCGCGTCTCCGCCCAGAACTCCCGGGTAGTTCATCATCTCGGCCAGGCCCAGCACGCCGGGCAGGCGCAGGGCCCGGGCGACGTCTTGCGCCTGCATCTGCGCGCCGCCGCGCTCAAAGGGACTGGCGGGCACGCAGGAAGGGACCGAGGCGTAAACGCGCAGCCCGGAAGACCGCCCGGCCTCCAGCATCCAGCGCAGGCCCTCGCTTCCCAGCACGTTGACCACCTCGTGCGGCTCGGCCACCACCGCTGTTGTGCCGCGCGGCAAGACCGCCGCCGCGAAGCGTGCGGGCGTGAGTAGGCTGGACTCGATATGGACGTGGGCGTCGATCAATCCCGGGGCGAGGAACGCGCCGCGCGCCTCCACCGTGCGCGCAGCCACGTGTTCTGTCCCCGTGCCCACCAGGGCGGCCACCCGTCCCCCAGACACGAGTACGTCGGCCCCAAAGACCTCGCGCGTTGCGGGCTGCACCACCTGCGCGCCCCGTATCCGCAGGTCCGCCGCCTCAAGCCCGCGCGCCACCCGCACCAGCCTCTGCCGCACCGTTTGCTCTGTCTCGCCCGCCTGGACCATGCAGCAGTGTAGTGCAGGTCAAAATGGAGCAAGGCAAACGGGGCGGAGAACCCGCTCCGCCCCGTTCACGTCCGCTCCAGTTACTTCAAGATGCCGCGTGCCACGAAGACCTGCCGCACCGTGCCTGCCGCCGAGGTGCCCAGCATGTTCCTCGCTGTGTCCACCGTGGCTTGCGCCGCCGCCGCGAAGGAGGTGTCCGGCGCGAAGCGGAACTGCGCGTTGATGATGACGCGGTCCGCGTTGCGCTCGCCCAGCGCCGTGCGGATGTTCAGCAGCGCCCCCGACCAGATTTCCCCGTCGGCGTGGACCTCGCCGCGCACGTCTTCCGGGTAGTGCTTGTCCGTATCCAGGCGGCGCAGGCAGTGGGGCGTGGTCGTCGTGTAGCTCACGCTGTCCCAGTCGGCCACGCAGGCGAGCGGGGTGCGAATCGCCACCCCCTCGCGCCGGGCCACCGCCTGGCCAACGATCACGGCGAGGTAATCCCCAAACGCTTCGCCGATGCTGCCCGCCTCCAGGCTGCTTCCGAAACCGGGCACCTGCGCCGCGTGAACCGCGTGGCCGTACTCGTGGACGATCACCTCGCCGTCCTCGGCGTCGTCCACCCCGCCCTTGCCCAGGCGGATCTCGTCTTGCTTGTCCGTCTGGAACGAGTTGTCCTGGCCCCACTGGCTGACCCGGATGGCCTGCTGGTGGCGGTTGACGGCCGGAAGCTCGTTGCCGAAGCCCAGCGACTGCAAATAGAGTTGCGCTTCCGTGATCCAGAAGTACGCCATCACCTGCTCAAACTGGTCCTGTGAGCGGTCGAAGTTGAAGGCGGTGCCGTAAGCGGGCGTGCCCGTTTCGCTGACCACCACCGCCCAGTCGCCGCGCAGGTAACCGCTGCCGTCCAGATTGCGCAGGGTCACACCTTTGTAGGCGCTCGTGGGCACGGCGCTGGCAGCGTCCTTGCCATCGCTCAGCGACTGCTCCCCTGTGCTCTGCACCGGATTGGGCACGAATACGCGGGCGGCAGCGGTACTGCTGCCGGTGGCGGGTTTGCCCGCGCTCTGCGCGCCGAGGGCCGGGGACTGCGACGCGGAGGCGGAGGGCTGCTCGCCGCAACCGGCGAGGAGCAGGGCAGACAGCAGGGCGGCCAGGCCCAGATTCTTGTTCATAAGTTTACCTCGTGACCCTCAGAATACTGCACCGAGGAGCGGCCGGACGATGATGCAGTTGTTCCCCCGAGCAGAGCGAGAAGGCAAAAGTGGCTGGGGGCAGAGGTGAGGCGTTTCCAGGCGCATTTCCCCGGAAGGGCGCAACTGGAGCCCCCAACCACTTACCGCTCGCCCGACTTGCGGAAGGTGGCGAGCAGCGGTCCACGTTCCGTTAGTGCCCGCGCGAAGGCCTGGGCGTCGTTGAGGGGCGGGGCCGTTTTGCCGGGCAGCGCCCGCTTGCCTCCCAGTGTGCCGCCGAAGCGCCGAGCGCGGAACATGCCCGGATGCTCCTCGAACACGGCGGTCACGCCTTCCGGCAGGGCTGCGAGGTGGGCGGCGAAAGCCTGCTCCTGCGCCAACTCGGCGTGGACCGCGCCCTCGCCCAGTTCCACGAGCAGCCGGTCGATCAGGGCGAAGACGCGGGCGGCGTAGGCGTCCACCTCCTCACGGCGGGGCAGGTAACCCCGGTGAATCACCCGGTTGCGGAAGTCCACGCCCAGCGCCTTTGGGGTCAGGAAGTCCGGCTCACGCCCCTCGCGCAGCAGGTAGGCGAGCGCCATCATGCCCATCTGGCGCTCGGACTGGCTGGACACGTGCCGCCAGGTGCCTTCCCAGGCCTTCAGCGCCGCCCCGAACCCGCCTTCCGTTCCCGCCTGCCGCTCCAGGGCGTAGGCCCGCACATAGAACTCGAAGAATCGCTCCAGTGAGGCAGCAAAGCTCGCCACCGCCTCCCGCGCGTAGCCGTCCATCAGCGCGCGGGTGCCCAGGTCAAACAGGACCTCGAACTTGTGCTTGCGGACAAACACGCAAAAGCGTGACCCACACTGGGAGCAGCTCAGGTCGTGGACGGCGCTGTCTGTGAATTCCACCCGCACTTCGCGGTGACAGGCCGGGCAGGCGGTGGGAAAGTCCATGAGGGGGAGTGTAGGCGGCGCTGAGAGCAACTGGAACGCGTTACTGCACCTTGCGTGCGCTGGACCTCCTGCCTGTAAGGCGTCTTCGGCGTGGAGATGACGCTTCCCCGGGGATTGCGCTCGGTCTGCAAGAAGAGGGTCATCTTCTTGCGGGCGCTGCCGTAGGCAAAGGGTGTCATGGCCGTGCCGGAAGCCGAACGGCTGGGGAATGACGTGGCGCTGCAAGGCGACGCAGGAGGCGCTGTTCCTGTTCACCGCGGTGAGCGTGCTTTTTCCTGCGTTTGAAGCCAATTCTTCAAAGGTAAAACCGCGCCGCTCGGAGAGCCAGAAGAACTGCTTTTCAAGGCGCTGGGCCACGTTTCGAACTGTGCAGCGGTTCTGCCCGTATATGTGTGGGGAGCACCCCCTGGCCCGAATCAGGAAGGTGTGCTGCGCGCCTCTGCCGCCAGAGGCGCCTGGGAGGAGGAGGAGGGGCGCCCGTCTGCTGCGCCCAGGCGCGCCCCACGGAGCGCGTGGCCGTCGTGTTGACCGCAAGAGCGGGCGGCGACGGCCGTGAAGATCAGCACCAGCGCGGCGCCCCCCATGTCTTCGCGCGTGTGTCCAAGTGCGGACTTCTTTTTGACCGGGCCCGGCGAGCGAACCTGAATGCGCATGGGGAGAATGGGAAGCCGTGAGGGGTGCCCTTCCACGCGCGGCGCCATTCGGACAAACGCTCCAGGAACGTAAAGGAAGGGCCTGATTCTCAAGAACACTGTAGGTGTCTGCCTTTACCCAGGAAACGGACCGGGTGGGGGCGGGGTGGCAAACCACCCCAGATGGGTGGTGGAGTGGCGGACAGTTCTCAGGGCAGCCGGGCCCCCTGCGGCGCGATCACGTAACTGAGGCCTCCACTGTGGGTTAGCCACTGCCGCTCGAAGGCCAGCCGGGTGTAGGTGCGGCGAACGGCCGCGTCGGTGGGAGCGGCGGGATCGTTGAGCACCGGGTTGCCCTCAGTATCGAAACCCACCAGCACCATCAGGTGTCCCTCGCTCACCGGCAGGGGCACGCCGGGCAACTCGCCTTTTTTCCAACCCAGGCTGACGGCCAGGGGAAAGCCCGCCGCCGTGTACCTCTCCGCTTCCGCCAGGCTGGGCAGCCGGGTGACAAATGCACGCAGCCCGAACGAGGCCGCGTACGCCGTATTGAACGGCCAGTTCCCCGTGCCCTCATAGGCGCGGTCGAAGGTCCCCTGGGCCGCCTGCGGAACCGTGACCTTCACGCCGTGGTGCGCCAGGATCATGGAGACGCTCGTGGGGCTGCACCACACCTCCCCGCCCCCCGGATAGAGCATTTGCGAACGCAGCGGCACATTCATCACCTTGCCCCAGTTCAGCGGATTCCCCGGCTGCCCCAGCCCGGCGGCCCGCGCCGCCCGTTCCGCCGTATTTAGGGCGAGCAGCCGCAGCTCCGTGCCCGCACCCCGAAGGGTCACGCGGTACTGGTATGTTTTCATTTTCTGGCCGAGCCTCAGCGTGTCGGTCAGCACCTGCCCCGAAGCGTCCCGCTGCCCGTTGAGGCTGGTCCGCCCCTCTCCACTGCGCCACGTCCCGAACGAGAACCAGCGGCTCCACCCGCCATGCTGACCCTCCCGGACCCGCACCTCCACGCCCACGCTGCCCGCTCCCGGCGTCACCGCGTTCCACGACGGCACCAGCTCGTCGAAGGCTGGCGCGGTCAAGGGCAAGCTGGTCAGCGTCCCTGCCGAGCGTTCCGGGCTCAACCGGAGCGTATCGCCCCGGAGTTCCACTCCCTGCCGCGCAGCTCCGGCCCAGTCTTCGGCACGTTCGTGAATCAGGGTGGACGAGTGGGGGTAGGTCATCGTGAGGGCCTCCGCGCCTCCCTGCAGGGACGGCCCCAGCAGGGAAAGCGCCGTGAGCAGTGCAGCGCGCATGGGTGTGACTATGCCGCGTGACCGCCGCAGGCGGGTGAGACGGGCGGCGGGTGCGTCACTGACCCTGCATGTACAGAAAAGCTTCCGGCAGCGCTTCCCGCCACGTGACCCAGTTGTGGCCGCTGGCATATTCGCGGTACTGGTGGGCCACGCCCAGATTGGCCAGGGAGGCGGCCATCCGGCGGTTGGGGGCGGTCAGCCATTCGAGGACTCCCGTGTCCAGGCTGACGCGCAGGTGCCGGGGTGGGGCCACCTCCAGCTGCTCCCGCAGCCACTCGCCCGCCGTGGTCGTGTCGATGGTGCCCTCCGCGTCCACCGCGCCAGGCCGGGCGATGAAGGCTCCGCTGTGGCTTACCACCCGCTGAAACAGCTCAGGGTGCCGGCTCCCGAGGTACAGCGAGATCAGGCCGCCCAGCGACGCGCCCCACAGGCCCCGTTCGCTCACGGCCGCGTGTTCGCCCTCGACGCGCGGAAAGACTTCCCGCTGCAGGAAGTCCAGGTAACGGCCATTGAGGTAGTATTCGTGGCTGCGGTCCCCCGGTTCCACGAAGACGAGCACCGCGCCAGATGCGAGCCCAGCCTCCACCGCCCGGTCCATGACCTCGCCAAGTTTGCCCGTCCGGTAAAAGGCCACGCCGTCTTGCACGTAATACACCGGGGTGGGCCGCGTTACGTCGTGCCCGTGCGGGGTATATACGACCGCGCGGCGGGTGCCCGGAAAAACCGTGCCTTCCCACGTCAGGCGGTGTGCGGCGCCTTTACGCGTGGCATCGGGCTGCGTCCAGAGGCCATGGTGGGCGTAGCGGCCCACCTCCACCGCGCGGGGATAGGGCCACCAGGGGTTGAGGGACTTTTGCGCGTTGTCGGGATCGGCGAAGGCCGTGCCCGAGGCGTCCAGCCATGCGTACTCCACCCAGGCCCCCCGCGGCAGGGTCAGGGTCAGCGGCTGACCGGGCTGTACCGGCAGGGGCGGACGCTTGCGCCAGTCGGTAAAGTCCCCCACAAGCGCTGCCGCGCCAGGTGGAGGAGAGAAGGTGACCTGCTGTCCCTGAACCGTAACGGCCATGCCGCGAATTCTACGGGGAACGCAGGCCAGGCGGGGGACTTCAGCCCTGCTGTCCCGCCCCCTTCAAATAGCCGCGGTACTGCTCGCGCAACTCGCGTTTCAGAAATTTGCCGGTCGCACCGATGGGCAGGCCTTCCGCCAACACCGTCGCGTCAGGCAGCCACCAGCGGGCGAACTTGGGCGTCAGAAAGGCGACGATCTCCTCATGGGTGACCTGCTGCCCGGGGCGGGGCACCACCACGGCGAGGGGCCGCTCGTCCCACTTGGGGTCGTCCATGGCGATCACCGCGCACTGGGCCACAGCGGGATGCGCCATGATCGCGTTTTCCAGATCCACCGAGCTGATCCACTCCCCGCCCGACTTGATCAGGTCCTTGGCCCGGTCCTGGATGTGCATAAAGCCTTGCGCGTCCAGCGTGGCGATGTCGCCGGTGTCGAACCACAACTCGCCGTCCAGGGTCAGGAAGTTTCCCGCACCCTCGCCCTGAAAGTAACTGTCGGCGATCCAGGGCCCGCGAATGATGAGGCGGCCCATGGTGTGGCCGTCATGCGGTAAAGGCTCGCCTTGCTCGGACAGCAGGCCGAGCTGTACGAGGGGCACGGGCCGGCCCTGCTTGGCGCGTAGCCCATAGCCCTCGTCGCTCGCCTCGTCTACCCCGGGTGGGACCAGGCTGGCCGTGCCCAGGGGGTGGGTTTCCGTCATGCCCCAGGCGTGGGCCAGTTTCAGGCCGTGCCGTTCCTGAAATGCGCGGATCAGGCTTTCTGGCGCGGCGCTGCCACCGACAATCAGGCGCTCCAGACCCTGCAGGCCATAGGGGTGCCCCTCGCCCTTCGCGCGGTCGAGTTCAGCGAGCAGGCCCATCCAGATCGTGGGCACTCCAGCCGTGATGGTCACGCCCTCGTCCTGCATCAGTTGCGCCAGCGTCGGTCCGTCGCTGAACATCCCGGCGTACACCTGCTTCGCCCCGTACATCGCGCAGGTGTACGGCAGCCCCCAGGCGTTGACGTGGAACATCGGCACGACGGGAAGCACCGCGTCGTGCTCGCCCACGTTCAGGGCGTCCTTGGGTGCGCTCGCCAGCGAATGGAGGACGGTGCTGCGGTGGGTGTACACCACACCCTTGGGGTTGCCGGTCGTGCCACTCGTGTAGCACATGCACGCCGCGTCCGTTTCCGCCAACTCTGGAACGTGGGTGAGAGGCTGCTGGGCGCTCACCCAGCTGTCGTAGTCCTGCGTGCCTGACAGGGGCTGGGGAGTGGGGCCCAATACAAACACGTGCTCGATGCCTGGACAGGCCGCGCGGATGGCGGGAAGCATCGGGGCAAAAACATTCTCGACCAGCAGTACGCGGTCCCCCGCGTGGTTCAGAATCCAGGCGACCTGATCGGCGTGGAGGCGAATGTTCACCGTGTGCAGTACGAAGCCTGCGCTGGGAATGCCCAGGTACGCTTCCAGGTGACGAAAGGAATTGACCGCCAGGGTGGCCACCCGGTCGCCGGGCTGAAGTCCCAGCGCCTGCAGGCCCCCACCGAGCCGCAGGGCCCGGTCGGCTACAGCTCCGTAAGAGGTGCTGTGCTTTATGGACGTGGCTTGGCCAGCTTCGTTTCGTGGCCCCGGCAGCAAACTGACCACTTCGCGGTCACGGTAGAGGGTGCGGGCCCGCTCGAGGATCATGGGGATGGTCAGGGGAACGTCCATCATGTTGCCTTGCATCGTCTGGCCTCCGGAAGAGATGGAAGAGGGGCCACCGGGGTGGTGGAATGGGATGGTCCCCCGGGTGTTGTTCGGTTGTGGTGCGGCCAGTGTACCGTCCCCTCCACAGACGTGCATGCCGAAACTGGAGACATCAAAAAAGGCCCCCCGGAGGGAGCCTTTTGAGTGGGAGGGCTTACTGGATGTTGAGGGTGAACGCGTCGCTGTAGAACACGTCCACGCCACTGCTCAGGCGGACGCGGAAGGTCCGGTACTTGGGCGCGGCGGGAACGCTGTAGCTCACGCGCAGGGTGCTGGTGCCCGCGGCAACATTGGCGGGGGTCCAGGTGGTCAGCGCGTCCAGATCGACGAAGTTCACGCCGTCGACCGAGCCCTGGAGGTGGTAGCCAGCGCCGGCGGCTTTGGCGATCAGGTCCTGCTTGCTGCCGAAGGCGAAGTCCAGGTTCACCACGTCGCCGGCGGCAAAGGTCGCAGCGAGCGTAGAGGCGGCCGTCGTGTTACGCACCGAGTAGGAGGACTCAAAGTCGGCGGTGTAGCTGTACATGCCGAAGGTATCGGTGACGATGCTGTAGATGCCGGAGACGCCGTGCTCCAGGTTCTTGTAGTTCGCCGTCATGCGGTAGAAGTTCGAGGAGGTCTGGGTAGGAACGATGTTCAGCAGGGGGGTGGCCGTATCGGCACCGCTCTGGAGGAAGGTCTCGTCCGTGATGCCGACCCACTGCAGCTGACGCTCGTTGGCGAGGCGCTGGCCCTGACGGCGGATCGAGGGATCGAGCGTCATGGCGGCGTAGTTGATGGTGGCGTTCGTCGTGCCGTCGGGGAACTGGCCGGTCAGGTAGGCGACGATCTGGTCCCAGCTGGTGTTGCTGATCTTGCGGTAGAAGTTGACTTCATCAATCTGCGACCCGCTGCCCGCACGCGTGGTGGTGTTGGGGAGGGCGACATCGGCCGTGAACAGGCCCTGGGCACTGCCAGTGAGGTCGATAAAGTTGTCGTCTCCGTTGAAGCGGTGCAGAATCGCCTGGACGGGCTGCGTGTAGTTGGGGGTGGCCTCGTACTGATAGACGTCCCACTTGCCGAAGGTCGGGAGGTGCGCAGAGTTGACCTGGGCGGTGGGCTTGACCTGAACCGTCCGGGTACCGATGCTGGCGTTGCCGGCGCAGTCGACGGCCAGCTGCTGGAGGTGCACGTTACCCGTGGTGTCGTTGGGGGCCAGGGCGCGCCACAGGGCGTTGTTGCCCTTGGCGAACTCTACGGGTCCGCCGACGTAGCCGTTGGTCCGGGTGCGCGAGGGGTCGGTGAAGTCGTTCCACATCAGCACCGTGCGGGAGGGGTCGATGCCCGCACCCGTTTCGGTGAGCTGCGTGTTGGCGCGCACCTGCGTGCCGCTCGCAACGAGTTCGCCGGGCGCAGGGCTGACGAAGTTGACGGCGGGATCGGTGTTGTCGATGGTGACCTGCTGCAGGTCCTTGGGGTCGACCGTGTTGCCCAGCAGGTCGGCCACGCGGGCGTTGACCTGGTAGCGGCCGTCGGCGATCAGGTTGGAGTCGTACTCGCCGCCCACACCGTTGATGGTGCTGACGATCCCGTTGAGACCCACGACGCCGGTCAGGGGCACCGCGATGGCGTCCAGGCTGACGGAGTTGTTGACGCTGCTGCCTTCGCTGGCAGCGACGAAGCCCACGCCACCGTCCGAGGCGGTCTGGCTGAAAGCAAACCAGTCGCTGATGTACTGCTGGGGATCGCAGGAGGCGAAGGGCAGAGCGCTCGTGTCGCGCAGGCCAGCGCCCACGCGGGGAGCGACGTTGTCGAACGAGATCTTCTGGAAGTAGGTGCTGTCAACTTCGTTGCCGAGCTGGTCGGTGATCACGGCGTAGATGTAGTACGTCGCGCCTTCGGCTTCCTTCTCGGCGACGCTGTCGTAGCTCACTTGGTACTTGCCGTTGGCGCCGGCGTCTTCAGCCACGCGGGTCTTGGTGGCGTTGGCCTTGATCGCGGCGACGCGGTTCAGGGAGTTGGGGAGCGCCGGGATCTTGCTGTTGTTGGTAGCGGGAACGTAGTAGTACGTCACGCGGTCAATGCCGGAGGGCAGCGGGCCTTCGCGGTCGCGCAGGTCCGTGTTGCTCAGGTAGTTGATGACGGTGCCACGCGCGAAGTTCAGGTCCTTCACGCCGCGCAGGTCGGCAATGAAGCGGTCGTTGGTGCCACCGGCGCTGTCCAGCTCGGGGTCAGCGGGCTGGGGCGCGGTGTTGTCCACGATGAAGGGGAAGGACGAGGTCTGGACGGGCTGGCCCGCGAGGTAGGTGCGGGTCACGAGGTAGCGCACCAGGCCCTGATCACCGTTGAGCACGTTGCTGTCGAACTGCACGGCGTTCGCCTTGGGCGCGCCGTCGTACAGGTAGAAGCGGGCCGGGCCGTTGCTGGTGTTGGACACGAACAGCTCGACGCGGGTGGCGGTGCTGGGGCCGACATCGATGCCCACGGTGCCGCGCACGTAGTACACGGGGGTGATGCCCGTCGCGTCGATCTGCTGGGGGATGATGCGCCACGCGCCGTTGGCGAAGGCGGGGTCAGCGTAGTTGACCGAGCCGTTGTTCACGGCCGTGATCTGCTGGCCGGGGTTAAAGCCAGGCGTGATGTTCACGGTGCTGCCGCCGGTGGCGGGAACCGTCACAACGACGTTGCTGGACACAGTTTTGCCGTTGGAGTCCGTGCCGGAAACCGTGATGGTGGCCGGGCCAGCCGTCAGCGGGAGCACGCAGAAGCCGCCGGTGCTGCCCACGGTGGCGTTGACGGCCGCGCCGCCGTTCACCGAGCAGGTGATGTTGGTCAGCGCGCCCGTGGTGTTGAACTTCACCAGGGTGTTGCCCGCAGCGGGGGCGTCACCGTTGGCGGGGCTGGTGATGGCGATGGTGGCCCCCGTGTTGCCGGGGTTGGGGTTGGGGTTGGTGACAACCGCCGTGTAGGCGAAGGACAGCGTGGGGGTCAGGTTGGTGCTGCTGATGGTGGTGCTCTGCGCGCTGGGGGTGGTAAAGCCGGTCTGCGCGACGGGGCTCAGGGTCACGGTGCCCGTGTTGGACACGGGGAGCTTCTGGCCGTTGGTGAGGGTCTGGCGGGTGGTGGTGCCGTTCACCGTCACGTCGAACTGGGCGGACGAGACGCCGGACAGATTGACCGTCACGGAGCAGGTGTTCGCCGTGGCGCAAGCGTCAGCAGCAGGAGTGGAGCCGCCACCGCTACAGGCGGCGAGCGTCAGCACACCGGTCAGGGCCAGCAAAGCAAGGTTTCTATTCATACTTCCTCCGAGGGAACCGAATCCCCATCCGCCGCGCGTCTGCCCCAGGGGCGGGTCTGAGAGAGGGGAGTCAGGAGCCAGTTGCCGAGTTTCCTGTTCCTGCTTGACCCCATCTGTTCGCCCAGCACATAGGTTCCACGTTAAGCCAGGATGTGAATCCTTAGCCGAGTATATGGACCGCTCCGGGGGGTGTCAACAAACTTTGCGCGTCATAGACGGCAGGCCGCACTCATTAAGCGTCAGAAAGACGTCAGGTCCCAACCCCCTTTTTACCCTGTCAGAACCTACCGGCACGATTTGCTTTGCAGGCGCGGAAAAATTTGCGTTTTTCTCTTCTTCTCATCTTCCTGATGTGCAGGAGGACTTTTCAAGCCTAAAGGTCCTATGAATCCCCCCTCAGTTTCTCATGTGGTCACGCCCTGGTCTCCTGCGCTCATTCGGAGGGGCTGCCTGCGCGCAGCAGGTAGAGCTCCAGAATCTGCACGGCGGCGGCCTCGTCCTCGTCGGCTGTCCCGAGGGCCCGGGCCCGCCTGGTGGTAAAGCGCTCGTCCTGGTACAGCACGCGGTAGCCCTTCTGCTGGAGGGTCTGGCCAAAGGCACGTACCCGGTCGGCGCTGGGACTGTGCGCCCCGTCCGTCCGCAGGGGCAGGCCGAGGAGCAGCAGTTCGGCCCCCGTTTCCTCGACTTTCAGGCGCACGGCCTTGAGGTCCAGGGGCAGGCGCTTCCGGTCGACGCTGCCGCGTCCGAAAGCCAGCCGCCCGGCGTTGACGGCGAACCCGATGCGAGATTTGCTTACGTCCAGGGCGAGGATGGTGGGGAGGGCAGCCGCGTCGGTCATCGTCTCTGAGTGTAGGGGAGGGTGGGACCGGGCTCCCACGCTACGCTGCAGCTATGACTTCAGAACCCGTGATTCTCGTGGGAACCCACGCGGGCGTCCGCACCCTGACCCTCAACCGCCCGGACAAACTCAACGCCGCCAACGACGCCCTGCTGCTCACGCTGACCGACGAACTGCGGGCGGCAGAGGGCGAACCGGGCGTGCGTGTGGTGGTCATCACCGGCGCGGGGCGCGGCTTTTGTGCCGGGCAGGACCTGGCCGACGTGTCGGGCCGGGACATGACCTTCACCGAGCACCTGAACCACACCTATAACCCGCTGATCCGGACCCTTCGGGGGTTGGGCAAACCCGTAATCACCGCTGTCAACGGGGTGGCCGCTGGCGCGGGAGCCAGTTTGGCCCTGGCCGGGGACATCCGGCTGTGGACGCAGTCCGCACGGCTCATTGAGGTGTTTTCCAACATCGCCCTGGTGCCTGACTCGGGGAGCACGTGGTTTTTGCCGCGCCTGGTCGGGTATCACCGTGCCTTTGAGCTGATGGCGCTCGCCGAGCGGGTGGACGCCGAGCAGGGGCGGGCACTGGGCTTGTGCGAACACGTTTACCCCGACGAGACGTTCCGCGAGGACGTGCAGGCCTATGCCGAGCGCCTGGCCGCTCGCCCCGCCCACGCGCTGAAGCTCACCAAGCAGGCCCTGAACGCGGCCCTGACCGGCACGCTCGGGGAGGCCCTGGACCGTGAGGCCGAGCTGCAACAACTCGCTGGGGACCACTGGGAGCACGAGGAGGGTGTCACGGCCTTTAAAGTGAAGCGCGTCCCGCAGTTTATGAGGGAGCCGTCCGCTTCCGGCGATCAGCCGTCAGCGCGAGAAAGGTGATCAGCGGCGGAACACTACGTTAAAAACAACTGATACGCCGGGTTCCCGCTCATGTCGGTGGCCGGGTAGCCCAGGCGGGCGAGGAAATCCTGGAAGTCGGCCTCGTCCGCCTGCGGCACTTGCAGGCCGGCCAGGACACGGCCGTGGGCGCTGCCGTGGTTGCGGTAGTGAAAGAGGCTGATGTTCCAGCGCCCGTGCAGGTGGGTCAGGAATTCGAGCAGTGCGCCGGGACGCTCGGGAAAGGTAAAGGCGTAGACGCGCTCGCCCACAGCCTCGGGCGCGCGGCCCCCCACCATGTGCCGCACGTGGACCTTGGCGAGTTCGTCTCCCGTCAGGTCCGTTACGCGGTAGCCCCGCTCGGTCAGGGCCTGCACCAGTTCCGCCCGTTCGCCCCGACGTCCGAGCTGCACGCCCACGAAGATGTGGGCCTCGGCGCGGGGGGCGTAGCGGTAGTTGAACTCGGTGACGGCGCGCGGACCGATCACATCGATAAAGGCGCGGAAGGCCCCAGGGTGCTCGGGGATGGTGACGGCCAGGATGGCTTCGCGCTCCTCGCCGATCTCGGCGCGCTCGGCCACGTGGCGCAGGCGGTCGAAGTTCATGTTCGCGCCGCAGGTCAGGGCCACCAGCGTCTCGCCCGTGAGGGCACGTTCAGCGGCGTAGCGCTTGAGGCCCGCCACCGCCAGGGCCCCGGCCGGTTCCATCACTGCGCGGGTGTCGTCGAACACGTCCTTGATCGCCGCGCACACCTCGTCGGTGCCCACCCGCACCCAGTCGTCCACGTAGCGCCGCGTCAGGTCGAAGGTGTAGGCCCCCACCTGCTTGACGGCCACCCCGTCCACGAAGATGCCCACGGTATCCAGCCGCACCCGCTCGCCCGCCTGCAGGCTCTGGTACATCGCGTCGCTGTCGTCGGGCTCCACGCCCACGATCCGCACATCGGGCCGCAGCGCCTTGAGGACCCCGGCCACCCCGGCAATCAGTCCCCCGCCGCCCACCGGCACAAACACGGTGTAGGCCCCGGACGTGTCGAGCTGACGCAGCAGTTCCAGCGCCACCGTGCCCTGGCCGGCCAGCACGAGGGGATCGTCGTAAGGGTGGACAAAGGTCAGGCCGCGCTCACGTTGTATCCCGTAAGCGTGTGCCTCGGCGTCGCTGAAGGAGTCTCCGAACAGCACCACCTCGGCTCCCCGGCGGCGGCAGGCCTGCACCTTGATCTCGGGCGTGGTGGCGGGCATCACGATCACGGCCCGCATGCCGAGCTGCTCAGCGGCGAAGGCCACCCCCTGCGCGTGGTTGCCCGCCGACGCGCAAATCACGCCCCTGGCCGCCTCTTCGGCCGTCAGCTGCGCCATCTTGTTGTAGGCCCCGCGCAGCTTGAAGGAGAAGATGGGCTGCTGGTCTTCCCGCTTGAGCCACACGGCGTTGCCCGTGCGGGCGCTGAGACCGGGCGCAGCGCTGAGGGGGGTCTCCACGGCGGCCCCGTAGACCTTGCTGGTCAGGGCGAGGCGCAGCACGTCCCCTGCGTCCAGCGTTCCGGGCCTGTAGTCCTGTGTCTGGGTCATAAAGGGTTCCCCTCTGAACAAGAAAAAGCCCCCGCCACGGTTCGGCGGGGGCAAACGTGCAGCGCGCAGGCTGGAAGCGTTACTCCCGGTACCTGCCAGTAATTCGCGCTGCGTTCATGACCAGCAGCATAGGGCGAAGGGGAGAGGGGAAGCCGGGCGCGAGGTAGACAAGGGGGATCATCCTTCCCAGGGCCGCTCCTCCACGCCCGCGACCTTCGCCGCGAGGTCGTAGGCCACGGCCAGCCCCAGCGTGTCGGCGTGGGGACCGCCGAGCAGGAGGTGGAGCCCGGGGGCCACCTCCTCGTGCCGGGGCGGTGCGGTGGGGTCCCCGTCCGGCAGGGCCAGCCACGCGCCGGGAATATCCGCCAGGCTGCGGCCCACTTCCAGCGCTTCCGTGCCGAGGGGTGGCAGGACCCCCATCCGCTCCACCAGGTCTTCGAGCGTCTCACGGCGAATGCCCACCGGAACGCCGGTCAGGCGGCCGCCGATCGGCGTGTAGCCATGCGGATCGCGGTGGTGAATGGGGGGAATCAACGTGAAGCCGCCGTGCTGCGGGCGCAGGGTCAGGCCATCCACGCGCAGGACCGGGGTGGCCTCACCCGAGGGCGTGTTGAGCCTGGGCGCCTGACGGTAGGCCCGGCCGTGGCCGGTGTGCAGGCCCAGACCGTGCTCCGCGCCGGGAGGACCATCTGCGCCCATCGCCACGATCACCACTCCGGCGAGGACCTCGCGGCTCTCGTGGGTCACGACCTCATGGGTGTTGGTCACTGTCAGTCGGTCCAGCCGCACGCCGCCCGGCGTGAGGTGCGCGTGCGTGTTGAGCAGCAGGTCCGCGCCCGCCCGCACCGCCCTCTGCCCGCAGGCAAGGGCCACGGCTCCAGGGCGGTAGGTGGCCGCGCCTTCGTCCACCTGCGCGAAAGGCAGGGCTTCCGGGTCCACCAGGTGGGCCAGCTCCGGAAAGCGGGGCAGGAGGGAGGGGGTAGGCACGGCCCCCGCCGCTTCCCGGGTCAGCAATTCGAGCAGGGGGCGCGCCTGCCAGGACACGTCACCAAACTCGCGTTCTGTCTGGGCGCGGGTCCAGGCGGCCTCCGCTCGGCGTTCTGGGGAAACGTTCAGCGCCGTCCACACGCCCGGGGCAAGGACCGTCGCGCCTTCCTCGTTGGGCAGGCCGCCGCGCTCGACGAGCAGGAGGCGCAACTCCGGCGCGAGGCGGCGCAGGAAAAAGGCACACGCCGCGCCCATCCGTCCCGCGCCCAGCACCACCGCGCCGTACCCGCGTTCGGAAAACGGCTGCCCCACGTGTGCCCAGACCCGGCCTGCTGCCCCCATGGGTCTCATGATGCCGCCTGCCGCGCCAGAATGCGCTCTCACGGGGGGTGCATGAACCTCCCTTTATACTCTCGGGGCACATGCGGTCACTCCTGCTTACGCTGGCACTCTCCGGGACGGTGGTGTCCGGGACCCTCTCGACGGCCGGGGCGCTCAGCGTCCGGGTGCTTGTCGCGAGTGGCCCCGAGCTGACAATCCGCCTACCCGCGCCCCAGGCGCCGGCCTCCCCGGCACCGCTGCTGCCCTCCCCGCCCGTCACCCCAACGGCGCCCACCCCTGAAAACGTCTGGACGGTGGGGGTTCGCGGAGGCACCCTCACCCTCAACGGCCAGGATGCGGGCAGCACGAGCCTGTACCTGCCGCCTGCACCGGGAAGCACCGTGACGCTGGCGGGGAAGCTCTACCGGGGCGGCGTGCTGCTGCGCGTGGAAAAGGGTGGGGTCCAGGCGATCAACGTGGTGGACGTTGAGGACTACCTGCGCGGCGTGGTGGCCGCCGAGATGCCCGCCTCGTGGCCCACCGAGGCGCTGCAGGCACAGGCGGTGATCGCGCGGACCTACGTGGCCGCCCGCATCAACCCGGCCCTGCCCTACGACACCTGCGCCACCGAGAGCTGCCAGATGTACGGCGGCGTGGCGGCGGAAAAGGCCGGCTCCGACGCGGCGGTGCGGGCCACAGCGGGACAGGTGGTGGCCTACGGCGGCAAGCCTGCCAGCACGTACTTTTCCAGCGATTCCGGCGGCTACACGGCGTCGAGCGCGGAGGTCTGGGGCCGGGACCTGCCCTACCTGCACGCCAAGGTCGACCCTTACTCGGCAGGCGGACCCCGGTCGCGCTGGCGGCTGGAGCTGGGGGCCGCGCAGGTGACCGACGCCGCCAGCCGTGCCGGAGTGCGGGTGGGCACCCTACGCGACGTGCGCGTTACCCGCGCCAGCGAGTCGGGCCGCGTGCAGGAGGTGACGGTCACGGGCGAGAAGGGAAGCGCACGCCTGAGCGGCGCGGACGCGAGCGGTTTCGTTCGGGCCCTGGGAGCCGCGAGCAGCCGCGCGAGCCTGAGCGGCCCCGTGGGCCCGAACACCCCGCTGGTCGTCGAGGGTTACGGCTCCGGGCACGGGGTGGGCCTGTCGCAGTACGGTGCGCTGGGGCTCGCACGCCAGGGCCAGGGGCACCTGAACATCCTGGGCTTCTACTACCCCGGCACCACGCTGGGGGTGCTGGCCGGAGCTGCGGGCCCGGTGGGGGCGCAACTCGCGCAGGCCGGTCCGCTGCCCCAGCCCTTTGCTCCGCCGCCCAGGACGCTCGCCCTGATTCAGACGGGCGCGAATGTCCAGTAAAGCGGTGGGCCGACGCTTCGGGCGGGGTCAGCGGACCGGTGGGTTGAAGCGCGGCACCCTCGCCGCCGTCACCTCGCTGGCCGGACTGCTGGGTCTGGGCGACGCTGGGGCACGCACGGTCAAGATCGTGCAGGCGCAGACGCTCGAACTGCGGCGGGTCGACGGTCAGGAACTGGTGATCATCACCGGCGACGCGAAGGGACCGGTGGAGTTGCGCGTGGACGACGACGTGGTGCGGGCCCGCCGCGTCGAGTACAACCGCACCACCCGCACCCTGACGCTGGTGGGGGCCGCCACCTACCACACGGCCAAGGACAACCAAGACCTCCGTGGCGAGAACCTCGTTGTGGACCTCGCGGGCGAGCAGCTGACCGGCGAGGACGTGCTGATCAGCGACGCAGACATCGAGATTCGCGGCGGTGAGATTGAGCGCGTGCCGGGGCAACTGCGGGCCACGAACGGCTACTTTACGCCCTGCGCCAAGTGCGGGCGCAATCCGAACGATTACGCCTTTCGTGCCGAACGCCTGATCGTGTATCCGGGCGACCGGCTGGTGGCGTACCGGGCGCAGCTGCTGCTCGCCGACGTGCCGGTGCTGTACCTGCCAGTGATCGTGCTGCCCCTGGGGGACCCCGAGCGGCAGCCCCGGCTCGTGGCGGGCAACGACAGCGTGGACGGCCGCACCATCGAGGCGGACCTGCCCTTTTCCATTGGGGCAAGCACGTTGGGCACCACCCTGATCCGCTACTACCAGAACCGCTCGCCCATCCTGGGCCTGGGGGTGGCGTTGCGCTCGTACAGCCCGCTGCCCTACGTGGACCGGGTGAACCTGTATACGCTCGCGAACCCCAAGCCTTTCCTGACCGGCGGCACGCCGCAGACCGGCTACGACGTGGACCTGGATTTCTCGGTGCGGGGGCGCGTGCCGGTACAGCTGGCGGTCAAGGACCTGGACTACAGCCTGAACGTGGTGCGGCGCGACATCGGTAGGCGTGAGGATGATCCCGAGCGTGGGGTAACGCGGGTGGACTTTGGCGCGAAGGTGGAGTATTCGCGCTTTTCTGCGGAATTCAACTACGTGGACCGCTACGGCCCCGAGCCCACAGAAGGGCTGAGTACGCCCCTCAAGCACCCCGAGGTCGTGCTGGACCCCAAGCTGTACACGCGGGGCAACTTCAGCGCGGACTTCAAGGTGACGGCGGGACGTTACACGGCGGGGGTCAACACGCTCTCGCGCCGTGCCCTCGAGCAGGCGAACGGCGGAGCGAACATCACAGCGACGCGGCTCGAGGAAACCCACACCCTGAGCTACAGCGCCCAGCCTTGGAAAAACGCCGCGTTCAGCGTTCGCAACGCCTTTACCGGGCGCTACTACAGCACGGGGGCGCGAACGGTGCAGCTGGAAGTCGGCACTGAGCTGGTCCAGCGGTTTAACGACGCGAATACCGTGACCGTGCGCTACGGGTATATCCGCAACGAGGGGAACAGCCCCTTCTATTTCGACCGGGTGACGAAGCGCTTCAGCGCGCCGCTGAGCCTTGACGTCTCCACCGTACCGGTCAAGGACGTGACGTTCAGCGTCTCGGCCTCCCGCGACTTTTTCCAGCCCTGGAACAAGCAAACCGCCACGGGCTTCCGCCTGAACGTGAGCCGCACGCCCGTCAACCTGTCGTCGGCCCTCTCGTACGACTTTTTCGAAAAGGAGCTGGAAAGCGCGGACTTCAGCCTCACGCTGGGCGACAGCGGAGCGCGGGGCACGCCCTTGACGCCCGCGCCGACCCGTGACGGCAAGCCCGCCGCCCCCGCGCCCTTCCGCGCCAAATGGCCCGCGCCGAACCTGACGCTGACGACGAACGGAAGTTATAGCCGCACGACCGGCTACGGGCCGTTCACGGTGCGGGCCACCGTCACGGGGGACAACCGGGCGAACAACTTCAGCGTCTCGGTGACCCGCGATCCCAACACCCATGAGTTCAGCAGCGTGAGCGCCGACTTCACGGGTGTGGGACGCCAGGACACCGTGCTCAACGCCCTGTCCTTCCGGGGGCAGGAGACGCTGAGCCTCCCTTCCTCCGCCGGCCTCACGCCGCCGCGCCTGAGTGGCAGCTACAGCGTTAGCTGGCGCGGGGCGTATACCCTGTCTACCTCGCACGACCTCGCCCTCGCGCAGTCCGACACCGCGAAATACAGCGGCACGGTCAGCTTCAGCGTGGGCTCGCTGGCGGGCCAGGCGACGAACTGGCAGCTGACCTACGGTGGGCCCTACGACCTGCGCCGGGCGGGTTTTACCCAGCCGGCCCTCACCGGCAGCCTCAACGCCACCCGGCCCGGGGAGAGCCTGGCGCTGAGCGCCACGGTCAATACACCGGGGCTGGACCAGCAGCGCACCGAAGTCGTGCGGGCAGATCTGAATGCCAACTGGCAGTTCGGCGTGCGGGTGGCCCTGTCTGGCCGGGCCTCGTACTATCGCCAGCGCAGCGGCACCTTCCCCAACGACCTGGCGACCGATACCCTCATTCTGGATCCGCTGCGGGTGGGCATCGCCATCGGAAATGGACCCCGCCCCGGCGCGTACCTGACCGGCAGCCTGCGCCAGACCTTCACCTGGAAGGACGGCGAGCGGGTGGACCCCAAGCCGCTCGCCCCCGTGATTGGCCTGACCATCGACCGCTGCTGCTGGGCCGCCCAGGCGGAGATCGACCTCAGCCTGGGGCGCTACCGCCTGGGCGTGAGCCTGCCGGGCAGCAAGAGTTACCCCCTGTTCGAATACGGCACAGGCGGCCTGAACGTGCCCCTGCTGCCCGACGCCATCAACCCCGGCGCGACGCGCTAAGGGCCCGCTCCCCCTTCTTCCCGGAGGCCACCCACCTTGACCCGCTCCTTCCCGCTGCTCCTGTCCGCCCTGCTGCTGACCGCCTGTACCGGTACGGAAGACGCCACGCCGTCCCTGCGCCTCGCGGTGCTGACGAGCGGCGGCGCGACCGTTCGTACCGTCACGCTGGACGGCAGCGACGGCTCAACCTCGCCTGAAGGCACGCCGGTGACCGTAACGGGGGGTGTGGACCTCGACACCCTGCCCGTGGGCAACCGGCTGG
This sequence comes from Deinococcus hopiensis KR-140, assembly GCF_900176165.1. Lineage (NCBI taxonomy): Bacteria > Thermotogati > Deinococcota > Deinococci > Deinococcales > Deinococcaceae > Deinococcus > Deinococcus hopiensis. The sequence continues at coordinate 730,648 of NZ_FWWU01000009.1, forward strand.
CCCTCACGCTGAGCACCGGCATCGAGAGCCGCAGTGCTGGCCTCTCGGACGTGCAGGCCTTCGCGCCGCCCTTCGGCGCGGAAGGGTTTACCTCGCCCTGCCTGAAGGCCACCGTGCTCAACGCCCAGCGTGACCGGCTGCTGACCCTCAGCCAGTGCGACACGCCCGGGACGACGAACGGGCCGCAGCAACTCGCGCTGTACCGCACGTCCGGTACCCTGGTGTGGCGGGCCGCGCTGCCGACCCCCTTTCTGGTGACTGGCCCCGACGTACCGCCCGTCCGAATCGCCCTGGTCCGGGAAAACGGGGTGGACGTGGGCGTGGTGTCCCGGCCCGCCCTTGGAGGCGGCAGCGAGGTGATGCGCGCGGCCGCCACCACGACCGGAGCCGAGCGCGCCGACGTGAGCACGCCGTTCCCCACCGTGAATATCCGTGACCTTGCCCCGGCACTGGGGGGCAGCGCGGTCTACGCGGCCACGGATACGGGCGTGCAGCCGCTGACCAGCGTGGGTGTCCCCAACCCGCAAGCGGCCCTGAGCGCCTTCGGCAGCGAGCGGGTGGACCGGCTGTGGACCTCGGTGGGCAGCGGCGTCGGCGGTGGGTTGATCGCCGCGTGGCGGGATGCGGGGAGCGGCGTCTCCTCGTCCCTGCGCCTGTGGGACGTGGCAGACACGGCGCGGACGGCGGCGGCGAACGTGGGCCTGATCTCGGACCTGCGCGACGTGACGTTCGCGCCCGATGGAAGGCTCTACGCCTTGACGCGCACCAGCCTGACGAGCTACGACACCCTCCTGGGCCTGCGCCAGGGCAATTGGCAGCTGACGTCAGTCCTGTCCAATCTGAACGAAGCCCAGGCGGTGGCGTGGGTGGTGCCCCCGGTAGAACCGGCACGCTGAGCCCTCCTACCTTCCGGCGTTCAGCACCCCCAACGCGGCCCCCACCACCGCGCCGCGCCGTCCCATAAGCGGCACGCCCCCGCGCACCAGCAGCGTGAACACCGCGCCGTCTGCCGGACGAAAGCCCAGGGCCGTACGTGTTCCGCGCGCCACGCCATCGTGCCACCAGATGTCACCAGTGATAAACCAGCCCGGGGCAACGCCCATGACGTGGGCGGGCAGACCCGGTGGGCGCCGCACGTCCCGCCAGTGTTCGCCTGCCCGGCCGTCGAGGTGCGCCGCTCCGAACGCGAGGAGGTCCGCTGCTGCGCCGAAGAGCCCTCCGGCCCCGGCGAGCGGCCCGAAGCCCGTGACGCCTGCGCCCAGCAGCGTGGTCGTGGGCGTGACGAGCCGCCCCGCGTCCGGCGAGAGGGTCACGCTGCCCAGACCCACCGGTCCGGTCACGTACCGGGCGAGCGCCCGCCCGTAGCCCGCCGCGCTCGGCTCCTCGCCCGCCGCGCAGGCCAGGGCGAGGGCCAGTACGCCCGCGCCCAGATTGGAGTAGGTAAAGCGCCCCGCCGCCCGCGAGGAGGCCCAGCGCCGGGCACTCGCGATGGCGTCGCGCGCGCTCATGCCGCCGTAGGGGTCTTGAAACCGGGTCAGGGTGGTCAGGGCGGCCCGCGCCGGGTGGGCGGGCAACCCCGCCGTATGCGTGGCCAGCGCCCGGGGCGTGATGAAGGGGGGAAGGCCCCGAAACGCTCCGCCCAGGGAAGCGAGGGGAAGGTCCCAGTCCAGCGCTCCTGCCCGCACCAGGGCCGACGCGAGGGCCGAAGTGAAGGGCTTGCTCACGCTCGCGAGCTCGAACACGCCGCCTTCCGGCACACCGCACAGGCCCCGCACGACCTCCTGCCCAGCCCGCCGCGCTCCCAGCACTCCGCCCCGCCGCAGCGCGCCGCGCAGCCACGGCAGGGCTTCGGGCGCCTCATGGCCCAGCACCGCCTCGGCCCCAGACAGGGCCGCCCGCACAGGGTCACGGCGAAACATGGACGCAGGCTAGAGCATCGGGCCGCGTCCTGGTCCGGGGCATCCTCGCCCCGCGCCCCGTTTCCCGGCTGCTACGCTCAGGTTCATGACCTCCACCCCGCCCCAAGCGCCCAAAAAGCCCCTTATCCATACGCTGCACGGCGAATCGAGGCCCGACAGCTACCACTGGCTGAAGACGCAGGGCAAAACGGACGCCGAGGTGCTGGACTATCTGAACGCAGAAAACGCGTACCTTGACGCCCTCATGGCTCCCCTGCGGGACACGCAGCGCGCCATCTACGCAGAGCTGCTCTCGCACGTGCAGGAGCGCGACGATCAGCCTCCGGTCCACGAGGGCGACTGGCTGTACTTCACCCGCACCGAGGAGGGTCAGGCCCACCCCATCTTCCTGCGCCGCCCGCTGGCCGGGGGTGAGGAACAGGTGCTGCTGGACCTCAACGCCCTGAAGGAGCGCGAGGGCCACGCCAACGTCTGGGTCTACAACACCTGCCCGAGCCCGGATGGCCGCCGCTGGGCCTACCTGCTCGATACCACGGGCCAGGAGGTCTTCGAACTGCGGGTGCTGAATACGGCGACGGGCGAGCTCGCCGAGGCGGCGCTGACGGGCGTGGGTGGCTGGACGCTGGCGTGGAGCGCTGACGGCTCTCACCTCTACTACTCGCGCGACGACGCCACGCAGCGCTCGTACCAGCTGTGGAGGCATGGCCTGGGCCAGCTCCAGGACGCGGACGAGTTGCTGTATGGAGAGGACGACGCCACCTTCCGCATCGGGGCCGGGCTCGCCGAGAACGGCGAAACCCTGCTCCTCGCCTCCCAGGCGGGCATCACCTCCGAGTGGTTTGCCCTGGATGCCCGGGACAACGGGGCCCGTCCAGGGGTCATCGTGCCCCGCGAGCGCGGCGTGGAGTACCGCGCGGCGGACGGCGGGGACCACTGGCTCATCCTGACGAACCAGGGGGAAGCGGCGGAATTTCGCCTCGTCCGCCTGCCCAAACGGGAAGGCCTGAGCTGGGCGGACGCGCAGGACGTGCTGTCCCACGACCCGGAGCGTTACCTGACGGGCATGCACCTCTTCCGCTCGCACCTGCTTGTCGCCGGGCGGGAGGACGGTTTTACGCAACTGTGGGTGCTGCCCCGGACCCCTGAAGGCTACGGCCCTGCCCGCCGCGTGGCGTTTGCCGAGGAGGGCTACACCGTCCGCATCGGTTCCAACCGTGTCTTCGACACCACCACCGCCCGCATTCTGTACACCAGCCTGACCCGCCCCACCGAACACCTCGATCTGGACCTGAATACGCTGCAAACGGCGCTGGTGAAGGCCACGCCCGTTCCCAACTACGATCCAGCCCAGTACGTGGCCGAGCAGGTCTGGGCCACAGCGCCGGACGGCGAGCAGATTCCGGTAAGCCTGGTCCGTCACCGCGGCACCGCCCTGCCGGCGCCCACCCTGCTGTACGGTTACGGCGCCTACGGCTTCTCGATGGACCCGGCCTTTACCGTCAGCCGCCTGCCCCTGCTCGACCGGGGCTGGGTCTGGGCCATCGCCCACATCCGGGGTGGCAGCGAACGGGGTCGGCGCTGGTACGACGCGGGCAAGCTGGGGCAGAAGATGAACACCTTCACCGACTTCATCGCGGCCGGCGAGCATCTGAAGGCCAGTGGTGTGGCGGGTGACCTCGTGGCAATGGGCCGCAGCGCGGGTGGCCTGCTGATGGGCGCGGCGATCAACCTCCGCCCGGACCTCTTCCGCGCCGCTTTTGTGGGCGTGCCCTTCGTGGACGTGCTCTCCACGATGCTCGACGCTTCCATTCCCCTGACCACCAATGAGTACGACGAGTGGGGCAACCCGAACGGGCCCGACGCCTACGCCGCCATGCGGCAGTACAGCCCCTACGACAACCTCAAGGCGAGCGTGTATCCACACCTGTTCGTCTCCACGGGCCTCAACGATCCCCGCGTCGCCTACTGGGAACCTGCCAAGTACGTCGCCCGGTTGCGCGACCTGCGTGCACCCGGCAGCGGCCAACTGGTCCTCAAAACCAATATGGGCGCGGGCCACGGCGGCAGCAGCGGCCGCTACGACGCCCTGAACGAGGCCGCTGAGGAGTACGCCTTCGCGCTCGCCGCCGTCTCGGGTGAACTCAACGGTGGGGAAGAGGAGCAGTAAAAAAGCCGTCCCTCGCGCGGTGATGGAAATCGGGCGGGATACGCGGGAGCCCGACTTGCGCAGGCGAGACGCGGAAGATTCTCAAGTTCCGCGTCCCGCTCTGGCTCACCCGGTACGCTTCCAGTAGATCAGCGTCCCCGTCAGACCACCGTGCGGCTTGAGGGCAAAGTCGGGAATCTCGCCCGTAAGTTGAAATCCCAGCTGTTCATACAGGCCGGCTGCACCGCCATCCGTCGCCGTATCCAGCACCAGCAGGGTGCGGCCATGCTGAACGGCGAGGGCTTCCGCCGCGCGCAGCAGGGCCGAGGCAATTCCCCGTCCCCGCCAAGCTGCTTTGGTCATCATCTTGGCAATCTCGGCGCGATGGGGCTGGTTGGGCGGAAGGTTCAGGAGCAGGGTGACGGTGCCCACCAGGGTTTCACCGTCCCAGGCCCCCAGGACGATCCGCTCGCCACGTTCCGCTGCGTTGAGGGCAGAGCGCCAGAACGCGCCGGCCTCCTCTGGCGCAAGGGGATGCATAAAGCCCACCGAGCCGCCCCCGGCCACGGTTTCAACCAGCAGGTCTCGCAGGGCTTCGAGGACGTGCGGGGCGGCCGTCAGCGGACGAATTTCGGTCGCTGCCATGGCTTACCTCCGCGCCAGCATCACGAGGTAGCTGCAGGGCGCGCCGCTCTCGTTGGCAAACGTGACTTCGGTGGGGGGGCCGAAGCCCAGGGCGTCGCCCGGCTGAAGCACTTCGCGCCGTCCGCCTTCCACGAGCGCCAGTTCTCCCCTTTGCACCCGCACCACCTGCCGGATATGCGCGTAGGAGGAGGCGGGCATCACCACCCGCGCTCCGGCGGGCAACTCCACCTCCACCACCTCCACCGGATGGTCCGGGCACGCAAAGACCTGCTTGCGGACGTAGCCCGTTTCCGGGTCACGCCACAGCGGCTGATCAGCGGCGCGCGCGAGGCGCTCGCCCCCATCCTCGGCCCGCAGGAGCAACCCCGCCAGCGTCAGGTCGAACGCTCCCGCCAGCCGCACCAGCGTGACGGCGGTGGGGCTCATCTCCCCGCGTTCGATTTTGCTCACGCTCGCCTTCGAGACGCCCGAACGTGCCGCGAGTTCGGCCTGGGACCAGCCCCTCGCCTCCCGTTCCAGCAGGAGGCGAAGGGCCAGCCGACGTCCTGTGTTGTCTACTATTGTGTCCATGCGACTACTTTAGTGGGCAAGAGGAGACCCGCCTGGCAAGCCGTCTATTCAGCGTAGGGGCAGGTGGACCTCCACCGTTCCCACCGCTCTTCCCGCCCAGTTGTGCAGCTTTTGGGGAGCCAGGGCCCGCAGTTCCGGCGTGGCCTCCCATCCGAGGGCTTCCAGCAGGGCCAGCGTGACGTGGGGCCGCGCTCGCCGCCATCTTCCACCTTGAGGGCAATCCCGAGGGGGCCGTGTGGACTGCCCCGCCAGGCCAGGCCGTAGAACGCCTCCGCCCCGCCGCGAGGCCAGGCACCAGTGGCATCAGCGCTGTATCCAGCCGCCTCTGCCCGGCGATGCGGAAGGGGTGCGCGGTTATGGCAGCGGAGATCCGCTCCAGGGCCGGCGCCAGTTCGCCCTGTGGTGCGGAGATCCGCGCGAACAGCCGGGCAGAGGCGTGCGAGGGCGGGAACGCTGCACCCATCGGTGCCTTCGTGACCCTGCTGCAGCGGCACCCCGCCCAGTTCAGCGTGGAGTTCGCGGATGCGGATTTGCAGGGGGTGGGCACGCTCCGGGTATCCCTCGCGTGGCCAACCGTTCAGGACGCAGGCCAGCAGCATTCCCGCATGTTTGCCCGAGCAGTTGTGGTGCAGCGGCGTGGGCGCCTCGCCCCGCCGAAGCAGCTCCGCCGCCGTCTCGGAGTCGAAGGGCGGGTGTGCGCCGCATTGCAAATCGGTCAAGGCGCTGCCCGAGCGGGCCAGCAGCCGCCACCGCCTGCTGCTCGGGCGTGCCCGCATGACCCGTGCAGGCGGCGGCGAGTTCGTCGCCCGGCAGGTCCGGCGAGGCCAGCGCGAGGGGCAGCGCCTGAAAGGGCTTGGAGCTGGGGCGCGGAAAGGTCACGAGGTCTGGGTCACCGCAAGAGGCGATGAGCTGCCCGGAGGCGTTCACCACCGCCGCGTGAATTCGGTGGACGCTCTCGGCCAGACCGCCCCGCCGAAAGAGCACGTGCGCCTCGTCTGAAGGCATGGCCCAGGCGAGCGCGGCTTGACTTCTGACGCCCCGGCCTTTAACCTCTTGTCCGCTGGTCCGGTAGTGTAGCGGTTAGCATAACTGCCTGTCACGCAGTAGGTCGCGGGTTCAAATCCCGTCCGGACCGCCAGAAGAAGAGAGCGGAGCCACATTCAAGGCTCCGCTCTCTTCGTGTTGGAGCCGTGGGCTTTTGACCCCGGGTCTTGAGCAAAAGCCAAGGGCCCAATTGCCACCCGCGCCCTCACTTCCCTCAGCTGCGTGCCGTATCATGCGCCCCGGTTTCGCACGGCGTCCGCCCAGTGCCCCAGGGCACTCCGAACCCCGCGCACGGCGAGCCTACCTTACCCACGGAGGACGCCTACCTTGACGACTTCAGTTTCCTTTTCCACCGCCGACGCTGCCGAGCTCTACCAGGTACCCAACTGGAGCGGCGGGTGGTTTCGCGTCTCCGACAAAGGTCAGATGGAAGTCACGCCGACGCCGGGGTTGCACGCGCCGCTGCGGTCCATCATTGACGACATTCTGGAGCGCGGCGAGAGCCTCCCCGTTATCCTGCGCTTTCCCCAGGTGGTGGCGGGGCGCGTCAAGCAACTGAACGAGGCGTTTGGCAAGGCCATCACCGAGTACGGCTATACGGGGCACTACCAGGGCGTGTTTCCCATCAAGGTCAACCAGCGCCGCATGGTGGTGGAATCGGTGGCTGCCGCCGGATACGAGTACGCGCACGGGCTGGAGGCGGGCAGCAAGGCCGAACTCGCCCTGTGCCTTGCGCAGCGGATGCACCCCGACGCCCTGCTGTGCTGCAACGGCTTCAAGGACGACGGTTTTATCAAGCTCGCGCTGTGGGGCCGCTCCCTGGGCAAGAACGTGGTTATCACGCTGGAGAAGTACGGAGAACTGGACCGGGTCCTCAAGCAGGCCCGCGCCCTGGGCGTCAAGCCCGCGCTCGGCGTGCGCTTCAAACTGCACGCACGCGGCTCGGGGCAGTGGGAGGAATCGGGCGGGGACCAGGCCAAGTTCGGCCTGAACGCCTACGAGATGCTGCGGGTGGTGGAGCGCCTCAAGGAAGAGGACATGCTCGACAGCCTCGTGATGCTGCACACCCACATCGGCTCGCAGATCACCGATATCCGCCGGGTCAAGGTGGCGGTGCGCGAGGCCACCCAGACCTACGCGGGATTGATCGCGGCGGGCGCGCAGCTCAAGTACCTCAATGTGGGCGGCGGCCTGGGCGTGGACTACGACGGCTCCAAGACCACCTTCTACGCGTCGATGAACTACACCCTGGGCGAGTACGCCGCCGACGTGGTGTACACCGTGCAGGAAACCTGCAAGGCGCGTGGAGTGCCCGAGCCCACCATCATTTCCGAATCCGGCCGCGCCCTGACCGCCCATCACGCGGTCCTCGTCATGCCGGTGGTGGATGTGACTGGACCGACGCGCAACCTCGATACCCTGGCGGCGCCGAGTGAGGACAGCCACCAGATCGTGAAGGACCTCGCGGATATCCTGGGCAACCTCAGCGCCCGCAACTACCGCGAGATGTACAACGACGCGGTGGGCGACAAGCAGACGCTGCACAACCTCTTTGACCTCGGGTACGTGACCTTGGATGACAGGGCCCGTGGCGAGGCGCTGTTCAACGCCATCTTGCGCAAGATCGCCAAGCTCATTCAGGGCGAGAAGTACGTGCCTGACGAACTCGAAGACCTGCAAAAGGTGCTGGCCGATCAGTACATCTGCAACTTCTCCCTGTTCCAGAGCCTGCCCGACAACTGGGCGATTCAGGCGCTGTTCCCGATTGTGCCGCTGGACCGCTTAAACGAGCGCCCCACCCGCCAGGGCACGCTGGTGGACATCACCTGCGACAGTGACGGCAAGATTGAGAAATTCATCGACCTGCGCGATGTCAAGGCCACCCTCCCCCTGCACGAGCCGGGAACCAAGCCCTACTACCTGGGCATCTTCCTGATGGGCGCGTATCAGGACGTACTGGGCAGCGCCCACAACCTGTTCGGCAAGGTCAACGAGGCCCACGTGACCATCCGTCCCGGGGGCCGCTACCACGTGGACCTGTTCGTGCGCGGGCAAAAGGCGCGGCGCATGATCGAATCCATGGGCTACGAGGAACCCATGCTGCGCGACTCCATCGAGGACCAGGCCGACGCGGCGCTGGAGGCGGGCACCCTGACCCCCGAGCAGGAAACGGAACTGCTCGAAGACTACGGTGAGGAGCTGCTGGGCTACACGTACCTGGAGTACGAGGAGGGCTAAGGGGAAGGGAGAAAAGGGCGTGGAAGTTCCAGGGTTGACCCTGCCACTGCTGGCCGACGCTGCGCCCCTCACGCTGCATCTGCCGGACGTGGCGTTGGGCGGCTACGGTTGGTGGCATTCCAAACCTGCCCCAGCTGCATTGCTGCTTCACGGTTGGGGGCAAGACGCCTCTGCGATGGCGCTGCCTGCCCAGGCGTTCCGGGCGGCAGGGTGGCACGCCGTCAGCCTGTCCATGCGCGGCTGGCGAGGATCATCGGGCTGCGACGACTATGGGCGAAGTGGCGTCCGGGACACCTGCCGGGCGCTCACGTGGCTGGCAGGGCAGCAGGGGGTCACAGACGTGTTGCTCCTGGGATTCAGTATGGGCGGCCTGATGGCCCTGCTGACGGCCTCGGTCCCGTCACCCGCGCGGGCGGTGGTGGCCGTGAGCGCGCCCACAGAGCTGCGCCGCGTCTACCAGACGACTTCCTTCGGAGGACTGCGCCGCTACTACGACGCGGTGCTCACGCCGGAGCAGTGGGTGGAGGGCTCGCCGCTTCACCATGCCCACAGGTTGACGGTTCCCGCCCTCGTCGTGGTGGGTCTGGAGGACCGCGTCTGTCCGCCTCAAGAGGGCCGGAGCTACGCCTCTGCGGCCCAGGCCCGCCTGCTGGAGGTGCCGGGGATGGCCCACCAGCCTTCGCCTTCAGCGTGGTTCAGGATTGTGGAGGCTTCTCTGATGCTGTAGGTGGTCCCTTCGGGTCCGCTTCCCGCCTGCCCACCTCACCCATCCACCGCTGCCCCTGATATGTGCGGCTGGTCAGCCAGTACTGTTGGCCCCAGCGTTGCAGCAGCAGGGCGATGGGCACGGCGAGCAGCGCACCGAGTGCGCCCGCGAGCCCCAGACCCACCAGCACCGCCACGAGCAGGGTGGCCGGATTGATCTTGGTGCTGCGGCCCATCACCACCGGGCCCAGGACGTTGCCGCCGATCTGGTTGAGCAGGAAGTACAGTCCAGCCACCAGGCCCAGCGTGGTGCTGCCCTGCGGAATGGCCTGCAGCAGCGGCGGCACGGTGGCGAGCACCATGCCCACGAAGGGCACCAGGTACAGCACCGCCGTGAGCAGGCCCAGCGCCAGCGCGTTGGGCACGTGCAGCGCCAGCAGGCCCAGCGCGGCGAGAATGCCCACGCCCACACTGACCAGCAGTTGCCCCCGGATAAAGCCGCCGAACGACACGCTGACGTCGCGTGAGAGCCGCTTCAGGGTAGGCTGCCAGTCGCGGGGAAAGACACCCAGCAGCCCGCGCCCCACCCGCTCGTAGTCCACGGCGAAGTACAGCGCCAGCGTCAACACGAAGCCCAGCTGCCCCAGCCATCCCAGGATTTTGCCCAGGAGGGAGGGCCCAGAGGACAGCACCTGGTCGAGCACGGGCCCCGCGTTCTTGGACAGGTCTTCGAGTTTGGTGTGCAGGAACTCGGCCAGGCGGTGCTGCAACTCGTTCGTGCCGCCGGTCCGGGGCTTTTGCAGGGCGTGGTCCAGCACCTCGGTCAGGCGGTCCGCGAGCACCGGCAGCCCGTACACGAAGCTCACCACCTGCGTCGCCAGCTGCCAGAACAGCAGCGCCAGCACGCCCACCAGCGTCAACGTGAGCAGCAGCACGCCCCAGCCCCGCCGCAGTCCCCGGCGTTCCAGGCCTTCCAGAACCGGATTGGCGAGGTAGGCCAGCGCGTACGCTGCCCCCACCATGCCCAGCACGCTCCCCAGTCGCCGCGCGAGCAGCGCCCCCAGCACCAGCAGCAGCAGGTACACGGGCAACCGGACCTGCGGTCTGCTCCACCAGGCTTCGAGCAGTTGCGGCACCGTCCGGGGTCTATTCACGTCGCCCTGACTCTAATACCAAATGCTCCCGCCCCACTCACGCTACCCTAAGCGGCGTATGTCTGACCCCCTGATCACGCTGGAAATCGAAAAACTTGTCGCCGGAGGACTGGGGCTGTCCCGGGACGGGTCCGGCGTGGTGCTCGTGCGCGGCGCGCTGCCCGGCGAGCGGGTGGTGGCCCGGGTGCGCGCGGGACGGGGGGTGCGTCAGGGCCTGACCCAGGAGGTGCTGCACCCCAGCCCGGACCGGGTGGACGCCCCGGACCTGCCCACCGCTGACCTCGCCCACGCCGCGTATCCCGCGCAGCTGGCCTACAAGCGCGGCTTCGTGGAAGAGGCCCTGACGCGCATCGCCAAGCTGCGCGCCCCGGTGGCCGAGACGGTGCCCAGCCCCCATGAGTGGCACTACCGCAACGCGGCGCAGTACCTCGTGACGCCCGGAGGTCTGGCCTACCGCGAGCGACGGGGGCACGGTCCCCTCGTCGTGGGGGAGGACCCCCTCGTGATGGAGGCGATCCGCACCCTGGTGGACCGGTTGGACCCGGAGCAGCTGGACCCCGCCACCGAGGTGGCCTTTCGCGCCAGCCGACTGACGGGCGAGGTGGTGGCAGCGGTGATCGGGGCTGGAGAACCGAAAGTCTTTCTGCGGGCCTCCGATCACCTGATGGACGCGGGCGTGGTGGGCGTGAGCCTCGCGCAACCCTCGGGCAAACGTTTCGGGGCGGGCGTGCGGCTCATTGCGGGCGAGTCCGAGATTCAGGAGCAGTTCGGGCGGGTGCAGGTGGGTGTGAGCGCCACTGGCTTCGCGCAGGTTAACCCGGAGGCGGCGGGGTTGGCGTACATCCGTGCAGCGGAACTGGCGGGCTCGGGGATGCACGCTGTGGACCTGTACGGCGGCTCGGGAGCCATCGGGCGGCACCTCGCGCCGAACTTCACCCGCGTCACCGTACTTGATTCTTCCCCCGAAGCGTTGTCGCGGGGCCGGCAGGCGGTGGCGGTCAGCGGCGAGCGCAACGTGAGCTACAGGCAGGGCGACGCTGCCCGCTTCAGCGAACTGGGCACCGACGTGATCGTGGTGGACCCGCCCCGAGCCGGCCTCGAACAGGAAGCCCGCGATCACATCCACGCCAGCACGGCGGACCGCCTCGTGTACGTCAGCTGTGACCCCGCCACCTGGGCGCGGGACGTGGGTGACCTGACCCGGCGCGGCTGGCGGCTGGGAGCGGTCCTGCCGCACGACTTCTACCCGCAGACCAGCCACGTCGAAGTGGTGAGCGTGCTGGACCGCTGAGGCCGGGCCTGCGGGCGCCAGTTCAGCTGACGGTGTTGCGCGGCAGGGGACCCGGGGCAGATCAGGCATGTTCCTGATCTGCCCCGGGTGCGGCGAGGAAGCTTTCCACCGTACCGTCTGCAGGGCCCGGCCATGCTGAGGCGGTCTGTTCCGCCTGTGGATTCGTCCACCCCCTCCGCTTCCGGCCTCTCTCTGCCCGTGGTCATTGCGGCCCACCGGAGAACGGGGACACCGCTTGCCGGAGCAGTCTCACGCGCGCCGCGCCCAATGGAAACCGGAGCCCGGTGACCACGGCCCTCTTCACGGGCGTGATGCCCACTGCTCTGGAGGCGCCGCCCCTCGCCCGCCATTTCGGCGGGGTATGTGTCCTGGTGCTGGACAGTCCCGACGATGTGCTGGAGCGGCGGCTCCTTTCCCGTCCCGCCTGACGCGCCTCCGGCGACGCAGCTTTCATCCGTGCACTGCAGCGCTGAACGGGCCCCTGCAACGCGCGGGGCGCGCACATTACCCATCTGGACATGTCCGCGTTGCCCCGGCAAGAGGTGGCCCCCCGTGTGCGGCGGTGGGCCCTGCTACCCTTCCCCCATGCTGGACATTCTGGTGGTGGGTTCGGGACTCGCAGGCCTGACGGCGGCGCGCGTGCTGACGCGGGCGGGGCGGCGGGTGCGGGTGCTGGAGGCGGCGGAGCACGTCGGTGGGCGCGTCACGTCGCGCGTGGTGGACGGCTTCACGCTGGATGCGGGGTACCAGGTGCTGTTCCCGGCCTATCCGGCGCTGCGCCGCAACGTGGACCTGGACGCGCTGGACCTCGTGCCCATTCCCTCAGGGGCAGCCGTTCGTTCTGGGTTCAACGTGGAGGTGCTGGGCGATCCCCTGCATGATCCGGGCAGCCTGCTGGGCACGTTGACCTCCCGTACGCTGGGTGTGGGCGACAAACTGCGCCTCGCGCGGCTGGTGGCCCGGCTGAAATTGCCCGCACCCCACACGCTGCTGCACGGTCCCGACGAGACCACCGAGAACTACCTGCGGCGCCAGGGCTTCAGCACCCGCGCCGTCGACAGCTTCTTCCGGCCCTTTTTCGGCGGCGTGTTCCTGCGGCGGGACCTGCACACCAGCGCGCGGCTGTTTCGCTACTACCTCCGAATGCTGGTGGACGGCGGCGCAGCCCTGCCCCGGGGTGGGGTGGGGGAGGTGACGGCCCAGCTTGCGGGGGGAACGGACGTGACCACCGGCATCCGTGTGACCCGCCTCGTGCCTCAGGAGGGGGGCGGGGCGGTCACCGCCGTTACCACGGCGGGCGAGATCGAGGCCCGGGGCGTGATCGTCGCCACCGATCCCGACGCGGCGGGGCAACTGACTGGCGAGGCCCTCTCGCGGGGCAGCCTGGGCAGCACATACCTGTATTACGCTTCCTCCCACCCGCTGGACACGCAGCCACGCCTGCTGCTCCGTCCCAGTGCAGGACTGATCAACAATGCCCAGTGGATCAGCAACGTTATTCCAGAACGCGCGCCGGAAGGTCAGCATCTCCTCGCCGTGTCGGTGCTGGAGCTGCCGGGCGAGGACGACGCTGCGCTGGACGCCGCCGTGCGCGCCGAGTTGTCGGGGTGGTATGGGGACGGCGTGCGGAACCTACGGACGCTGGCTGTGGAGCGCATTGCCCACGCCCAGTTTCTGCAGCCGCCCGAGTTCTCCACCACCCTGGCTGGACACGCCACCGGGCTGCCCAGCGTGCTGATCGCCTCGGAGGTCACGTCCATGAGCAGCGTGCAGGGCGCAATGGAAAGCGGTGAGAAGGCCGCGGCCATCCTGCTCGGGGACCTCGCGGGCATGAGCCGTCCCCGGGGAGCGTGACGCCGTGAACGCCAGCGCCCTCGATCACCTCGTCATCGCTGCCCGCACGCTGGAGGAGGGCCGCACGTGGCTCGAAGGCCGCCTCGGCGTGCCCCTCCAGCGTGGGGGCGAGCACAGGACCTTCGGCACCCACAACGCCCTGCTCTCGCTGGGGCCAGGCGCCTACCTGGAGGTCATCGCCATCAACTCCAGCACGCCTGCACCGCAGCGGCCCCGCTGGTTCGGGCTGGACACGCCGGAGATGCGTAGACGGCTGGAAGGCGGCCCAGCGCTGACGCACTGGGTGGCGCGCCTCTCCACCCTGGCGGGGTTGGACCTCGCCCCCTTTGGGGAGGCGCTAGACCTTACACGGGATGAGAACCGCTGGACGCTGACGGTGCCCGTAGACGGCTCGCTGCCGGTGGAGGGCGTGCAGCCCAGCCTGATCGTCTGGCACACGCCGCCCCCGCCCACGCGCTTGCCGGACGCTGGGGTGCGCCTCGTCCGCCTGACCCTGGGTACCCCCGAACCGGACGCGCTGCGCGGTCTGCTGGACCGCCTGAATATCAAGGGCGAGGTGGAGGTGGAGGAGGGTCCCCACCCCGAACTCTCGGCCCTGCTGGAAACGCCGGGGGGGTTGGTGACGCTCTGACGGGACGCCTGGCTTCTGGCCGGTGTGTACCGCGGTGTACGTCACCCTCGCGCCCCGCGTTACCCCTCCGGCCTCCCACCGCGCTGGGGCGGGGTCGGTGGACCCGGAGGCAGCGTGGCCCACGCTTGTGCCCAAGCTGCTTCTCGGCCTGGTCCTCGCAGGCGCGGTGCTCTCCGACGTGCGGGGGCCATTGCCGCTCGCATCGGCGCTTCTGGGGGCAGGTTGGATGACTGCAAAGCGCCGTCCCTGCCACGGCCCGCTCCACGTCACCCCGCTGGAACGCCGCGTGGCCGGCTCGCCCGCTTCTTGCCCTGCTCCCTCAACGCCAGCCTCGCGCACGACGCCCTGCTGTGGCGGCGAGAGCGCAGGTGTTCTCCGCCTACCTGAGAACGGGCCGTACGGCGTAGATCTGGCTGCACGTCTTTTCTGAGATTCCGCTGCGCCCGGGCGTTCACGCTGCCCTTGCTCCGCATGGCGATGCGGCCTGGGCCGCGTTGCTCACGGGAGCGGCCGTGCTGTTTACCCTGCGGCTGCTGGCATTGGCCCGCCGCCCTGTGCACTTTCCGGTGTACGGGACGCAAGGGCGGCTGTTTCTGAATCTCGGTCTGATACGCTTTCCGGATCATCTGTTCGGTCTCCGCTGCGGCGCAGCGTTGCACGTGCGCTCGGGTTGGCCCGTGACTTCATTACGGATGAACCGGAATCCACACGATGTGGTCCGGCAGCGTTTTCCTGGCAAGCCTGGTGGGAAGCCGCCACTGAGGTCACCCGCCTCGCCCCTCTGACTCCGCCCAATTTCACGCTGTCGTTTTGGGATGTGGTGACCCTGCGCGGTCCATCTGGCCTGAGTCGGCAGGGCCAGCGCTTCTCGCTGTTCGTGGACAATTCTGCGGCCCTGCGAAAGTGCCTGGCCGGGTCTGCGTGTCACGATAGAACGCAGATGCCCGAACACGACGAGAAGTCAGTCGGTCCCAACGTGGACCTTCAGGTGAGGCTGCCGGGAAACGACAGGCGGGAGGACGACAGGCCCCGCGACGCGGTGGCTGTGACCCACCACCGCATCAAGGTGAAGGGGCAGGAACTCGCCTACACGGTCACGGCGGGCACGCTGGTGCTGTCGGAAGAAGCCCAGGCCAAAGAGGGCCAGTCCGAGGGCCTCAAGCCCCGCGCCCAGGTCTTTTTCGTCGCCTACGCCCTGAACGGTGTGGAAGATTCCCACGCCCGCCCCGTCACCTTCTCCTTCAACGGGGGTCCCGGCAGCAGCTCGGTGTGGCTGCACCTCGGCCTGCTCGGCCCCCGCCGCGCCGTGATGGGCGACGCGGGCGCCTTGACTGGACCGCCCTATGACCTCACCGACAATGAATTCACGCTCCTGACCCACTCGGACCTGGTGTTTATCGATCCCGTGAGCACCGGCTACTCGCGGACAGTGGAGGGTGAGAAACCTGGCGACTTTCACGGATTCGGCAAGGACATCGAGTCGGTGGGCGACTTTATCCGGCTGTGGACCAGCCGGGCT
Organism: Deinococcus hopiensis KR-140; assembly: GCF_900176165.1. NCBI lineage: Bacteria > Thermotogati > Deinococcota > Deinococci > Deinococcales > Deinococcaceae > Deinococcus > Deinococcus hopiensis. The sequence goes on from NZ_FWWU01000009.1 coordinate 746,364, forward strand.
GGGCGCTGGCTCAGCCCCAAGTTCCTGATCGGCGAGAGCTACGGCACGACGCGCGCGGCGGGGCTCAGCGGTTTCTTGCAGGAGCGGCACGGCATGTTTTTGAACGGCATCATGCTGGTCAGTTCCATCCTCGACTTCTCCACGGTGGACTTCACGCCCGGCCATGACCTGCCCTATATCGTCCACCTGCCCACCGCCGCCGCGACGGCCTGGTATCACGGCAAGCGGGGCAAGGAACGCACGCTCCCCGAGGTCCTGCAGGAGGCCGAAGCCTTTGCCGACGGAGACTATGCGCGTGCCCTGCACCTCGGTGCTCGCCTGCCGGAGGAGGAGCGGCAGGGGGTGGCCGAGCGGTACGCGGCGATGACCGGGCTGGATGTGCGTTTCGTTCTCCGCAACGATCTGCGGGTCACGCTCGCGCGGTTCTGCAAGGAACTGCTGCGTGACGAGGGCCGCATGGTGGGTCGCCTCGACAGCCGTTTTACGGGCATAGACCGCGACTCGGGCGGCGAGCATCCCGAGTATGACCCCAGCATGAGCGCCATTCGCGGGCCGTACACGGCGGCCATGAACCATTACGTGCGCGCAGAACTGGGCTTCGCGTCAGATCTGCCCTATGAGATCCTGACCTCACGCGTCCGGCCCTGGAGTTACAAGGAATTCGAGAACAAGCACGTGCGCGTGTCGGGTACCCTGCGCAAGGCCATGCACGAGAACCCGCACCTGAAGATTTTTGTGGCGTCGGGCTACTACGACTTCGCCACGCCGTATCACGCCACCCGGCACACGCTGGACCACCTTCAGCTTGACCCCAGCCTGCGCGGCAACCTGCGCGAAGGCTTTTACGAGGCCGGGCACATGATGTATGTGGACCGGCCCAGCCTGGAGGCGCAGGCGGCGGACCTGCGCGAGTTTGTGACGTGGGCGGCGGGGCGGGAGTAAAGTTCTGCGCCAGATGACGGATGTGCAGCCCAGTTCCGTTCATGACAATGGGCCAGGATTGCTGAGCTGACAGGGTTCCAGCCGCGGACCGTGCGCGCGCCGGTGCTGCTGCACGGCAGGCACCGGCGCGACTTCGTGAAGGTCTGGCGGCAGGCCAGGCGGGACAGTCTGGCGATGAGGAAAAGATGCAGTCGGTGGAGAACTTGTTGCTGCGCGTCCCCTCCTTCGCGCGCAACTGCCCGACGGGGATGTGCGGACATCTCGGGTCGGGCGGCCCCCCCCATCCTCAAGCCGCCGAAGTTCCGGCCCTGGAGGAACTCCAAGCCCAGGTGGACATTTACCTGGAGGCGCTGGCGCGGGGTTTTGTCCGATGTGCAGGACAGCGGGGCGGAGCCCAAAATCTACGCGTCCGGCAGGCACGACTGGATCGGCGCGATGCTGAAACACGCCGTGATGCGTCCTCCATTCGCCACGAATTTCAGTTGCGCGAACTCCGGGAAGCGCAGGAGGTCGCACCGGTTTAGGGCAGTTGTCAAAAAGAAGTCCTCACTCTGACACACGCTCTAAAGCGCCCTCAACGAAAAACCCGCCCCAATTCCGGGACGGGCCTTTTCTCTACTTGACGGGCTTTACACGCTGATCTCGGCAAAGCGGGCGTTTTCCTGAATAAACAGCTTGCGCGGCGCGACTTCGCTGCCCATCAGGTTCTCAAAGACCTCGTTCGCCACGATCAGGTCTTCCACCTGCACGCGCTTCAGCGCCCGCGTCTCGGGGTTCATGGTGGTGTCCCACAGCTGGTCGGCGTTCATCTCGCCCAGTCCCTTGAAGCGCTGAATCTCGTACTTCTTGCCTTCCTTGTTCGCTCGGGCCACGTGCATCTTGAGTTCTTCTTCGGTATACAGGTACGTGCCCTTCTTCTCGCGGCCCACCATGATGCGGTACAGGGGCGGCTGCGCGATGTAGAGGTATCCGGCCTCCACGACGGGACGCATGTAGCGGTAGAAGAACGTCAGCAGCAGCGTGGCGATGTGCCCACCGTCCATGTCCGCGTCGGTCATGATGATGACCTTGTGGTAACGGAGGTTGGAGAGGTCGAAGTGCATCCGGTCCCCGGTTCCCTCCACACCCGCGCCGATGGCCCCGATCAGGGCGCGAATCTCGGCATTCTTGAGTATCTTGTTCAGCTCGGACTTCTCGACGTTCAGGATCTTGCCCCGCAGGGGCAAGATGGCCTGGAAACGGCGCTCACGGCCACCCTTGGCGCTGCCCCCTGCCGAGATCCCCTCCACGATAAACAGCTCGGACTCGGCTGGGTCCTGCGAGGAGCAGTCGGCCAGTTTACCGGGCAGGTCATCGTTTTCCAGCGGGTTGGAGCGGCGGACGATATCGCGGGCCTTGCGGGCGGCTTCGCGGGCACGGGCAGCCTCAGCGGCCTTTTCCACGATGGTCTTGCCGATCTTGGGGTTCTCTTCGAGGAATTCGGCGAACTTCTCGCCCACAATGGCGTTCACAGCCGTCTGGGCCTCGCTGTTGAGCAGCTTGACCTTCGCCTGCGACTCGAACTGGGGCTCGCCGAGCTTGACCGACACCACGCAGTAGATGCCTTCGAGCAGGTCGTCGCCGCTGGGCACCGGGTTACCGGACTTGATCATGTTCTTGTCGCGCGCGTACTTGTTCAGGATGCGCGTGTAGGCGGTCTTGAAGCCGGTCAGCGGCGTGCCACCGTCGCGGGTGCGGATCATGTTGGCGTAGGTCAGGATGTTGTCGCTGGCGTAGGTGTTGGCGTGGATAAACGCCACCTCCACCTCCACGTCGCTGTGCGAGCCGCGCATCACGATGGGCTGGTCGTACAGCAGCTTGGTGGCGTCGGTGATCAGCGCGCGCGCGAAGTTGGCGATGCCGCCCTCCTCGTGAAACACTTCCTCACGCACTTCGCCTGCGTGCAGCTCGGTCCGCTCGTCACGCACGACGATTTTCAGGCCCGTCAGATACGCCAGTTCGCGCAGGCGGCCCCGGATGCGGTCGTAGTTGAAGAGGTTCTCGAACTCGTTGAACACACCCGGATCGGGGTGGAAGGAGACCCTCGTGGACCAGCGCACGTCGGCAGGCGTGTCGCCAAGCACTTCCAGCGGCGTGGTCACCTCGCCTTTCTCGAAGCGGATGTGGTGCAGCTGACCGCCCTTGTTCACCGTGACGTCGAGATAGGAGGACAGCGCGTTCACCACGCTGGAGCCGACGCCGTGCAGGCCGCCGGACACCTTGTACGCGCCGCCGCCGAACTTGCCGCCCGCGTGAAGCTCGGTGAAAATCACCTCAATGGCAGGGCGGTTCTCACTTTTCATCATGTCGACGGGAATGCCGCGCCCGTTGTCGGTCACGGTGGCCGAGCCGTCGGCGTGCATAATCACGTGAACCTCGTCGGCAAAGCCGCCCAGGCCCTCGTCAATGGCGTTGTCGATAATTTCGGTAAGCAGCTGGTGGTAGCCGTCAATGCCGGTGCCGCCCTGCACATACATGCCGGGGCGTTTGCGAACCGCTTCCAGTCCCTTGAGGATCGAGATGGAGCTGGCGTCGTATTCATGGGTCTGGGTCATGGTCCTCCTGCTGGGCCCCAGGTGGGGCATTCGCTTTGCATGATTTCGGAAAAATGGGCGCTACGAGCGCCTCCGAAGGTCCTTTTAGTATACAGGAGAAGATGAAACGGGTCAAATAAATTACGCCTATGGCGTAATCCCGGGGGAAGACTTGGCTCGGCTGGATGGAGCGGTTTGGAGCCAGGAGCGCACCACCCCTTCACGGCCTCTTATCTGGGCGGGCACAATGGGAGCCGAATGCGCCGCGCCGCCCTGCTCCTCCCCGCCCTCTTGACTCTGGGCTCCAGCGTCCACGCCGGAGCGCCGGTTCAGGTGGGCCGGACGGTCCCCACGGTGGTGCTTGAGCGGTTGCCGCCCCGGCCCGCCTACCCGGCGGTCGCCGCCGGGTGTGCCCTGCCCCCGGGACCGCTGCCCACCCGCACCCGCGCGGTCTTTGTGCTGGACACCAGCGGCTCCATGCGGGGTGTCGGCGGGCACCCGAACATCTTCGGGCGGGTGCGGGAGGCGGTGGACCGCTACGTCCACTCCGCGAAGCCGGACCGGGTGGACCTGGTCACCTTCGATACGGGTCCACGCGCCGCGCGGCACTACGTCTTTCCGGAGGACGCTGCCCGCTGGCGTGCGGAACTGGGTGGCCTGCGCGCCGACGGGCAGAACACCTACCTCTACCGCAGCGTGGAGGGGGCGCTGGCGCCCCTGGACGGAGCGGGAGAGTACATCACCACGGTCTTTGTCCTGACCGACGGGATTGACAACGATCCGGAGGCGCGCTACACGGCCCGCCGGGCGCTGGCGGCCTTTCGGGCCCGTGGTGGGCTGGACACCCTGCACTACGTGGCGCTGGGGGCCGCGATTCCTCGCGCTGCCCAGACCGCGCTGCGGGGGAGCGGCTACGCAGCGGGCATGACGCTGCCCGCCGGCGAGGCGCCCGATCTGGCCGCGCTGGCGACGACGTGGCCGGTGACGGAGGTGACCGCCGGGCGCTCCGTTCGGGTGCCGCTGCCTGACGGCACGCCAGTCACGCTAACGGTGCGGGGAAGGGGTGTTCGGCTGGTGGGTGCGAAGGTGGAGGGTGGCGCGGTGCGGCTGGCGGGAGGCGCGGACCTGCCTGCTGGGACCCCCGCCCTGCTGTGCGCTCCGCCGGGGGCGCCCGGAGGACTTCCCCGCCGGGTGCCCCTGGCCCTGAAGCTGGGCCGTCCCCCCGCGCTCGTCTGGCTCAACCCGGGAGCGGACCGGACCCTCGCACCCGGCGAGAGCGTGACCCTGCGCTACCGGCTGCCCGCCGCCACGCCTCCCGTGACGCTGGCCCTGCCGCCCGGCGTGCAGGGCCAGGTGCTGCGCCTGCCCGGTGGCCGCGAGCTCGCCGTCCGCTTCGCGAACAGTGGTCTGGGCCAGGGGCAGCGTGTCCAGCCCAGCCTGACCTTTCCCCACGCCTCTCCGTTGCTGCTGCCAGCGGTGGAGGGGCCGGGGGCGGCCACCGGGGCGGGGACCGACGCTCCAGGCGCACTTCTCGGCAAGATCGCTCTGGTACCGGCCCTGATCGCCGGAGGACTGCTGAGCCTCGCACTGGGGGCCTGGGCGCTGCTGTCGCGCCGCCGTACCCGGCGGGAGGCGGAGACGCAGCCTCCGGCCACCCTGCCCACCGTGGAGGGCCTGACCTACAGCGAGGACCGTACGCTGGCGGTGGTGGGGGCGGGCGGTCTGGAGACGGCGGTGGACTTTCCCCTGGGCGGCCCCTTCGATCTGGGGCAGCAGGCGCGCGTGCCGCACCTCAGCGGCCTGCGGCTGCAGCAGGGCCGGGACGGCCTGCGCGTGCTGAAAATGCCTGAGGACCTGGAGGTCAGCCTGGGCACCCGGTTGCTAACGGAGGGCGACGTAATCCGCCCCGGCAGCCTGTTGGGCGTGGCCGTCGCCCGCCCAGCCCGCGCTCCGCACCCGCCGCTGGGCTCGCTCGTCGGCCTGGGACTGCCGCTGCGCCTGCGCGCCGATGGCGTGACCCTGCACATGACCGGTCCCTACGGCGAACACGCGCTGACCCTGCGCCCCGGTATCACAGACCTGGGAGGGGCGTTTGGGGCCTCGGCGCTGCACGGCCTCCAGGTCACGCCCAGCGGTCCACACGTCCTGCTCGCCAGCCTGCCGGACGGCCTGACCCTGCGCCGCACCACCGACGCGGCGGAGCTGCGCCCGGGGACCTACCTCCCGCCCGAAGCGTGGCTGGAGCTGGGCGAGGGTTGAGGACGGAGGACAGGCGTATCTGACGCCTGTCCCCGCTTCCCCGCGTTACGCTGGCCTCCATGGAGCTTCTCCGCCTCATTCACGGCTACCAGTTCGGCAGCGGCCTGGCCTTCTTGTTTCCCACGCCCTACGCGCTGTCCACGCTGGTGCTGCTGGTCTGGAGCCTGGGTCCGGCCATCAAGGGCGAGGTGCGCTTCGGCTTTCTGGTGTGGCTGCGGCTGACCTGGGCGCTCACGCTGATTCCCGCCGTCACGGGCCTCATTCTGGCGGTGGGGGGTGAAAAAGTGCCCAGCGCGACGAACGTGGGCGGCGGCCTCAGCAAGTACGGCCTGCCCGTGGACCCCAGCCGCGACTGGGAACACTGGATGTATTCGGCGCTGTGCCTGCTGACCCTGTACATCACCGAGGTGCTCGTCAAGGGCCGCCTGGTTCCCCACCGCCCAGGCCTGCGCTTTTTGCCCGTTGCCACGCTGTTTCTGTACGGTTGCGCGTATATGATCGGGCGCGTGGCGGTGTTTCCGGGAAGTACGCCGGGAACTTGAAGGAGCCTTCAGCCCTCGGCAGGCCGGGTTTGCTGACGGCCGAAAGCTGACCGCTCTATGCTTCTGCCCATGATCGACATTTCCAGGGCCCTGACGCCCGGACATCCCAACTGGCCGGGAGACCTGGCCTTTCGGGTGGAGCCGGGGATGCGAATCGCGGCGGGCGACAGCGTGAATACGGGTGAACTCCGCACCAGCACCCACACCGGCACCCATGTGGACGCGCCGTGGCACTACGACGACGCGGGCGCGCGGCTGGGCGAGGTGGGGCTGGACCCGTACGTGGGCCGCTGCCGGGTGCTGACGGTGCAGGCCGAGGACGGTCTGGTTTCGGCGAGGGCGCTGGACGATCTGCCCGGAGCTCTGCCCGCCCGCCTGCTGTTGCACACCGGTCAGCCCGCGCGCTGGGCCACCTTTCCGGAAGACTTCGCCGCCCTGCACCCGGACCTCGTGCGCGAACTGGCGCGGCGTGGAGTGCAGCTCATTGGAACCGACAGCCCCAGCGTGGACCCACTGACGAGCAAGACGCTCGGCGCTCACCACGCTTGCCGGGAGGCGGGAGTGCTGATTCTGGAGGGTCTGAACCTCAGCGCTGTACCAGACGGCGAGTACGATCTCGTCTGCTTGCCCTTGCCCTTGACTGATGTAGACGGTGCGCCTGCCCGCGCGGTCCTGTTTCCAGCGGGTACCCTGCCTGGAGCGGACGCATGAGGCGAGACATGTTTGCCATCCCTCCCGGCATCTACATGGACGGCAACAGCCTCGGCCTGATGCCGCACGCCGCGCGTGAGGCGGTACTGCGCCGCCTGGACGACTGGCAGCGCGACGCGGTGGGCGGCTGGGACGCCTGGTTCAACCTCGCCGAAAGCCTCTCGCCCTCCATGGCGCGGCTGGTGGGGGCCCGTCCCCACGAGGTCATCGCCACCGGGAGCATCACGGCCAACCTCCACGCGCTGCTCGCCACGCTTTACCGCCCGGAAGGCCCGTCTTCTGAGAAAGGGCGGCGTCACCTCGTCGCCACCTCGCTCGATTTCCCCTCCGACGTGTACGCCCTTCAGAGTTGGGCGGAGCGTGAGGGAGCCGAGGTGCGCCTCATTCCCAGTCGTGATGGACATACCCTGCACGCGGATGACATTCTGACCGCCCTCGCGGACGACGTGGCCGTGGCCGTGCTGCCCACCGTGCTGTACCGCAGCGGTCAGCTGTTGGACGTGGAGGGCCTCACCCGCGCCGCCCACGAGCGGGGTGTGCTGATCGGCTGGGACGCCGCCCACAGCGTCGGCAGCGTGCCCCACGCCCTGCACGACGCGGGCGCAGACTTCGCCGTGTGGTGCCACTACAAATACGTGAATGCGGGTCCCGGCGCGCCGGGTGGCCTCTTCCTGCACGAGCGGCACCACGGCCAGGCACCGGGGTTGCGCGGCTGGTGGGGCCACGCCAAGGACACCCAGTTCGAGATGGCGCACCACTTCCGGCCAGCGGCAGGGGCAGGGGCGTACCAGCTTGGCACGCCGCCCATCCTCGCGCTGGCGGGGCTGGAGGGGGCGCTGGCCGTCTTCGATTCGGTCACGATGGAGGAGGTGCGGGCCCGCAGCCTGGAACTGACCTCGCGCCTGATGGCGCTGGCGGAGGCGCACCTGCCCGAGATGCAGGTGGTCACGCCCCACGATCCCGCCTGCCGTGGCGGGCACGTGGCCCTCGCGCACCCGGAGGCGCAGGCCCTCAGCGTGGCGCTCCGCGCACGCGGCATCGTTCCCGATTTCCGCCAGCCTGACATCCTGCGCCTCGCGCCCGTCGCGCTGTACAACACCGAGGCCGAGGTAGAGGAGACGGTGGGCGCGCTGCGCGAACTGCTCCGCACGGGAGCACACCGGGAGGTGGGAGCGGCGGGACTGGTGACGTAGGGGAGAGCGGGCGCGGCGCTGGGGCATGGACGGAACGCTGCTCGGCTTCGCCGTGTTCTCCCTGCTGCTGACGGTGACGCCGGGCGGGAGCGGGTACGGCCCTCCGCGCGCACCCCACTGGTGAGAGGCCGTCCGGCGGGCTTCAGGGCGCTGCTGGGGGTGCCCTGCGGGCTGCTGTTTCGCGCGGCCCTGAGGGCCCTGGGCCTCAGCGGTATCCTCACCCGCAACGCCGCCGGTACGAGGGGGTAAAGCGCGCGGGCGCGGCGTCCCTGCTGTATCTGGGCGGGCGTGCCCTGCTGAAAGCGCGTCATACGGCCTGGGCTTCCCACGAGGTGGCCGCCCCGCGCCTGGGCTCTGCAGCGGCCCTCCTCTCCCTCACGGCGCTGCCCCTGTTCGTGCCTGCAGGCGAGGGGGAAGCCTCGCGAGCCCTGGAGCTGGCCCTGAGTCACTTCCCGTGGGCGTGGTGTGGCTGGGCACGCCGGTGCTGCTGATCGGCGCGTTGGCCCCGCGCCCCTTCAGAACCCGAATGCCTCTTGCACTTCCCTCGGCGCGCGCTTGGGCCGGCCCGTCACCGGGTCCACCCACACCCACTCGGTCTGGCATTCGGCCAGCCGCTCGCCGTCGCTGCTCTCCCCGGCGTCGCGGTCCAGCGTGTAGGCGCGGATGCTGCGCACGCCCACGCTGACGGTCAGGGCGGTGCGGACGCGGATACAGTCTCCCAACAGGGCGGGGCGGTGGTAGGTGATGATGTGCTGGCGGGCGACGGGCACGGCTCCTAGCTTCACGAGGGTGCCGGTACCCATGCCCTCGCGCAGGGCGTGGGCGCGGGCCACCTGCTCGCACCACGCCAGGTACACCTGGTTGTTGACGTGGTTGAGGTCGTCAAGGTCTGTGGCCTGAACGGTCACGACCATTTCGTGCTTGCGCCGCTCCGGCAGGCTGCTCCACAGCACGTCGGCATCGGGAATGGTGAGTTTCAAGCGTTGCCCGCTCCGTTTTGCTCGTCCCACAGCCGGTTCACGGCCTGCGCACCCTCAATGTCGCGCCCGGTCACGCCGCCCGCGTCGTGGGTAAAATAGTTCAGGCGTACCCGGCGGTAGTACAGGTGGATGTCGGGGTGGTGGCCCTGTTCCTCAGCCAGCGCCGCCACGCGCACAGCGAAGTCCACGCCCGCCTGGTAGGTCTCGAACTTGAAGTCGCGGTACAGCTTGCCGTCGTCGCCCCACCAGCCCTCGGGCTTGAGGTCATGCACGTCGCCGTCGGTCAGCTTGCGGTCCGGATCGTAGGCCATGCGGGGGTCATAGGGGTGGTAACTCATGCGGCCCATGCTACGGGACAAGCGCCTGGGCAAAGGGGAGGGTGGGACGGGGTGCAGCCGGGGATGTGAGGAGGATGACGGGGCCCGGGCTTGTCTCCTCACGGAGGTGGTCTTTAAGGTGAGGTGCGATGAAAAGGCTCCCCCTTCTGCTTGCTCCGGCCCTGCTTCTCGCCGCATGTAACGGTGATCCTGCTCCTGGCACGGGGGGAACCACGCCCGGAACCGGAGGTGACACCACCCCACCCACCGTCAGCTTGCAGGCCGCGCCGCAGGGCCTCACTGCCACGGGCAGCGTCACGCTGCAGGCCACTGTTGCCGACAACGTGGCGGTGTCGGGCGTCACCTTCTACCGAGGCAGCCTCAAGCTGGGCGAGGACTCCACCGCTCCCTACGGGTGGACCGACACAGTGGGAGCCGGAGAAAACGGCACCGTGACCTACCGCGCTGTGGCCCGCGACACAGCGGGCAACCAGGCCGAGGCGCAGGCGAGCGTCGCGGTGAATGTGGTTGTTTCGCAGCCAGCCGGTGTTCCGGTGAGCGGAGGGGTGCTGGAGGGTGATCTCAACGCCCAGACCCTCACCCTCGACACGCGGGCCTGGACAGGCGGCGCAGGGAATGTGGTGGCGGTGCTGGGCACCGTGGGTGGTCAGACCACTTCCGAACTCCTGCGGACGGCGCTGGGCGCAGACGGAAGCTTCAGCCTCACGCTGCCTCCCGCGCCGCCCACGGACCGGCTGACGCAGGCGTTTGGCGGAAACGCGGTGCTGCTGCCCGGGTGCAGCGGTCCCCTTACCGTCAGTGACCCGGCGGCCCGGAGCGCCACCCTCAGCCTCCAGGTCAGCGCCACCAAGTCGGGGACCATTCAGCCGCTGACCGTCAGCGTGAGCCGCAACGACCTCGGCGTGCCCGTGGGCCTGACGGCGGTGTCGGGCTCCTACGTGTACGTGGACCGCCCTGTGAACGTGACCGGCACCCAGAACTGTACAAACGCCGGGGGGCTTACCAGCGTAAATGTGAACTGGACGCTTGCCAGCGGCTGGAACAAGGTCAGCGCCACGTTGGCGGGCACCATTGCGGGCACTGGGCTCACGGGTACAGCCTCCCTGCGCAGTGGCAGCTTCCCGAACAACTGGGTGTATTCAACAGCTCCGGCAGTGCTGTCACCCTGAGCCTCCAGCCCTTCTCGCGCTGAGCGTGTCCCCAACTTCAGCCCGCCCCATCTGGCATGGGGGCGGGCTGTGCTCTCACGCCGGTCAGAAGTTGTGTTCGCCCGTCACGCCCCCGTCCTCGCTGTCCCCCATACCCTTCTCGCGCTGTTCCTCCTGTTCCGCGCGCGCGAGGGCCGGGTGGGCCGGTGCAGCGTCTCCCCCTTCCGCTCCGCCCCGCTCGGCGGTTATCAGGGTGCCGCCCGTGGTACGGCTCTCCTCGGCGGTAGCGGGCGGATCACCGGCAGCGGAAATCCCGTCCACGCTTCCGGCTCCGGTCGGTGTTCCGGCCGTCTCCGGCGTGTCCTGGGTGATGCCGTGCAGGCCGCCCGTCGCTGTCATTCCGTCTTCTGGCATGGCGACAGCGTAGACGGCCTCGGCGGGTCTGGACCAGGGTTGGGCTAGGGGGCCGCGTCTCCCTGCGCCCACACTTGCAATTCCTATTCCGTCCACAACAGAACGAGGTGCGCTGAGCATGGCGGGTGCCTGGAGCTGCCGCGCAACACGTCCGCAAGGGAACCGGATCCGGGGTCCTGCCTCCAATGCGGGAGCAGTGCGTGGCCCTGCGTGACGCCCATCCGGATTTCCTCTTGCTGTTTCAAAACAGCGAGACAGCGTTCAGAACAAAAACTGGATCCCCTGCCCAAGCGCCTACCCGGGATGGGCCGCTCTTGCAGTTCCGGAATGTGCTGAAATTGCAGGAGGCGCAGCGGCGCAAGCCGGCGGGTACGGGTCATCCTCGTCATTCCCGCGCCGCGGGCAGTTCCAGCTTCCTGCCCTGGAAGGAGCGGTATGACGCAAAGCAGCCGCACGCAACGTCAGAAACGCACACAAGATGTGCTGGCGCTCCTGGAAGCCGGGCAGTACACCCGAGGAGGGAAACCCTTTCTCTGGAACTGGACGCGCTGATCCGCAGCACGCGCGTCTTGCAGGGTGCTCCATCCATAGGGCGTGGTCCCGAACGGCCCTGGCCGAAGTTGTCGGTGATGGATGCGACGAGCTCGCAGGCAGTCCACCGGGCACCGTCAGGCACGCGAGTAACTGTCCTGAACTTTGCTTCCGGCACGCGCGTCGGCGGGGACTTCCTGACCGGCAGTCTCGCGCAGGAGGAGGACCTGTGCCGGACGTCGACGCTGTTCGCGTCGTTGTCGTGCGGTGCGGCACGGCCGTTTTATGAAGCGGGCCGTGCGGCGGACGCCATGGGGGCGCATGCAGCTCTGCTTTCCCCTGACGTTTTCTTCTTCCTGGATGACGGCGGTCAGCCGATCATTCCGAGGCGAGCGAACGTCATCAGTTGTGCCGCGCCGAACCTGCGGGAATTTCCGGGAGACCAGGGGCGGCAGCGTCAGGCGGGGGAGCTCATTCGCACCCGCACCCACCTGGTGTTGCGCGCCGCTGGGGAGCTTGAAACAGATCACCTGATTCTCGGCGCGTGGGGCTGTGGGGTGTTTGGCAATGACCCAGGTGTCGTTGCTCCGGCCATGCTCTTCGCTCTGCGCGAGCATCTGCATCGGCACGACAGCACTCTCTCAGAAGTCACGTTCGCTATTCCTGAGCCGCGGCCTGGTGGGCCGGACAACCTCACGACATTCCTCGAAGCGGTGTTAGAACATGGCGGCCGAGCTCGGGAGTGAACCCTGGAACGAGAAAGACTCTTTTGGGGCATGTGCCGAAAAGAGTTCCCCTTTTGACCGAGCCCGGCGAGCGAACTGGAATGGGCATGGGGGAGAATGGCGCCGGGAGGGTGACATACACGCGCGGCGCCATTCTGACAAATGCTCTAAACCCCCTGCACCCCACCTGGCCCACCCTTGGGCCCGTGCCTGAGCGCATCAACACCTCCCACGTCGGTACACCCTCACCCACCAACTTCCCCACCGCCTCCAGAGCCGCCCAGTTGTCCGGCAGGGTGATCACTGGAGGCGGTGCCATCTGTGCCTTCAGCGACTCGACCTGGCGATGTACCGATTGGTCGCCCCCGAGGAAGAAGACCTGCCCTTCCCGCGCAGTCAGCCCGACAGCGGCACGCAGCCAGCGCCTGAATGAAAGGGGGCGGGTGCAGGCCCGCCCCACAGGTGAATTTATGGTAATAGAACTGGTTCTAAAACAATATATAGATCAAAACAATGAGTGGCCCTATGAGTCCAAGAAAGGCACTCTTCCAAGTCTGCTTGCCTACCATTGCAAGGGAAATATCTATGCCGACACTCAGCCCAAAGCCAACGATGAGCAATATCAAAGCAAGTGTAGCAAAGCGAGGAACCAGGAAGTAAAGCATCAACCCACTCAATGACAAGACGTGACCCACGATGCGTGCAGGGGTCATGAACTGGTTAAACCCGGTCATCTTCCGAATGTACTGAGGGTGGCATGACTGCCGTAGCACAAACCCCTGTTGTTCAGCCCCTGGTCCCCGAGGAACGCAACGACCGGGCGTGGCGCCGCTTGAAGCCGTGATTGGGGACGGACTGCGCGTGTTCGGGAAGACCAGCGCGGCCCTGACGGAGATTTGGGACCGGCGCCTGTACCGCGCTACCTTTGAGACCTTCGGCGCCTCCCTCGAAGCCCGTTGGGGCTTCACCCGGCAGCGCGCCAGCCAACTGATCACGGGCGCGCGAGTCGCGGGAGCGGAAAAGCGCGGACCATTGCGGCGCTGGACCCTGAGCCGCAACAAGTTCATCCACGCGGCTGCCGGGAGCGAGAAGCCGACCACGAGCCAGATCAAGGCCGTGGCGGAAGCGGTGCAGCAGATCGGCGCTGCGGGTGTCGTGGAGCACCCGGCCTCCCGGGAACGGGTGCCATTCCAGGACCTGCCCGCAGGGCGATTATCCGCGGGAACGTCAGACACTGACGCGTATGAGCGGGTGCAGCGGCAGGAGGATCACATCGACGCGGGCCGGATGAACGGCAACGGCAGCGTAAAGGAGGGTGGACGGACTGGATGACCAGCCACGCCGCGCAGCTTCCCGGGGGGCAGTGCCTTCAGATCACCGCCATGCTTGATCCGAGCGGGAATGTGCGCGGCGCAGCGGGCATCGTGCAGTACGTGGAAGCGCCCGCGTTCGCGGTGGGGGACAGCGCACCCTCCGCCGAGGCGGCCGTCATGAACTTCGTGGAAGAGGTGCGAGGGGCCGCTGTGACGTCAATCCAAGCGGCGTACCAAAGCAATGTGGTCCTCTTGAAAACCAGCACGTTCGTAGAAGCTGCGGGCCCGCGTGTTGTACCAGGAGGTCTTCAGCATGATCTCCACGGCCCCTTTGTCCTTGGCCCATTGTTCGATGGACTGCATCAAAAACTGGCCGACACCCAGTCCTTCGGCGCGCTCACTCACCGCCAGATCCTTGATGAAAGCGCTGCGCGCCTTGGGATCCCAGTACAGCAGGGTGAAACCTACCGGCTGACCCTCAGGGTTTTGCGCGATCAACACAGCCGAGCCTTCTTCAGGCTCATGAATTGCGCCTGTAAACAGCCCTTCATACCCCGCTGTCATCTCGGCTTGATCTCGCCAAGCTGGGGCAGTGGCCGTAAGGCGGGGAGCCAGGCTGAGCATGAACGGCAGGTCATCGGGGGTGGCTTCGCGAAGAGTCAACTGAGTTATCACTCCCAGAGTCTATGGAGAGAGGGGTGACGTGGAGATGACGCACCCGCAGCCATGGCGTAGGCACGGGAGCACCCTGAAAGCAGTCGGGGCGTACCTCTCGCGCATCCCCGATGCGGCTGTCCGGGAGGCCACTCGGGCCCGCCTGGGAATGAACAGCACCAACGGTGAGGCTGTGTTTGATCCGAGCCCAGCCCCTCACAAATCGCGCAAAACCCACCCTCAACTCCAGCAATACGTCCACCTTTGACGGCAGGGTGGCCGCGACTTCAGTCGTGGGGTGAATGCCGTCTCGCCCGAAGGGCGACTGAAGCCGAAGCTCCTTGAATGTGTCCACTTGAGAGGACATCCTTTCTCTGAGGAGATCACGCTGACGGCCAAGCTCAAGTTGAACTGCACCCCGCAGCAGAAAGCTGCTCTGGATGCGTTCAGCTTGAGTTACCGCGACGCGCTGAACCACACCGCCAAAGTGGCTTATGAGATGGGTAAATCCTCCAATGCCTCAAAGATCCAGCAGGAGGTCGACACCCACCTGCGCGAACGTTTTGGGTTGAAGGCGCAGTCTGCTCGCTCGGTTCCCCGTCGGGTCGGAGCTTTCTTCAAGCAGCTCTTGACCAAGTTCAAAGACCACCAGAAAAAGCAGACGTTTCGTGTCGAAGCGGGTCTGAAGCCGAGGAGGTTTAAGGGCTTTGACGCGCCCCCAAGCACGTCTCCCGCTTCCTGACCATGTTCTACAAGAAGGACTACTCCTTCAAGAAGGGGCAGCAGGTCAGTGTGGACACCCTGGACAAGCGCATTGTGATCCCCCACGAGGGCTACGCCAAGCATCTGGAATACATCCAGAACGGCGCGGAAATCGGGTCGGGGACGCTGTGGTACGACAAGCGTAAAAAGCAGTATTCGCTGCTGGTTGCCTTGACGATCACGGTCCCTGATCCGCAGCCCACCGATCACAAGCGGGTGATCGGGGTGGATGTCGGTCAGCGGTATCACGCCGTCGCCACCGACACCCGCAGCAACGCCGCTTTCTTCTCCGGCAAGGCGGCCCGGCAGAAGAAGGACCACTTCGCCCGCCTCCGTAAGAAGTTGCAGCGTCAAGGCATCCGGAGCGCCACACGGCGTCTTATCGCCCTTTCGGGACGGGAAAGACGGTTCATCGCTGCCCACAACCACAAGCTCGCCAATGACATTCTCGCCCGCTTCCCCCAGGCCCTGATCGGGTTGGAGGATTTGCGGAAGATCTGTGAACGCACCGAGGGGCGTCGCAACAAGGACGCCTCCAAGAAGTCGCGTAAGAACAAGCGCCGCCGCAGTCAGTGGAGCTTTGCCGAACTGCAAGCCTTCATTGACGACAAGGCCCCGCTGGCGATCAAGGTGGACGCCAACTACACGTCTCAGGCGTGTACGTCCTGCGGTCACACCTCGAAGGCCAACAGGCCGAACGCGGGGTTGATGTTCAGGTGTGAGAGTTGCGGATACGAGGTTCATTCGGACCTGCTTGGCGGGAGAAATATCGCGTTAAGAACGTTGGTCGTCCGGCAGGACTGGGCGGCTACGGGGTGCTTATCAACCACCCCTGATGTGTCGTGCAGCGAAGTCAAAGCGGCTCGCCTTTCGAGGTACGCCGAACTGCGGTGGAGCACAGACACAAACCCGTCACTTTAGTGATAGGTCGTTGATTTGAGTCTGGGTGTGCAGTCGGTTCCCTGACCTTTGCGCTGCCCTATTAACAACACCCCGCTTCGGTGGGGTCTTTCATTGTCCCCAGGAGGTGAACAATGGCCGCCCCAAAACGGGACAACGCCCGCGCCCTGGTGGACGCCGCTCTCCTTGGGAACGCGTAAGCTTGCCAGCGTCACAGGATTGCGCTCAAGACGCTGCAGAACTGCCGCGAGCTGCTCGGCAGTGATGGCCCTTTTATGCCGACGAATTCAACCTCACCCTGACCGGCGTCATTCGCAAACAGGGGAGATGATCCGGGGACTGGAAGGCAGCGCCGCCGAGAACATCAGCGCGGTGACCGGCGCGATCAAGGCCCTGTCGGAGATCGCCATCACCCGGGATGTGCTGGCGACTGGAGGGGGGATCGGCGATGCTGGTGACACGCAGCGGCGCGTCGCCCGGACCCAACCGCGTAAACCAGTGGTTACCAGAGGGCAGACCACCCGGCGACGCTGGCTCCTCACCGCCCGCCTGAACCAACTCCTGGCGGCTGGTTCGTGCGGCTGATCCTCGCCGGACGTGGCTTCGGGAAAACCCGCACAGGGGCCAAGACGATCGCCCAGTTGGTGCGCGAGACACCCTGGGGCCGCCTCGCCCTGGTGGCGCAGACCTTCGCCGGCGCCCGCGACACGGTGGGAGGAGAGTCAGGGCTGCTCAGCGTGTTCGGCGAGAGCGGGCTGCGCGGCGGGTCAGTCGACACCAGCTGGAACCGAAGTTTCAGGGAGCTGTACCCGCGCAACGGCGCGAAGTTCAAGGGCTTCAGCAGCGAGAAGCCCCGAAGCCTACGGCCCGCAGCACCATGGCGCTTGGGGTGATGAGCCAGCCCTCTGGAACGATGCTGACCAGTGCACGGCAGGCGACACCACTTGGACGAACCTGCTGTTCGGCCTGCGCCTCGGCAAGAACCCCAGGGTGGTGCTGACCGGCACGCCCCGGCCAGTGCGCCCGGTGCGTGCGAAGAAGGATGCGTGGACGGTGCTGATCAGCGGCAGCACCAACGACAACCTGTTCGAGACGTTTAGAGCCTTTGTCCGAATGGCGCCGCGTGTGGAAAGGCACCCCTCACGGCGCCATTCTCCCCAACGTTCATTCAAGTTCGCTCGCTGGGCTCGGTCAAGAAGAGGTCCTCTTTTTGACAAAACTCTAAGCGTAGCGTCATCAGTCAGTACGAAGGCGCAAGACTCGGTAGGCAGGAGCTTGAGGGCGTCCTGCGGGAAGACACGCTCGGCGCACTGGACCTAAAAAATGGCCAACAGGGAAGGCGCGGCAGGTCATTGGGGTGGCCGCTGCAGTTCCGGTACCTGAGGAGCAGGCTCCGTTCGCCACGTTCGCCAATGCAGCGGCGGCAATGCCGGGCCAGGGGTTTACGCTGGTAGACGATGCCTCGGGGACCTTGGGACTGTACTGGACGTTCCTGAACGGCACCGTGAAGGAGTGGATGGCGACTGAGGCGGCCGGGAGGCGTGGCACCACAGAATCCTGGCCTCTGCCCTGGGTTTTGCTCGGGACCGCGCACGGGCGTGAGGGTATCTGGAAAACGGGCCTCACGCCAGACAACGGCACGTTGGGGTTCCTTATTTTCCCGCTTGCGCAGCAGCAGGCGGGCACGTTCCACTTCGACACGTGGGGCAGCAGTGAAGCGAACGACGATTTGAACACCGGCCTCCGGGCCGCGGATGGCACGCGGATTCAGACGATCCATAACAGTCAGCGCAGCGGCATAGATTCCGCGTGGGTGAGCAATGCGTTTGACGTGACGCCGACAGCCGCAGAGATCCGCGTCTGGTACACGAAGGACAGCGCTGGCATCGGTGGCGGGGATGCCTGTGATGTTGACCCGGCGAGCTTCGTGTTCACCCCCTCTGACCCCTGCACGTTCTGCCCCCACCGTCCCCGCGCGGGGGGTTCTTGCTGCCGGGAGAGAGGAGGGCCATGTCTGGAAAAAACCTCGCCCGCACCGTGCCGCCACTGCTGCTCGTCACCGCCACCGCCCTCTTCGGCGTTGTCGCGCAAATCGGCGTCACCCTCGCCCTCGCGCGCCGGAGGCAGTTCCTGGACTTCATCCTGCTGAGCCTCGTGTTTTCTGGCGGGTCCACCGTCCTGCTGAGCGAACTGGCGCGCAAGAAGCCCACGGTGGTGGCCACCATCGGGGCCATGCTCGGCGCGGTGCGGCCGCTGAGCACGCTGCGCGTGGATCTGAAGGCGGTGGCGGGCAAATACGGTAGCGAGATCAACCCGGCCGAACTGGAGGCGCTGCGGGCCAAGGCGGAAGCCAAAACGCAGGAACTTGGAACACTCTGGCAACAGCCCGTTATCGGCTCCCTTGTGCCGCTCACCTGGATACTGCCGGGTGGGCGATGCCCACGGTGTTGTGGAGCAGCCAGGCGTACATGACTGCGAGGGGCGCACGCTGGCCCGCCATGTACGCCTGGCTGTTCAAGACTTTCGGGGGACCTGCACCGCTGGGTACTTTCTGCTCAGCCTCCTGTGGCGCAGGCCTACCGCCGTCATGAAGTTTGATGTACAGCCGCAACATTGCTGGGGGCGTAGTAACGTTTGCCCTGTTCCTCGAAGCCGTGTGACGCATCAAGGAAGCCAAGAAGAAGCAGGTCTGGTCCTCCGTTGTGGCGGACGTGCCCTTTCTAAAGGAGGAGTCGTGATCACCCCTGACTTGTTGTGGGCTGTGCGGACTGACCTCGATGTCACCTCAGCGCAGACCACCGCACTCAAACTCGCCGCGGCGGCCCTGCGCTTTGACATCTCCTCTCGGCTGCGCGTGGCCCACTGGCTGGCCCAACTCGCCCATGAGTCGGGGTTCCGCCCAGTGGCCGAGAACCTGAACTACACCGCGCAACGACTCGCTGAGGTCTGGCCGTATCGGTACGCGGTAGACCCTCACGCTGCGCCGAAAGCGCCCAACACCTTGGCCCGGCGGCTTGCTGACGCGGGCCCAGCCGCCATCGCCAACAACTGCTACGCGGGGCGCAACGGGAACGGCCCCGAGGCCAGCGGCGACGGTTACCGCTTCCGGGGGCGGGGCTTGATTCAGACCACAGGGCGAGCCAATTACCGCAGGTCCGGGCGGGAGATCGGCTTTGACCTGGAGGGCCAGCCGGACCTGCTGCTGCAGTACGGGGTGGCCGCGCTCGATGCGGCAGCCTACTGGCGGCGACGCGGGCTCAACGAGGCGGCGGACCGGGATGATCTGAGCGCCGTCACGCGCGGGGTGAATGGGCGTCTGAACGGGCTACAGGAACGCGCCGTGTATCTGCAGCGGGCCAAGAAGGCCCTTGGAATCTAGGCCCGCCCGTCAACCGCGGGTTGACGCCACCAACCCGCACACTGGCCCTCGCCGAAGCGGGCGCTCGCCCTGACGGCTGCCCCGAGCCATACCAGCACGCCCGCCGCACAGCCTCAGGTAAACGTGCGGACCGACTGGACGACCACCCACCTGCCTGGTCTGACCGGCAAGGTGCTGGCCCTCGCCAATCCACCCTTTGCGTGGACTGAGGTGACGGACCTCATCGGCGGCACTGTGAAGGCCGCTCAGGACCTGAAGGGCCGCCTCGCAGGCAAGGACCGGAAGACGGTGGTGAAAGTGGGCGTGCGCCACCTGGGAACCGAGTACGCCCGGCCGCGCCTCGGCTTGTTCAATCTGCCGCTTGAACACTACTCCTGTTCACGTCTAAACCGACTTAAAGAAGAGTATCCAAATTTTATTCTTTTTGGACAAAGGTTCAACTGATAGTACAGGGTCCTGCTAAAATGTATATCCAGTCTATCTCCCTAAACTACCAATTGGAAGATTGGCGATCTCTAATTGCTACTCTGCCGTTGGCTTCTTTTTTTGTGGGTCAAAGTAGCTCGCTCCAACGGAATTCGCCATCCAAAGCCCTCATATATAAGTCGGAATTATTATCTATACTAGATTTATAATCCTGCAGAATTCTTGTGCTTCTGGCTTGGTGGATGGTTATTTTTGCCATAGTTCACCCGGATAGAAATCCTTCAATGTCGCTTACCTAAGACTGTTTCAATAAGAAGAGCCTGCTGGGAAAGGTGTGGACGAGGCGGAGTGTGATCCTGGGCTGGGCACTTGAGGCGAAGCACCTGCGGCTTCATTGGCCAGAGTTTTTCTCGGTGAGTGATGCGTCCAGCACCCATCGGGCAGCGCAACCGCATCTGAGACCGTGGCCTGCAGCATGAACACCCGAGTTGATTTGAGTAGCGCGGCGTCCGTTGTCATCTTCCTGGCGGCTGGCCTCGTTCTGGCCCAAGGCGTATGCAGCGGGCGGCGAAGTCTAGGTCTACCGGGCGCCCTGGGCGTCCTTGGGGCTGCGCTTCTGGCGGGAGGGCTGCTACTCCTATCGGTACAGACAGGTTTGGCCAGTCCAGTGGGCAGGGGAGCCGCAGCATTTGTGACCCCATTCATCCCCTATTTCCTGGCAGGTCGTTTGAATATGATTGGCAGTTTTCTCCCTGTATATGGGGCTGTGAATTGGATGGAAGTCATACGGAATGAGGCCCGGTCCAGTTAAGGGTCAGGCCAGGTCTGGGTTTCATCTGTGGGCCCTGCGGGTCGGTTTTAAGGTGCATCTTGCCTCCAGAACGCCGTTGTGAAGGGAAAACCTTGAGCGTCGGTTCTTTGTGATCTCGTTTGCAGCCGCTTGGGCACTGGGTGGGCCGCCTGCGCTTCAACGGCACCGGCAATCGCTGGGAAGCGTTGCTCGGCCTGCAGTGAGGGCTGCAAGGCAGGGCCTGCGTACATCGCCCGGCGTCTCCGGCTTCCACCCGTCGAGCCGAAGCTCCTGGGCCCGAGCCTCCACCACCTCAAACTCCACATCCGGGTATGCCTCGCCCATCATTGGCCCCAGTCCCTCTTGCGGGAAGGCCAGAAGCCTGCCTGCCTTCCCCGTCCGCAGCCGCGTGGTCTTTGGACCGTTCGGTACTGTGACAGGTGCGGGAGGAACAAAGCGGCTGAGGATTCTTTTGTTTGCGGCGTACCTGTAATGGGGGAGGGCCTATGGGCTGCAAGGTGTCCTATCGCGCCTTCCCACCCTCGAATCCCGCTATCTTTACGCTGTGCCCAGAACCCAAGTCCCCCAAAGCGTCCTGAAGGGTACGGGTCACGGCCCGCTGCCGCCGATGCTGGAGCAGTATGTCCGGCTGCGGGACGAGGTGGAGGAGATGCTTCCGAACACCCTCTTGCTGTTTCAATGTGGTGATTTTTACGAAACCTTCGGCGAAGACGCTGAGCGCGCCGCCCGCCTGCTGGGCATCGCCCTCACCCACAAGAGCAGCAAGGACTTCTCTACGCCCATGGCTGGAGTCCCCATCCGCACGCTGGACGCCAATGTGGAGCGCTTGCTCGCGGCAGGTGTGCGTGTGGCTGTGGCGGACCAGATTGAGGAAGCCGGCTCGGGCCTGGTGGACCGCAAGGTCACCCAACTGCTGACCCCCGGGACCGTGACCGAGGAGCGCCTGCTCACCGCCGACGAGAACTACCTCGGGGCGGTGGCGACGGGAGACGGCTACGCCCTCGCGCTGCTGGACGTGTCCACCGGTGAATTCCGGTGCGCTGCCTTTCACACCCGCACGTCCCTGTACGACGAACTGGCCCGTCACCGCGCCCGCGAGGTGCTGCTCGCCCCAGAACTCTCCGGCAACCCGGCCCTGCTGGCCGATTTCCAGTCGCGCTTTCCAGTGATGCTCTCGCCCGCCAATTTCGACCTGACGGCGGCGCGTGAGGAACTGACCAATACGCTGGGTGACGTGCCCGGCTCGCTGACGTCCACCGCGCTGGTCCGGGCATGCGGCGCTGTCCTGAGCTACGCGCGTCACACCCAGCAGGGCAAGCTGGAGATGGTGCGCCGGGTGGTACGTTTCGAGCCGGGGGCCCATATGCGGCTGCCCGAAGCGGCGGTACGGGCCCTGGAGGTCTTTCAGGCCCAGTCACCGCAGGGTGTGACGTTGATGGACGTGCTTTGCGAGACGCGGACGGCGGGCGGCCGACGCAGGCTCCGGGCTTGGCTGCGTGCTCCACTGCTCGACGAACTCAGCATTCGGGCCCGGCTGGATGCCGTCGAGACGCTCACGCGAACGGCCGATCTGCGCGGGGCCATTCGCGCCCTGCTGTACCGTGCGCACGATCTTGAGCGCCTGTCTGCCCGCGTCGCCACCCGCCGCGCCACCCCACGTGAGGTGGCGGCCCTGGCCCGCACGCTGGAACTCTTGCCCGAGGCCACCCGCCTGCTGGAGACCCACGATGGCCTGCTGGGCGGCATTCGTGGCCGCCTGGGGGCCCTACCCGACGTGGTGACCCTGGTCCGCGCCGCCCTGGTGGACGATCCGCCCATTCGCGCCGGCGAGGGCGGACTGATCCGCGACGGCTTTCACGGCGAACTTGATGGCCTGCGTTCTGAAGCCCTGGGTCACCGCGCCTGGCTGGCCGATCTGGAAACCACCGAGCGTGAGCGGACGGGCATCGGGAGCCTGAAGGTGGGCTTCAACAACGTCTTCGGCTATTACCTGGAGGTCACGGGGGCCCACCTGAGCAAGGTCCCCGCCGACTACCGCCAGATCGCCACGCTCAAGGACCGGGCCCGCTTTACCCGCCAGGATCTGCGTGAGCGTGAGCGTGAGATCGTGCGTCTGGAGACCGCGGCCCAGCGCCTCGAACTGGAGGTCTTTTCCGGGTTGCGTGATGGGCTGGCCGCCCACGCCGAAGCCTTGTCGGAGGCGGCCGGGGCGCTGGCGGAGCTGGACGTGCTGGCCGCCCTGGGCGAACTTGCGGTGAATTGCGGCTGGGTCCGCCCGCAGACCGTCACGGGAGACGCCCGGCTGGTGCAGGCCCGGCACCCCGTCGTGGAGCGGGCCACGGGTGGGCGCTTCGTGCCGAACGACGCCGAGCTCGCCGCTCACCGTCACCTGCTGCTCCTGACTGGGCCGAATATGGCGGGAAAGAGTACCTACCTCCGCACGGTGGCCCTCTGCGCGCTGCTGCATCAGGTGGGGTCCTTCGTGCCCGCCGATCACGCCGAGCTGCCCGTATACGACGCCATTCATACCCGCATCGGGGCCAGCGACGATCTGGCGGGTGGGCGGAGCACCTTTATGGTGGAAATGAGCGAACTGGCGGGCATCCTCCACGGCGTCACGCACCGCAGCCTCGTCATTCTGGACGAGGTGGGGCGCGGTACCTCCACCCTGGACGGCCTCGCCATTGCGCAGGCGGCGCTGGAACACCTGCACGGTACGCGGGCGCATACCCTGTTTGCCACCCACTATTTCGAACTGACGCGCCTGGAAGCCGAGTTCCCCGGCTTGATCAACCTCCACGTCGCCGCCGAGGAGGACGAAGCCGCAGGCGGCCTCACCTTCTACCACCAGGTCATTCCCGGTGCGGCGCGCCAGAGTTACGGCGTGGAGGTGGCCCGCCTCGCCGGACTGCCCGCCTCCGTAACAGCCCGCGCGGCCCAGCTCCTGACGGCGCTGAACGCCGGGGGCGACGACCGCAAGCTCACTCGCGAACTCGCCGCGCTGGACCTCGGGCGCTTGACGCCGCTTCAGGCGCTCGAGCTGCTGCACCGGTGGCAGCGTGAGGGACGAAAGGAGGAGGTCTGACCGCCTGAAGGTCTAACGGTCTGAAAGCGTGAAGCGTTTAGACCGTTAGACCGTTGACGGTCGGCCATCGCCCATGGCGATCCACCTCCTCCCCCCCCACGTCGCCCGCCTGATCGCGGCGGGTGAAGTCGTGTCGCGTCCGCTCGACGTGGTGCGCGAACTGGTGGAAAACGCGCTGGATGCGGGGGCCAGTCGCCTGGAGGTGGAGGTGGAGGGCGGCGGCCTGGGACTGATTCGCGTGCGGGACAACGGTTCGGGCATCGCGGCGGAGTCGGTGGCCCTCGCGCCCGTGCGGCACGCGACGAGCAAGCTCGAGCCGCATCCAGGGGCAGTTGAGCGCGTGACCACGCTGGGTTTCCGGGGTGAGGCGCTGTGGGCCGCCGCGCAGGCAGGTGAGCTGCACCTCGTCACCCGGCCTGCCGCGCAGGTGGGGGCGGCCGAAGTCGTGGCGGCGGGCGAGGACGTGCGGGTCCGGCGCACCTCCGCTCCGGCGGGCACCACTGTGGCTGTCCGGAACCTCTTTGCTCGGTTGCCCGCCCGGCTCCGCACGCAGGCGGCGCCCACCCTGGAGGTGCGCGACATCACCGCGCTCGTGGGCCGCTACGTGCTGCACCATCCGGAACTTCACTGGCGGCTGACCGTGGACGGCGAGACCCGCCTTGTCCATGCTCCTGCCGATCACCGGGGCGCAGTGGCCAGCGTGTACGGGCCGCTCAGCGCCAACCGGGTGTTGCGGGTGGAGGCCGAGGGCGTGCAGGGCGTTGTCTCCCGTCCGGAGTTGACCCGGGCGCGGCGGGACCGGATGCACTTCAGCGTGAATGGCCGCCCGGTCCTCGCGCCGTCCGAACTGGAAAAGGCCGTTATCGAGGGCTTTGCCGAATTGCTGCCCTCGGGTGTGGCCCCACTGTGCGTGTTGGACCTGAGCGTCGCGCCCGAGGACCACAACCCCAACGTTCACCCAGCCAAGCAGGTCGTCGCCCTTGCGGACCTACCGGGCGTCGCGGCGCGGGTGCGGAAAGCGGTGGCGCAGGCCCTCGCGGCCCATCCCCTCGCGCGGGTGGCCCCGGCCCTGATTGCCCCGCCCGAGGCGCAGACCACACCCAGGAGCGGGAGCTTCCCCACCCTCTCCCTCGTCGGCGTGTATCAGGAGCTGTACCTGCTCGCCCAGGGCGAGGGGGACCTGTGGATCGTGGACGCCCACGCTGCCCACGAGCGCGCTCTGTACGAGCGCCTGACCCGCGAACTCTCGGCCGCCCCACCCTTTGACCTGCCCGAACCCGAGTTGCTGCACCTGACGCCCGAACAACTGGCCCGCCTGCACGAGCGTGGCGCGGAGTTGCGCGCCTGGGGCCTCACCTTGGAGGATTTCGGCGCGGGGCTGGCGCGGCTGCGAACGGTTCCCGCCACGCTGGCGGCCCTCGCGGTGCCCCGGTTGCACGAGCAGATCGTGGAGGCGGCGCTCGGTGAGAGCTCTGATCCCCGGCGTGACGTGTTGGCCCGGCTGGCGTGTGCCCCGGCCCTAAAGGCCGGAATGCTGGACCTGGGAAGGGGAGGGGCCGTCCTCTCTGCCCTTTCCGCTTGCGATCAGCCCTGGTCCTGCCCGCACGGGCGGCCCACGGTGCTGCGCCTTTCAGAACGGGACCTCGCCCACGCCTTTGGCCGGCGGGGCGTGCGCGACGTGCCGCGCGGCCGAGACGAGGTGCGGGTGCGGGAAGGCTAGGTCTGGTCTGGGGCCTTCTGCCGATTCCGACTGTTGCGTTCATATGCCCGCGCTCTTCCCATGTGTGAACGCCATGCCCGCAACCGGTTTTGTTTCCACGCGCCCGCTGCGCCGTGGGCCAGTCCGCTCAGGTTGAATCGCTGGGTCAACGATTCAATTTGAAAGCCGGACAAAAGTCTACATACGCAGGGCCAGATCGGCGTTTTTTCGCCCTGTTACGACCTTCAAGCGGAACAGCCCCTGTAAGTTCGTGTCAGAGACGGTGAATTTTGCAGGCCCAGCCGGGCAGGTGTGCGTCGCCCGTTTACTGAAGGAACGGGTCTGCAACTGGAAAACACGCACCCATAAGGATTCCAGTTCATCTGTGATGGGATAACGGGTCAACCCAAGCGGAACGAGCAGGAAAAACGGTGACCCAGAAGCGTGGAACCACCGAAGCTGAGGGGAGGCAACGGATGATCCGGAAACTGTACCAGATGGCATTCCTCCGTTTAGAGGAATTTCCTCCGGCTTCCAATTCAAGTGGAACCTCTATCTTCCTTCGGCGGGGCGTGATGAACGGGCGGCATCAGCCCCACCGTAGCAGCGCTCCAGGCTCCGAGGTCGTCGAGAATCCTGCTGAGCCGTTGGCCGTGGGGGTCAGGGTATATTCCACCCGGGGAGGCACCTCCGGGTACATTGTCCGCTTCACGGCGCCGGACCGGACCGTTCCTGCGTGCGGAGGCGCTCGGTCAGCACCTTGGCCGTGCTTGGTACCGCGTCACGCGGGCTGCTCGCCTTCGGTATCCATTTGGAAAGGTCCTTTCGCTTTGGTGCGTTCTTCACGGGTCTCGCCCAGCAACGGTAGGGTCGACGCGGGCATTGCCCGTCCCATTGTCCACGCTCAGAAGGCAGGAACCATGAACGACACGGCGTGTACGGTATTCGCACCGCAGCGGATAAATCCGGCGTTTGCGCGCGCCTTTAACTCGCGCCGCGTTGAACATCTGCTGGCGCTGTACGGGCCCGAAGCCCAATCCGTGCGGCCAGACGGGCAGGTGGATCTGGGGATGGAGAGGCGTTGCGGGAGAACCTGCAGGGCCTGCAGGGCCTTGACGGTACGGTGACGGCGCGGAACATCCACGCGTTCGTCTCTGGAGACACCGCGCTGTTGCGGGCCCACTGGGAACTGACCACCACAGGGGCGGATGGTAAGCCGCTCCACCTGGAGGGCCACACCGCGGAGGTCGTGCAGCGTCAACCCGGGGGGCATTGGCTGTACGTCGTGGATCACCCCTTCGGCGCTGGTCCGCTGTAGGGCAGAGCGTCACCGGCGGCGCAGGTTTCTCGGCAACCCTGACCCCACTCCTCCCGTATGTAGACCTATGGAAAGCAAGCCGCAGGCGGCGCCCCCCCCCACATCCACCCCCGCCGTTTCCCCGGAATACGGCGTTCTGAGCCTACTTCTCCTGCCCATTGGCCTGTGGTGGCTGGGGCGCGCAGGCAAGAAGAAGGTCAGAGGCGAGTGAGTTCGCGCACCGCTTCCTGGGGGCAAAAGGGCACGTACAGAGGCCGCCAGCCAGGCAACGTCCCTTCCCACACCCGCTCCGTCATCTCGGACAGCGGAGACGCAGGACACCCCCGCGCGGCGAGGGCGGTGGCACCGGCTCTCTGCTGGGATCCCGCAAGCCTGGGGGCAGCTTTCACCCACGCCCCGGGCTGACCCACGCTGGCCAGCAGTTCACCGTCCGAGGCGCTCAGTGTCAGGCGTGCTTGGCCTCGGTCCAGAGCAGGGGCGCAAGCAGCTGCGGCAGCGTGCGCGAGAGCAGGGCCGTTACACGCGCCTCCTGATCCGCGCCGCTCGCCTTGACGTACACCGTTTCCCGGTCTGTCTCGGCCTGAAGTGCGGCCACCAGATCGAAGCTGGTAACGGTGGGGAGGTTCCCGGTGTCCGTTCGGCCCGTCACCCTGAGCGCCTTCCCCCAACACCTGCTCCGCCTCCTCTGGCCAGGCAGGGCGTTGCCACCTCCAAAGGTTGGGAATGGGGGTGGGACTTCGGCCTCTGCCCAGCGCAGCCCTTTGCGAACGTCCGTCCCGAGTGCCCGGAGATGCGGCGCCCATGCCAGGCGTCGTGCAGCGGTCAGGGCTGCAGGCCCCCACGCGAGCGGCGGCCTGCACGAGGCTCCCGCGTTGCTCCGGGGCCAGTGTCGGCCACCACCTTCTTCATCCGTCCCCCTGCTCCGGTGGCCTCGCTGGCGCGCACGAAGGCCAGCTCTCCCCGATACGTCTCGGTGAAGCCGCCCTCGCAAACGCTGCCCTGCCCCAACTGGCTGAGCAGCCTGACCGGCACTGGGCTCGCCCTGCTGGGGTCCAGGTCTGACGGGTTGGGAATGGCTGAATGCCGATGTAGACGGTAGGTGGCGCGGCAGTGGCAGGCGTGAATTGCGCGGACGCCACCCCGAACGGCAGAAGCAGGGCAGGCAGGAGGATCAGGCGGCTCATCCCCGCAGGCGAACGGCCCCCGCATCCCACCGCTGCCGCATGTGGCCGCGCCCCCGTATCCTGTGCTCCATGCCTGTCGTCACCCGCATCGCGCCCAGCCCCACTGGCGATCCCCACGTCGGGACCGCGTATATCGGCCTCTTCAACCACGCCCTTGCCCACCAGGCGCAGAGCAGGGGCGAGCAGGGCAAGTTCATCCTGCGCATTGAGGACACGGACCGCACCCGCTACGTGGAGAGCAGCGAAACGCGCATCTTCCAGATGATGCAGTGGCTGGGCCTGACCCCCGACGAGTCGCCGCTGCAAGGCGGCTCCAACGGCCCCTACCGTCAGAGCGAGAGATTTGACCTGTACGGTGAGTACGCCCGGCAACTCGTCTCATCCGGCCACGCCTATTACGCGTTCGAGACACCCGAGGAACTGACTGCCCTGCGTGAGGCAGCCCAGAAGGAAGGCCGCGTGATCGCCGTTCCGAGCCGCGGTCTGGACGCTGCTGAGGCACAGCGCCGGGTGGACGCAGGCGAGGCCGCCGTCATTCGCCTCAAGGTGCCCCGCGAGGGCGAGACAGTGGTGAACGATCTGCTCCGCAAGCCCATCGCTTTTCAGAACCGCGAGATCGACGACAAGGTGCTGCTCAAGGCCGACGGCTACCCCACCTACCACCTCGCAAATGTGGTCGACGACCGCCTGATGGGGGTAACGCACGTGGTCCGCGCCGAGGAATGGATCACCTCCACGCCCATCCACGTGCTGTTGTACCGCGCTTTCAGCTGGCCGGAGCCGGTGTTCGCCCACATGCCCCTCCTGCGCAACGCCGACAAATCCAAGATCAGCAAGCGCAAGAATCCCACCTCGGTGGAGTGGTATATGGAACAGGGCTACTTGCCGGAAGCGATGCTCAACTTCCTCGCCACCATGGGCTGGACCCACCCCGAGGGCCAGGAAATCTTCGGTCTCGACGAGTTCCAGCGCGTCTTCCGGCTGGAGGACGTGACCCTGGGTGGCCCCGTCTTCAGCCTCGATAAGCTCAAGTGGATGAACGGCAAGTACCTGCGCGAGGTGCTGGGCGAGGAGGAGGTCTCAAAGAGGCTCCACGCCTACCTGGCTGGGCAGAAGCGCGAGCTGCCCCTTGACGCGTACTTCCGCGCGGTGGTCCGCATGATGATTCCGCGCATGGACGTGTTCTCCGAATTTCTGGACAAGACGCCCTACTTCTGGTCCGAGGACTATCCCGTGAACGAGAAGGCGCAGAAGCTGGTCGAGGAAGGCCGCCCCTTCCTGGCGGAACTGGCCACCCGCCTCAAGAATCTGCCCTCGTTCGACCAAGTCGCGACGGACGCAGCCCTGCGTGCCTTTGCCGAGGAAAAGGGCCTCAAACCCGGCAAGGTGATGCAGCCCCTGCGCGCCGCCATCGCGGGGACCAGCGAGAGCCCCGGCATGTTTGAGATGCTCGAAGCCTTGGGGCGGGACCGTGTGGTGTCGCGCGTGGAGCGGGCAGCGCGGGGCTGAGGGCGCCAGGGGCAGAGGGCGTCACCGACGCATCGCTCTCGCTTCTCCCCGTTGACGCCTCGCCGCCCTGCGGCAGCTTCAGCACCTTGATCCGCCCACGCCCACTTTCGTCGACCATGGCCAGTTGGTCCAGTCCCAGGGCGAGGGTGGGCCAGCCGCGCTCACTGCCAAAGACGTTCCAGACGACCGGGTGGCGCTTTAGCGCATGTGTCAGAACGAGGACTTCTTTTTGACCGGGCCCGGCGGGCGAACTTGAATGGGCATGGGGAGAATGGTGCCGTGAGGGGTGCCCTTCCACGCACGGCGTCATTCGGACAAATGCTTTAGCCGTCCCAGGCGCTGCACGACGACCTGCCCGCTGTCGAAGGCCGCGTAGAGCGTGTTGTCCGGCTGGTCTTCAGGTCCGTGGCCTGCGTGCCGTGGAGGGCTGGACTTGGGCGAGCAGGAAGGCGGCGGCGGTGCGCCACCCGGCCACCCCGGTGGCCCCCTCGTTGGCCGCCACGAACTGACCGTCAGGGCTGAAGCTGGGGGATCGCCAGACTCCCGTTTGTTCGCCCGCTTCAGGTCTTGCACCCCCCGCCCTCCCCGTTCCACACCCGTACGGACCAGGACCCTGGTCCGTTCAGGCAATCTGGGGGCGGCGGCGAGACCTTGAGGCGGCGCGAGGGGGGTCCGGAGTCCACACCTTCACCGGACGCTTTCCGGTGGTGACGGCCACCAAGCCGCCATCCGGGCTGACGTGGAGACGCTGGAAGCGGACGGGAAGGGAACGCAGGAGCCGGCCACTGCGGGTGTCCCACCGGCGAAAGCCCGCTGTGTCCTGGGTCAGGAGAAACCGTCCCTCCGGGGTGAACTGCGGGTCAAAGGCGAACTCGGTGCCCTCTGGAGTCCCGCAAGACAGTCACTTTTCGGCCCCCCGTCACGTTCCACACGGCCACCTCGCAGCGTGGGAAATCCAGCTCCACCGCCACAACGCGGCCCCCGGGCGTGACCAGGGGGGCGCAGTTTGACGTTCTCGGAGAACTTCACGGCGTGTGCAGCGCCCTGGCTGAAAAAGACCGCCGCCGCACCGTCCGGGTCCACGGCGACGGTCTGCCGGGCATCCACGAAGAGGGCCGCCCAGGCATTCGGATGCCGCAGACTTTGCAACAGTGTGGCGGGCGCGGCCACCTGGGCAAAGGTTCGCAGAGTCGGCAAGACCGGCAGGAGCGCGCGTATGACGGTCCGGGTCACTTGTGGAGCTAAACAGCTGCTGAAAGCTGGGTGCTGACGGCTGAACGCGCCCTCACCGCGCTAACATGGCTCCAAACGCTCGTTAGGAGGACAGAAACTATGGAAGACCGCCGCATCAGGGTGCTGATCGCCAAACCCGGCATGGACGGCCACGACCGGGGCGCGAAGGTGGTGGCGCGGGCGCTGCGCGACGCGGGGATGGAAGTCGTGTATACGGGCCTGCGCCAGACTGCCGAGATGATCGTGAACGCCGCCATTCAGGAGGACGTGGACGCCATTGGCCTCAGCGTGCTGTCAGGCGCGCACATGCACTATTTCCGCGAGGTGGTGCGGCTGCTGCGCGAGCGGGACGCGGCGGACATCATCGTGTTTGGCGGCGGCATCATCCCCGATCAGGATCTGCCCAAGCTCGAAGAACTGGGCGTGGGCAAGGTCTTTACGCCCGGGGCCAGCACGGAGGACGCCGCCACGTACCTGAAAACCGCCGTTGCTGCGCGTTGGGCCGCCCAGGGTGCCTGAACCCGTTTCATTGGACGTGGGTCAGGCTTCGGCCGCCCTGCCCCTCGGCCGTCTCGCGCCGCTGTACGCCGCGCAGGCCCTCGCCACTGGAGCCACCACCGTCAGCACGGTCCTCGCCAGCCTGATCATGAGCAGTCTGGGCCGCGAGAGCCTCTCGGGGCTGCCCTCTACCCTCATCAGCACGTCAGCGGCGCTCTCGGCGGGCTTGTTTGGCGCGCTGATGCTGCGCTCGGGCCGTAAGCTGGGCCTGGGACTGGCCTTTACCCTGGGGGCGTGCGGTGCGGTGCTGGGCTTTCTGGGTGCGCGGGCGGCTGTGACGCCCCTCTTTCTCCTCGGCGCGTGCATGATGGGCGCGGCGCAGGGCGGCTACCAGCAGGCCCGCTACGCCGCCGCCGAAAGTGTGCCCGAGTCGCGTAGGGGCACGGCCCTGGGCGCCTTAATGCTGATGAGCGTGCTGGGCTCCTTCCTGATCACGGGCTTCTCGGGCGCGGTGGAGGGCCTGGGGACTCGCCTGGGAACGACGGCAGAGGTGGCCGGGTGGCTCGTTGGGGGCGGCCTGCTGGGTGTGGCCGCGCTGCTGATGGCGCTGTGGGTGCCCGTCATCCCAGTACAGGCGGGAGCGCGGGCTCGCCTTTCCGTCCGCGAGGCCTTCGCGCTGCCCGGCGTCCGCTCCACTGCGCTCGCGCTCGCTACCGCTCAGGGACTCATGGTCACGCTGATGAGCTTGACGCCTTTGCGGGCGCATCACCTGGGCATGGACCACGGGAGTGTGGCGGTGTTGATCTCGGGGCATATCGCGGGGATGTTCGGTTTCGGCTGGCTCACTGGGCCCCTCATTGACCGCCTGGGGTTGCGTGTGGGGTACGTGGGTGGCGCGGGACTGCTCGCCGCCGCTGCCCTGACCGCTCCGTTGTCGGGCGCGGCTCCGCTGGCGCTCAGCATGTTCCTGCTGGGTCTGGGGTGGAACCTCGCCTTCGTCACCGGCAGCAAGGCGATGGCGCGCACCCCCGCCGCTCAGGGCGTGACCGATGGACTGGGCTACGTCTCTGCGGGAGTTGGAACCCTGTTGGGCGGCGTGGTGATCGCCCACGTCGGTTTTCCCGCGCTGGCCCTCGCCTGCGCCGCGCTGGCGCTGCTCCCGCTGCTGAGCGCCTGGCGGGTGGCAAAGAGGTAGGAGCAAAGGCGAAGGGCCGCAGCATGATGTGCTGCGGCCCTTCGCCTTGTCTGGCGGAACGGGAGGGATTCGAACCCTCGATAGAGTTGCCCCTATACACGCTTTCCAGGCGTGCTCCTTCAACCACTCGGACACCGTTCCAGCGCAGAGCAGATTAGCGGACGAAGGCGGCCAGCGCAAGGGGCGGGGGCATCAGGGGGCCCTCAAAGGAAGTGGAGAGGGCCCGTTGGGGCGCTCCGCACTCAGAGATTCTGGCCACTGGGCTCGAAACAGTCTGGGGTCTATTTCTGGTCCGCTTGCACGCCCATTGTGCAAAAAGAGGACGCTTCCCTGCGCCGCGGGGCAGTATTTCACCACGAAGCTTTGAGGGTGTGGGGCAGGATTTCGGCGCTTCTTTATTTGGGCCGCAATGTGTTTGGGTGGCGCTTTTGGAAGGCCGAGCTTATCCGGGTGACGTCCTTTGGCCCATCTGCGCCTCCGCCAGCGGGCCGATGTACAGCGGGAGGGCAAAGGAGCATCGTGGGAACAACCGGAGGCGAGGACGCTGGGCCGGTGCAAAGGAGAAAATCACCGTGACCCACTACCAGAACGACCGCGCCCAAGACCTCCAGGCCGGGGCCCAGCACCGCCGCGAGGCCCGCGCCGCCCGTCAGGCCACCGCTGGAACCCTCCGCATGTCTCTCCTGACCTTCTGGCGTCAGGTCCGCGTCGGGTGAAAGTCCTGTGCACCACGGAGCAGCGCCCTTCCGGTTTAGAAGGGGCGCTGCACTTCATTCTGTTTGGGGTAGGGGAGGTTGGCAAGTATCAAGGCGGCCCAGACGGTCGCCTTGATGCTGATCAATACAGCGCGGTATGCGCTGGTGGTCAACTGTGTGCTGGACCCGGGAGGCAGAAAGAGCGGGACAGTCGGACAGGACGCCACTTCTCAATGCTCTGAGTTGTGCTGCGCACGCCCTTGAATCGCCCCACAGCCCCTTACCGGAAGGCGTGCTCGGTCCTGCCAACCTCGGCGAAATAGGGCAGACTGGGGCATCTTTCCAAGCAGAGGTGCTCGCTTTTGATACACGAAACGATCTTTACCGTGGAGGCCACGCCCTTCAAATTTGGCCCCGGTGCGGCGGCGGACGCCGGCTGGGAGTTGCAACGCCTCGGCGTGCGGCGGGCCTTCGTGGTCATGGACCCGCGCGTCGCCGAGCTGGGCCTCGCGGCCCGCGTGCTGGCGGCTATTCACGCGGTGGGCATCGAGACCGTGGTGTACAGCGCCGTGCGCGTTGAGCCGACGCTGGAATCGCTGCAGGACGCGGTAGAGGCGGCGCGGCGGGCGGGGGTGGACGGCTTTGTGGCCCTTGGCGGTGGCTCCACCATCGATACGGCCAAAGTCGCCAACCTCATTACCTCAGACGGCGGCGAGATCATGGCGTACGTGAATCCGCCTATCGGGGAGGGGCGCAAACCGGGAGGGACGCTGCGGCCCCTCCTCGCGCTGCCCACCACTTCCGGCTCGGGGTCCGAGGCCACCACCGTCGCCATCCTCGATTTGCCACATCTCGGCGTCAAAACGGGCATCTCGCACCGCTCACTGCGGCCCGCGCAGGCCATCGTGGACCCGGAGCTGAGCGCCACCGCTCCAGCATCCGTGACCGCCGCTGCTGGGCTGGACGTGGTGTGCCACGCCGCCGAGTCCTTTCTGGCCCGCCCGTACACCTCCCGTCCCCGGCCCACATCACCCCAGGAGCGCCCCCCGTACCAGGGCAGCAATCCGGTGGCGGACGTATGGGCGGCGCAGGCGCTGCGTTCCGGGGGACAGTTTCTTCGGCGGGCGGTGACGGACGCGCACGATCTGGAAGCCCGGGGCGCGATGATGCTCGCCGCCACGATGGCCGGCGTGGGCTTCGGTTCGGCGGGCGTTCACATTCCGCACGCCTGCGCGTATCCCATCGCCGGGTTGCGGCACGACTACCGCGCGCCGGGATACCCGGCGGAGCGCGCCTTCGTTCCCCACGGCCTGAGCGTGATTGTGACGGCTCCCGCCGCCTTCCGCTTCACCTACGACGCTGACCCGGCCCGGCACGAGGAAGCCGCCCGCCTGCTGACCGGGCGGGAGGAACGCGGGCGTGAGGCCCTGCCCACTGCCCTGCTCGCCCTGATGCGTGACGTGGGCGCGCCGCTGGGCCTGAGGGAACTCGGCTACGGCGCGCCGGACCTGCCCCGGCTGGTGGAGGGGGCGCTGAAGCAGCAGCGGCTTCTGGCCGTCGCGCCCCTGACGCCCAGTCCCGCGGATCTGGAACGCATTTTGCGCCAGTCGCTGGAGCCGGCGTGACCGGTCCACAAGCAAAAGGACGGGGCGTCCGCACGGACTACCGCCACCTCGCGCCCATCACCACGCGCTGGATGGACAACGACGTGTACGGGCACGTCAACAACGCCACGTACTATTCGTACTTCGACACAGCGGTCAACACGCACCTGATCCGCCAGGGCGCGCTGGGTCCCGCCCACGGCCCCGTCATCGGCCTCGTGGTGGAGTCGGGGTGCCGCTACGCCGCGCCCATCTCCTTTCCTGACGCGGTGACGGCGGGCTTGCGGGTAGGCCGGGTGGGGAGCAGCAGCGTGCGCTACGAGATCGGCCTCTTTCGCAACGGCGAATCCCAAGCTGCTGCGGAGGGTTTTTTCATTCACGTGTACGTGGACCGGGAAACGCGCCGCCCGGTGCCGCTGCCCCCGGAGTTGCGGCGGGTGGTGGAGGGGCTGCTGCAGTGAAACTGGGGGCAAAGGGCCGAAAGAGGCTGGCCCTTCGCCCTCAGCGCTCCGCTTCCCTCACCCCCTGCGCCGCAGATACCAGTGCGCCACCGCGCGCATCACTTCCTTGTCCTCGCCGTCGCGCACACTGACGTTCAGGACGAGGCGGGCCCGGCCCTGCGCCGCGTATTCGGCGTGAGCCGTGGGCAGGGCGGCTGTGCGCACCTCTGCGTGGGCCTTCAGATCGCCCTTGGCGCGGGCAACGTAGTGCGTCTCCAGCTTCTCGATGAGGGGCACGGCCTCCCCGAGCTGCGCGGCGAAGGCCCCGGCGAAGGCGGCTCCGCTCACCGCCTCGGCCAGCAGGAACTGCGCCCCGGCGTGGATGGTGCCGAGGTGGTTGCGAAAGGGCGCGGTGTCGGGGCAGATCCCTTCTGCCCAGCCCACGCCCACTTCAGTGATCTGCACACCTACAGTGGCGTTCATGGGAATGGCGTGCAAGGCGGACTTTACGGCCTCTGCGGCGGGAACGGGAAGGCCAGGGCGGGCGGTCTGGGGCTGGGTCATGGGAAAACCTCCGTACCTCTCGAACTGAGATTTTGAACTTGGTTCAAGTATACGGGTCTTCGAGGTAGCGCTTCAGCACGGAGAGAGGGGGATAGCTCCCGTCTCGCAGGGCCGCTTCCACCTTCCGCGCATGCGTCCAGGCCGCCTCCGCGAGAGGAGGGGAGGCGAGGCCCGCCTCCACCGCCTCTTCCAGCTCGTCGCCGTCGATGACCTGCGTGGCGTCCACCCGCCAGGGCTCAGCCTTCCCGGGGTGACCAATCACGTCGAGGTACAGGTCGTCGGTCCAGGGCAGGCCGTCCTCACCCACGCCCTCGCCGCCGTGGACGTCCACGTAGAACTGCCTGGGGTGTCCTGAGGCGTCGAGTTGCACGGTCATCGCGTCGCCCAGCACACCCTCGCCGCTTCCCGTGGGGTGGGCACGCACCCAGCGGAAGCCGCTGTCGAGGATACGCACCTGGCTGTTCGCCCCGGGAACCGGTACGTCCAGCGGGCGGATCACCGTATGGGCGGTGAAATCCACGATCACGAAGCCGGGAATGTGCGTGACGGCCTGGGTGTGGTCCGTGACGCGGGCCCAGCGCCGCAGGTCAAAGACCTTGCGCTTCACGCCAGTTCCCGCAAAGCCCGCAGCAGCAGCTCGCCCTCGGTGGCCTGTACACGGGCCTTGAGGGCGTCCAGCGTGTCACCGGGCAGCACCGGCACCCGCACCTGCGCGAGCACCGGCCCCTCGTCGATGCCCGCCGTGACGAGGTGCACGGTCGCGCCCGATTCCGTGTCGCCTGAGGCCAACACTGCCTCGTGCACCCGGTCCCCGTACATCCCGCGTCCACCATGGCGGGGCAGCAGGCTGGGGTGGACGTTGACCAGCCGGCCCGCGTAGGCGGACAGCACGCGCGGCCCCAGCGCCTTCATGTATCCGCTCAGCACCAGCGTGTCCGCGCCCGAGTCCCGCAAGAAGGAGGCGATGGCCGCGTCCAGCGCGTCCTCATCCGCGTATTTCGCTCCGCTGAGGTGCGCCGTCCTCAGCCCCGCCTCCCGGGCCCACGCGAGCGCCGGTGAACGGCTGTTGTTGCTCGCCAGGGCGACAGGGGTGGCATTCAGGCGTCCGTCGCGGCAGGTTTCAATCAGAAAACGCGCCGCGCTGCCCCCATGCGAGGCGAGAAAAGCGAGGTTCACGGTTGCTCCGCGCCGCCAGGAAAGGGGCTTGCCCCCACCATCACTTTCCCAGCTCCTGCAGCAGGTATGCGCTCGTCAGGATGCCGTTGTGGTAGTCCTCCACGGCGAAGCTCTCGTTGGGCGAGTGGGGCGCGTCCTCGTTTAGGCCGAAGTCCACCAGCAGCACGGGCGCGCCCAGCACCTCCCGGAAGGTGGCGACGATGGGAATGCTCCCCCCGCCCCGGCCGAAGGCGGCGGGCTTACCGTACATGCGCGTCAGGGCGCGGTCCGCCGCCTTGATGTAGGGCGAGTCGAGGTCCACCTTCACGGGCTGACCGCCGTGGTGGCCGCGCACTTCGGCCTTCACGCCAGCGGGAGCAATGGTGGGCACGTACTCCTTGATGAGCTGGGTGATGCGCTCCGGGTCCTGGCCGGGCACCAGGCGCATGGAGACTTTCGCCCCGGCCTTCGCGGCGATCACCGTCTTGCTGCCCTCGCCCTGGTAGCCGCCCCAAATGCCGTTGACGTCCAACGTGGGACGCGCCCACAGGCGTTCCAGGGTGGTGTACCCCGCTTCGCCGGGCAACGCGGGCACACCGATGGAGGCGGCGAATTCCTCGTCCGAGTGGGGCAACTTGGCCCACATGTCCCGCTCCTCCTGGGTCAGTTCCTCCACGCCGTCGTAGAAACCGGGGATGGTCACGCGGCCCTGATCATCCTTCAATTTGGCAATGATCTCGCACAGGGCATTGATGGGGTTGGGAGCCGCGCCGCCGTAAGAGCCGGAATGCAGGTCCCGGTTCGCTCCCTGCACGTGGATTTCCACGTAGCTCAGGCCGCGCAGGCCGTAGGTCACGGTGGGCACGTCGGGCGCGAAGCGGCTGCCGTCGGAAATGACGATCACGTCGGCGCGCAGTTCCCCAGCGTGGTCCCGCAGGTAGGCTTCCAGCGAGGGGCTGCCCACCTCCTCCTCGCCTTCGAGCAGGAATTTGACGTTCACGGGCAGGGGCCCGGCGGCAAGCAGCAGTTCAACGCCGCGCACGTGGGCGTAGGCTTGGCCCTTGTCGTCGGTCGAGCCGCGCGCGTAGATGCGCCCGTTCCGCAGGGTGGGCTCGAAGGGCGGCGTGACCCATTCTTCCAGAGGGGCTTCCGGCTGCACGTCGTAGTGCCCGTAGATCAGCACGGTAGGCTTGCCAGGGGCGTCGAGGCGCTCGGCGTAGACGAGGGGGTGCCCGGCCTTGTCACCGTTGCGCGTGGCGTCCACGCGCGCCGTGAACCCCAGTTCCGCCAGCTTGGCCCGCAGGAACTCGGCGGCGCGCGCCATGTCGGCCGTGTGGGTGGGGTCTGCGCTCACCGAGGGAATCCGCAGCAGGGCAAACAGTTCGTTCTCGGCGGCCTGCCGGTTGAGCAGGGCGGGGAGGTCCGGCGTAGAGGCGGTCATGGGCGGATGATACCGGGGAAGTGTGGGACGGCAAAAAGGCGGCTGCCCGGCGCAGGCCCATGTCCCCGGCTCCAGGATGGAGAACGCACATTCCCAATCGTGCCGGGCGCACCTCGCGCCACGTTCAGAATCCTTGCGGCGGGTATACTCAAGCGAGGTATGCCCGCCGACTCCAAGCACCGCCCCGTCTACGTCATCTCGGTGGCCGCCGAACTCGTGGACATGCACCCGCAGACGCTGCGGCTGTACGAGCGCAAGGGTCTGATCCGGCCGGGGCGGTCCAGCGGCAAGACGCGGCTCTACAGTGAGCGCGATATCGAGCATCTGCGCGAGATCCGCCGCCTGACGCAGGAACTCGGCGTCAACCTCGCGGGCGTCGAGGAAGTCATGCGCCTTCAGCACGAACTCGACGATCTGCAGGGCGAGTTCGAGGCCGAGATCGAGCGCATCGAGGACGAGCTGCGCGAGCGGGCCACGCCGCGCGCCCTGCCTGCCGGGGACGGCAAGACCGACGCCCGGGACCGGCCCGTGTACGTGATCTCCATCGCCGCCGAACTTGTGGACATGCACCCGCAGACCCTGCGCCTGTACGAGCGCAAGCAGCTCATTCGGCCGGGCAGGAGCAGCGGCAAGACGCGGCTGTACAGCGAGCGCGACATCGAGCACCTGCGCGAGATTCGCCGCCTGACCCAGGAACTCGGCGTCAACCTCGCGGGCGTGGAGGAAATCATGCGGCTGCGCCACGAGCTCGATTCGGCC
Organism: Deinococcus hopiensis KR-140; assembly: GCF_900176165.1. Classification (NCBI taxonomy): domain Bacteria; kingdom Thermotogati; phylum Deinococcota; class Deinococci; order Deinococcales; family Deinococcaceae; genus Deinococcus; species Deinococcus hopiensis. The sequence continues at coordinate 785,344 of NZ_FWWU01000009.1, forward strand.
CGCTCGCAGATGGAGGGCAACGTGCGCCGGTTGCAGCAAGACCTCAGCGAACGCATGACCGGCTGGCGAACGCTGCCCGCCCCCGGCGACGGGGAAGAGGACGCCGAATGACCGCGTTGGGCGAGGTAAGGCCAGAAGCGGTGCAGCAGCGGGTGGGGGCGGGCGTGGCCGCCCTGCGCGCTGGGCCACATGGCCCGGAGGTGCTGCTCGTGTTGCGCCGCGACGATGGCCTGTGGGACCTGCCGGGCGGCGGAGTCAACGTGGGCGAGGAGGTGGAGGCCGCCGCCCGCCGCGAACTGCGCGAGGAAACGGGGCTAAGTGCCGGACCCCTCACGCTGCTGGGGGTGTTTAGCGGGGACGCGCACCGACACACCTACCCCGACGGTAACGTGGTGGCCTGGGTGACAGTGCTGTATACGGCGCGGCACGTTTCCGGAGAGGCCCGGGCTGGTGACGACGCCGCCGATACGGGCTGGTGGCCCCTGGGTGGCCTGCCCACCGGCGTGAGTATGGCAACGCGCGCCTACTTCATGACCCTGCTGCTGAGGTTGGAGGACCTGGGGCTGGAGGACGGACCGTGACCTCCTTGCCGGCCGAGTGCCCACTGTGGGTGATGGGCGACGTCCACGGCGCCTTTGACAAGCTCCGCACGCTGCTGCTCTCGGCGGGGTTGATCGATGTGCGGGGTGACTGGACAGGCGGACGGGCGCACCTCGTGTTTCTGGGCGACTATATGGACCGCGGGCCCAACGGCATCGGGGTGGTGCGGCTGGTGCGGCGGCTCGAAGCGCAGGCCCCGGCGTCGGGTGGTCGCGTCTCGGCGCTGCTGGGCAACCACGAAGTGATGTTCCTGGCTGCCCAGCGCTTTGCGCGCAGTGATCCTGGGGACCGTTACGGGTTTTTCGACTACTGGCTGGCCAACGGCGGCCAGGGCCGCGACGCAGCCAACATGACGGCCGAGGAGGAAGGGTGGCTGGCAGCCCGGCCCGCCCTGCTGCGGGTGGGGCGCTGGCTGCTGCTGCACGCCGACAGTCCGATGTACCTGCACCTGGGCACCAGCGTGAACGCGGTAAACGCGGCCGTCGCGCGGCTGATGCAGAGCGTGCAGCCCGAGGTCTGGGGCCACTTCGCCAACGCCTTCGCCGAGCGCCTCGCCTTTGCCGATCACGGCGGCGAGAAGGTGGCCCGCAAACTGCTGAACACCTTCGGCGGCACGCGGTTGGCCCACGGCCATACCCCAGTGCCCATCCTGCTGGGCGAGTCGGGCCTGGCCCCTGAGGACGGCCCCGGCCTGCCCGTGCTGTACGCCTCTCAGCTGTGTGTGGCCCTCGACAGCGGCCTGACCTTCGGCGACGCGGCGGGCTTCCTGACCCGGCTGGATGATCGGGGCGTGGCCGAAGTCGTGCCGTATCCCGCGCCAGAGCGGAGGACGAGGTTTTGAAGAAGGACCAGCAGGTCTGACCGCCAGGGTCGGTGCCCTGGGGTTGGACCATTTGACGGTCAGGCGGTGGGCCCCTGCCCGCCCACGGCAGGATAGACTCGGCCCCGTGAAAACGCACAAGGTCGAGGTCGGGGACGTGACCCGCGAACTGCCCATCGTGCCGGTGGCCCCCGGCGTCAGCGTGGCCCTCTTTAACATGCTGGGCGACACCGAGGTCACGGAAGCTGCTGGGCGCGAACTCGCGCGCCTCCTGCCCCCCGAGGTGGACGTGCTCGTCACGCCCGAGGTCAAGGCCCTGGGGCTGGCGCACGTGATCAGCCGGGAAAGCGGCAAGCCCTACGTGGTGATTCGCAAGACGGAAAAGCCTTACATGGTGGACCCGGTGGCCCGTGAGGTCGTCAGCATTACCACGGGCAAACCGCAACTGCTGGTGCTTGACGGCTTCGACGTCCCCAAGATCCGCGGCCACAAGGTTGCCATCGTGGACGACGTGGTGTCGAGCGGCGGAACGCTACACTCGCTTCGCCAGATTATCGAGGAGGTGGGCGGTGAGGTGGCCGCCGTCGTGGCGGTCTTTACCGAGGGTCAGGAGCGCCCCGAGGTGACGGCGCTGGGACACCTGCCGCTGTTTGAATGAGCCGCCGGCCACCTTTCAGGTCCGGCTGATGGTTAAGCGCTGACGGTTGACCGCTTCTTCCGTTACCCTGACGCCATGACTGCCCCTGTGCCCGCCCTCCGCATCACTGTCGGGGACGTAACCCGTGAGCTGCCCACCGTGCGCGTCGGCAACGTGGGGCGCGTGCCGCTGGTGGAATTTATCGGTGACAGCGAACTGACCAACGCCGCGGCCCAGGCGATGCTGCCCCTGATTCCCGAGGAAACCGAGGTGCTGCTCACGGTGGTGACCAACGCCCTGCCGCTTACCCACGAGATCAGCGACCGCTCGGGGCTGCCCTACGTGGTGGCGCGCAAGAAGCGCCGCACCTACATGCAAGACCCCCTGATTCAGGACGTGCCCTCCATGACGCTTGGCGTCGCGGAGACGCTGTGGCTGGATGGCCCCCACGCCGCGAGGTTGAAGGGCAAACAAGTGGCCATCGTGCAGGACGTGGTGGCGACGGGCGGCACAGCGCAGGCGCTGGCCCGGCTGGTGGAGCGGGCCGGCGGCACGGTGGCCGGGTATCTGGTGGCCTTCAAGCAGGGCGAGAGCCCGCTGCCGCTGCGCTACCTGCAGGAGTTGCCCCGGAGCCTGTAGGGCGCGCCCGCTTATTTCCTGGAGGGGGACACGATGCTCGGCAGCGCGTCCTCCAGCCGGTGCATGGGCAGGCCGAACGCCTCGCGGGCGGGCCCGTTGGGCGCGGTGTTGCCCTCCTTGAGCATGGCGTACTGGTCCCGGGTGATGGGCGGCTTGGGCAGAACCTGCATGGCGGGCACCAGCAGGTTCATCAGGGCAAGCGGCACAGGCGCGATGGGTTTGCGCTTGCCCAGGGCGGAGAGTTCCAGCTTCAGCAGTTGCCGGAAGGTGAATTCCTCGGGGCCGGTAAGGGCGTAGGTCTGCCCTACAGTTTCGGGCCGTTCCAGCGCCCCCGCGAAGGCCAGGGCCACGTCCTGCACGCTGACCGGGCGAAAGGGAAAGGAGCCGTCGCCGATCTGGGGCACGACGGGCGCGGTGCCCACCAGTTCACGCAGCACCCGACCGAAAAAGTCGTCGCCCACGCCGAAGATCAGGCTGGGCTGGAAGATGGTCCAGCTCAATCCACTTTCCCGCACCAGGCGCTCGGCCTGGGCCTTGCTGCGGCTGTAGCCGCTCCCGCTGTCTTCCCGTGCGCCCAGGGCGCTCATGTGAACGTAGCGGGTGTGGCGGGCACACGCGGCCAGCACGTTCCGCGTGCCCTCCACATGAACGCGCGTGAAGGTCTGTTCACCTTGCTCCGCAATGATGCCGACGAGGTGAACCACGGCGTCTGGCCGCGCGTGCCCGGAGGCCCGGAACACGCTGCCCGGGTCCGTGACGTCGAGGGGCACCCCCACTGTGCCGGGCAGCGCCCCGCCGCGACGTGATCCGGCAAACACCGTGTGTCCCCGCGTCAGCAGTTCACCCACCACCGCCCGTCCCACAAATCCCGTGGCTCCCGTGACCAGGACGTTCATCTGCGCTCCTTTCGGCTTCCGGTTGGTGGGGAAGCCTGTCCGTTTCATTGGACAGGGCGCCGGCCGGGCGAACCGTAAGCCTTGTGCCAGGGTTCCTTCTGTCCCGGTGCCGGGCGGCCCGGGCCTCTACAATGCCCCTGATGGTGTGGCCGCCGTCTGTTCCGGCGTGCCCCCGCCCCGCTGCCCATGCGTCCCCTGACCCTGCCCGCCCGATTGCCCCTGCGCCGCGTGCTCGCCGTGGCCCGCCCCGCGCTGTGGATCAACACCGTGGGCACGCTGGTCATGGGCCTCTGGCTGACGGGGCACCTCTGGACGGAGCACCCCGGTCTACTCGTGCTGCTCGCGTACCTCACGCTGCCCTTCAACCTCCTGATCTACGGGCTGAATGATCTGGCCGACCGTGAGGAGGACGCCTTATCTGTCCGCAAAGGTGGCTGGCAGGGGGCGCGGCTGACGGTGGGGGAGGGTGCGCCGCTGCTGCGGGCGGTCCTGTTGCTGAACGTGCCCTTTTTGCTGGCGCTGGCACTGCTGCTGCCCCCGGCAGCCCAGGGGGTGCTGCTGCTCTGCGTGGCGCTGTTCGCCGCTTACAGTGTGCCGCCGCTGCGCCTCAAGGGCCGCCCCTTTCTCGACGGCCTGAGCAACGTCGCCTACGCCCTGCCGCTCGCGCTGCCCGCGCTGGCGCTGGGCACGCCCGTGCCCACCCTGCCCCTGCTGGCCCTGATGTGCTACTCGGTGGGAAAGCACGCCTTCGACGCCGCACAAGACGTTCCTGCTGACCATCTCGCAGGCACCCGTACCGTCGCCACCACGCTCGGTGTTCCTGGCAGCGCCTCCTACGCGCTGGTCTGGTTCCTGCTCGCTGGAGCGCTGCTGTGGCCGGTCAGTCGCCTCACCGCCGCCGCCCTGTGGGTGGTGTGCGGTGGGATGGCCCTGGCGCTGTTGCGGGACCCGACGCCGGGCCGCGCCGCACGGCTGTATCCCCTCAGCATCGTCACGCCGTGGATCGTGGGCACGGTGGCAGGGGTGCCGCTGGTATACCTGCTGGCGCGCGGGCTCTGGCCGTGAAAGGAAGCGGTCAGCTTCCAGCCGCCGGGCGCCAGGCTGGTCCCCAGTCCATCGGCCTTCTCGGTGGCGGGGTAGCGGGCCTCGCGCTCGCGGCGCTGCTGGGAGGGCTGGGGCACGGCGTGACCGTGTACGAGCGGGACCGGGCGGGGGGCAAGTTGCGGCGGGTCACGGTGGGTGGGCTGAGCTTCGGTACAGGGCCCAGCCTCTTTACCTTTCCGGGGGTGTGGCGCGCGTTTCTGGCCCAGCTGGGCGAGGTAGACCCGCTGGACCTGCGCCCCCTGCCCGGCGGTCTGGGGATTCATTACACGCCGTTCGGGGAGGTGCCGCTGCCCGTTCCCCCCGGGCATCCCCTGCATTCTGCGTGGAGCCGGTACGTCGCGTCCGCTGCGCCACTCGCGCCCTGGGTGGAGACGCTGCTGACCACGCCGCCGCGCCTGACAGACCCGTTGTTCCGGCAGGCCAGTGGGGGGCTGTTCCGCGCCACGCGGGGCCACCTCACGGCAGAGGGCTGGGTGCGAGCTCAACGGTTGCCCCCCGCGTTGGCCCACGCCATCCGGACCCACGCCCTGAACGCAGGCCTGGCACCGGAGGACGCCCCCGCCCTCTACGCCCTAATTCCCGCATTGGTGGCCGAGAAGGTCTACCGGCCTGCCTCCGGCATGGGCGCGCTGCTCGGTACCCTGCTGGCCTTGGCAACGGCCCGGGGCGTGCAGGTGCGGGAAGGAGCAGAGGTGGTGCGGGTGGATGTGGAGCGCGCGGCCCTGACGCTGCGGGGAGGGAAGGTCTGCCAGCACGATCTGCTCGTCAGCGCCCTCGATCCGGTCCGGCTCGCGGCGCTGCGGGGGCATTCAGTTCGTTCCCCTGTGTCCTGCCGGACGGTAAGCGGCGTTGCGCTGTATGCGGCCTTGCCTGCCCCCGCTCCACTGCCTGCCACCTCGGTCCTGCCTCCCACCGACTTCACCACCTTTCGCGCCGCAATGCGGGCCGGGGCCCTGCCCCCCGATACGTTGGCCCTCGTCCACGCGGACGGTCCCCGCCTCGCCGTGCTGCTCACCGCGCCTGCCACAGCCCGTAACCTCGGCCCTCCCCATTCCTGGGTGCGGGCGCAGGTGAGGCGGGTGGAGGAGAGGCTCGGTGTGCCCGGGCTGCTGGCCTCCGCGCGGGATGTGGTGGCCCTGCCCCCGGCCTACTACGCGGCCGGAGGATATCCGGGCGGCGCGATCTACGGCGCGGCCCTTCCGGTGTGGCGCGGTGGGCCGCTGCACCCTCAGCCCTACCACCCAGCCCCCCGACTGTGGCAGGTGGGAACGGGGGTGCATCCAGGCGGAGGCCTCCCGGCGATCCTCGGTGGGGCGCTGATCGTGAAGCGGCTGATGCAGGGAAGAGGCTGAAGCCCTTCAGCAGTCCGGTTGGTGGGGGAATGCGCCAGCATCAGGAGGGCGCCGCTGAGCGGCTGGGCTTCTTCGCCGTTTGGTGCGGCCAGGGAGGCGGCTTCGATCCAGCCTGGGACGTGGGCAGTTGACCATTCTGGGGGAAGTTCGCCCGAGGGGCGCAGGTCCTGGGCCAGTGGGCCCCTCGCGTGAACCCACCACCGGGCCAGCAATCCGGCAGGCTGCACGGCGAACGCTTGCAGCGTGGACCAACGCAGCCGCATGCTGGCGTACCAGGGCCAGCGCGAGAGCACCTCGTCCCAGGAGGGCGGCGCGGAGGTGTGTAGAGCGGGGCCCGCTGCCCGCCACGCAGCAAAAACCCCTGCTGGGCGTATTCCAGGCGGCACGCTACTTTTTCCGCCCGGATCTCCTCGGCGTGCACCAACTCCAGAGGGCGTGGCAGGAAGTATCGGAAATCGTCCCAAGTCCCCTCCGTGGGCAGCGCGCAGCCGACAGTTCGGCAGTCGCCGGCGTTTCACTGGGCTGGAGCCCGTACGGTTCGCGGGCGATGTGCTGGGGCACGGCCGCGGAAGCCTGATACAGCTCTTTTACCACCTGGGCCGGCGCCACGTCCGCGATTTCGCCGTAAAGTCGGCCGCAAGGCTTGGATGACGGGGGTGGCCCAGGCCAGAAGAAGGAGGCGTCGGGGTGAATTCACCCCGACGCCTCGATTGTGCGTGTGGCCTTACTGTCCGGTAATCGCCCCCAAGGGGTTGACCAGACCGTAGCCGAAGTTGTTGTCCTTACCCGCCGTGCCCAAGTCCTTGGCGGTGCTGGTCAGCAGGCTCAGCAGCTGGGCATTGGTGAGGTTGGGCTTGACGGCCCACACCACCGCGGCGGCGGCACTGACGTGCGGCGTGGCCATGCTGGTCCCGTCGAAGTACTCGTAGTCGGCGCTCGTGACGCTGACCGTACCGGTGGTGGGCAGCTTGACCAGCAGACCCTGGCCGTCGGCCTGGGTGATGCCCACGACGGGCACGGTGTAGGCGTTTGTCAGGCTCATGCCCAGCGGCCCAGCCACGTTGTTGTAGATCATGACGCCCTTCGCGCCGCTGGCCACCGCGTTGGCGGTCTTTTCCTCGAAGGAGCAGGTGCCGCGGCTGATCAGGGCGATGTTGCCGCTCAGGGCCGCGTTTCGGGTGGAAGTGCCGCAGAACTCGTTGCCGCCCGCCGTGCCCGTGCCGTCGCCCGCTTTGACCACGTTGCCGCTGAAGGTGCCCTTGCCGCTCTTGTCCGCGCCCTCCACGTCGCTAAAGGTCACGCCGCCACCGCTCGCCGACGCGCGGGAGCCTTGCCCGAGCGGCACGCTGCTCAGCACGTGGACGCCGGGACCCACGAGGTCCACCTGGGTGCCGAAGTTGGAGAAGTCGGCCTTGGCCTCGGCGGCGTCAATCGCCCCGACGCCCACGACGTTCGTGTAGGCGGCAGGGTAGGAAACGGCGGCCCCGTCGTTGCCGGTGGCGGCGATCACGAGGACCCCCTTGTTGTAGACGCTGGTGTACGCGCGCTGCTCGGTCTGGCTGGCACGTCCACCGCCCAGCGACATAGACACCACCACGTGGTTTTCCGTCCCGCCCTGGCTCTTGAGCTGCGCGGCGCACCAGTTCACACCGTTGATGATCCCGCTCGACGCCCCCGAGCCGTCGTTGCCCAGCACCCGGGCCATGTACAGGTTCGCCCCGCTGGAAACGCCGCCTACGCCGTTGGGGTCCATGCCTGCCTGCATGCCGCTCGCGCCCGTGCCTGCGCCGTACTGCGCGAAGATGGTGCCCGACACGTGCGTGCCGTGGTGCGACACGTCGTTGAGCTGGTACGGATCGGTGTACGTCTCGCCCGTCACGAAGTTCTTGAAGCCCCTCAGCTTGCGCCCGAACTCCGGGTGGTTGGCATCAATGCCAGTGTCGGTCACGCACACCGCCACGCCCGCTCCGGTGTAGTTGCTGGCCCGCAGGGTGGGCACCTTCAGGGCGCTATCGCCCCAGGTGTACTCGCCGCTGGCCGTGTAGACGGGTGTGGCCTGGGCGGTGAGTCCCTGGGCGCTCAGGCCCGAGCGGACCGAGGCGTCGGTCACGCCGCTCTTCATCCCCACCGCGTGACGCACGAGGTCCGGCTCGACGTAGGCGACGCTGGGGTTGGCCTGGAGCTTCGAGAGCGCTTCTGGACTCAGCTTCACGGCTGCCGCGCTGATGTCGGCCCACTGGGTGGTCAGCACCCCGCCCGCCGCCGTGATGGCCTGCGCCTGGAGCTGCGCCTGCGCCGCGAGCTGTTCGGCGTTTAGGCTCTGCGCGCCCAGATTGCTCTCCTTGAAGCCCACCAGATATGCCCCTGCGATTTCGCCAGTGTGCTCGGGCGCGCTCGCCGCGGGAGACGCGACTTGCACCTGCTGCCCACAGGCGGCGAGCGTGAGGGCGAGGGTGGCGGCCAGCAGGGTACGGGTATGCTTCATGGGGTCTCCTGAAAAGCGGGAAAGGGGGAGGACGCGGGCGTACACCCCGGGTCAGGGGGAGGGGCAGGCGAAGCTGTTGTGTTGATTGGGCGAATGCTATTGCGCGCCTGATAGGGTGCTTTGTGTGTTTCTAGACATTTCTGGACTTGGTTCAAGTTACATTTCCTCTCTCTTTCCTGTGCTCCTTCCCGTTCTCTTCGTCCCGCTTAACGTGTGAAAGGCTGAACAGTAGACTCGCCCCTCCGCTGCCAACTGGGGCGGAGAGCTGGCCGGGGGCGTTCCCCTGTTTCTCAACTCCAGCTAAAGAAAAAAAGCCAGGAAACCCTGGCTTCTCTCACTCCCCCCGGTGGGGGTATCATCGTGAATTTTTTGGCTCACCAGCGCTCAGTTACCGTCTTGAGTTGCATGAAGTTGGCGAGGTAGTCGGGGCCGCCTGCCTTGGAGTCGGTGCCGCTCATGTTGTAGCCGCCGAAGGGCTGCACACCGACAATTGCCCCCGTGATCTTGCGGTTGAAGTAGAGGTTGCCCACCTCGAACTCATTTCGCGCCTGCTCCAACCGCTCGCGCCGGTTGCTGCACACGCCGCCCGTCAGGCCATACTCGGTGGAATTGGCGATTTCGAGGGCGTGGTTCCAGTCACGCGCGCGAAATACGGCCACCACGGGCCCAAAGATTTCCTCCTGGGCGATGCGTGCCCCCTGGTCCACGTCTCCGAAGATCGTCGGCTGGATGTAGTAGCCTTTCTTGCCGCCGCACTCGCCGGGGGCCTGACCGCCCAGCAGCAACTTTCCTTCCTGCGGGCCGAGTTCGAGGTAGCCGCTGATCTTCTTGAAACTCATCTCGTTGACCACACCCGTGATGTTGGCGTTCTCCTCACCCGTGCCCATCTTCAGCGCCTGGGCACGTTCGACGAAGGCGTTGACCACGGCGCCGTAGACCTCATCCACCACGATCAGGCGGCTCATGGCCGAGCACTTCTGGCCGTTGAAGCCGAACGCGCCCTGTACGGCAGCGGTGACGGCCACATCGAGATCGGCCGTCTCGTCCACGATCATGGCGTCCTTGCCGCCGAGTTCCAGCACCACCTTCTTGATCCATTTCTGGCCGGGCTGCACCTTGGCCGCCACCTCGTTGATGTGCAGACCTACGGCGCGGCTGCCCGTGAAGGTGATAAAGCGCGTCTTCGGGTGCGTGGTCAGGAACTCGCCCACCTCAGCGCCGATGCCGGGCAGGAATTGCAGCACGCCCGCAGGCAGCCCCGCTTCCAGCAGGACGTCCACCACGAAGCCCGCGATCAGGCCCGAGTCCTCGGCGGGCTTGGCGATTACGCAGTTGCCTGCCACGATGGGCGCGGCGAGCATCCCCAGGAAGATCGCGCAGGGAAAGTTCCAGGGGCTGATGGAAACGCCCACGCCGAGCGGCAGGAACATCAGGCCGTTTTCCTCGCCCTCGTACCAGGTGGTCTCGGCAGAGCCGAAGCCCGCGTATTTCATGGCGCTGCGGGCGTAATACTCCAGAAAGTCGATGGCTTCGGCCACTTCCACGTCGGCCTCAGCGTAGTTCTTGCCCACTTCGATGCTCATGAGGGCGCAGGCTTCCAGGCGGCGGCGCTTGAGGATCGCCGAGGCCTTTAGCAGGATGCGGGCGCGGGCGTCCATGTCCCACTTCTTCCACGACTCGAACGCCTTCCACGCGCCGTCCAGTGCGCGCTGGGCGTCCTCTACCGTCGCCCTGGCCGTCGTGCCCACCACTTCCGAGGTGTCGCAGGGATTGAGGGAGGTCAGCCTTTCTGCCGTGTCCACCCGTTCGCCATCAATCACGAGGGGGTAGTGTTTGCCCAGCAGTTCGGCGCGGACCTTCTGAAGCGCAGCTTGATAGGCAGCGACGTTCTCAGGCTGGCTGAAGTCGGTGAAGGCTTGGGGGCGGTAGTCTTGGACTTTGATCATGGGGCGGCTCCTTTAGAGGGGTCTTGGCTGTCGGCTGGGGTAGCAGTAGCGGTAGAGTTCAAGATCGTCGGCTTCGCCGTGGACAGAGCTGGAGAAGTCTGGCTCGCTGGCCCGAGGGCTATCAAATCCAGCGGCAAAAACATTTAAAAACTCGGAGAACAGCTCTGGGCAATCTTCAGTGGGCTTGTGACCGTTGCACATGAAATGCTTGTACCCGTTGGCATGTTTTGTAAATCATTACTGCTTTGCGAAATCAACAGGACTGGGGCACTCAATACCAATGCCTTTCGAAAAGAGTTTAAGACTTTAAAAACTGATAAGAGCCTGTATTTACAAATTGTAGAACGCCGGCCCTACTATTAATCCCACAAGCAGTCAAAAAAGGTGTAGCTGGAAAATTGTGTTGACGAGGTTTTAATCTATTGGTCACGGTTTAACCTTTCCTATGGCCTGAAACATGAACTCCCGAAGCCAATAGGTGTTGGTATGGCCCAGAGGATTCATGGCCTCACCCCTTGAGCATTCCCCGCAGGACGAACACAGCATTGCGCGGCGTTTCAGCGATGCGGCGGCTGAAATACGGATACCAGTCGCGGCCATAAGGGATGTACGCCCGCACACGGTAGCCCTCGGCGGCGAGGGCCTTTTGCAAGTCGCGGCGGATACCGTAGAGCATCTGGAACTCGAAGTTCTCCTTGTCGGTGCCGTGGGCCAGCACGAACATTTTCACGTCCTCCACGATGCGCTCATCGTGCGTGGCGACGTTGACGTAGTTGCCCGCCTTCATGTGCGCGTACACGAGGCGGCGGTAACCGGCGTCGACGTCCGCCTTGTCGGGCATGGCGACGGAGGGGGGTTCGAGGTATGCGCCCTTCACGATGCGGAGGTTGGGATGCAGGTCGTCCAGGCTGTCCCGGTCCGCCTCCGTGCGGTAGAGGTAGCTCTGGAGCACGGTGCCGACGTGGCCGTTGCCGAACTCGCGGACCAGTTCGCGGAACTGCGCGAGGGTCACGTCCACGCGGGGGTGGTCCTCCATGTCCAGGCACACGAAGCCGCCATACGCCTTGGCGCGACCGATGATGCGCCGGGCATTGGCGAGGCCGAGGTCCATACCGGCGACGTCCTGGCCCTGACCCACCGAGGAAAGCTTCACGCTGACGTAGGGCGTGATTCCGGCGGCGTGCGCCTCGTCAAGCAGGTGCAGCACCTTTTCGGCGAATTCATTCGCCTTCTCCGGCGAGGCGACGAACTCGCCCAGCAGGTCGAGGTTGCTCAAGATGCCGTCGCGTTCCAGCTCCTTGACGGCCTGGAGGGCGGAGGTGGCGTCCTCGCCCGCCACGAAGCGCTGCGCCATGCCCCAACCGCGCGAGCGCACGAGGTCTTCGACGAATTTCTGGCCCGAGACGGTCAGGACAGCCTTGCGGTAGATCTGGTCAATCATGGCGTTTCTCCAGGGGTGGCGCTGTCTTCGAGGTTTTGCAGCACGAGCCTGCCGAAGGTGCGGACGTGCAACCGGGCAGCCTCGCGGGCCGCACCGATATCCCGCGCGAGCACCGCTTCCAGAATGTTGGCGTGCTGACGGGCGGTGTCGGGGTGGGCGTTGTACGTGCGGGTCTGGTGTTTGATGAGGGCCACCCGCTGTTCGAGGCCCCGCGCGATTTCCACGAGGGCGGCGTTGTGGGCGGCGAGCGTGACGGCGGAATGAAAGGCCAGGTCCAGCCGCGTCTGGCGGCGGTAGTCGTTTCCAGCAGCGGTCTGGAGGGTGTTCAGGGCGGCGCGCAGCAACTCGGCGTCCTCAGAGGTGTGGGCCTGTGCGGCCAGCGCAGCGGCCAGACCGTCGAATTCCTCGCGTACCACGTAGGTGTCGCGGGCCTCGGCGGCGCTGACAGTTCGCACGCGGACCCCCTTGTTCGCCTCGGACACCAGCAGGCCGTCTTGCATCAACCGCATCAGCGCCTCGCGGATGGGTGTCCGGCTCACGCCCAGGCGGTCGCCCAGTTCCACCTCGCCCAGCCGCTCGCCGGGCGCGAACTCGCCGTCCAGCACTGCGCGGCGCAGGTGGCCGTATACACCGTCGCGCACCAGCCCGGGCCTTTCAAAAAGAGTCACCTGTATATTGTATACAAAAAAATGAGGAAGTGTGGAACAGGCCATATAGAGTCCCGGGAGTGAAAGGCGGTGGAACCGGGCCGGCAGGGAAGAAATTCAGCCGCAAGTTGTCTGTCCTGTCAACGCCGGTCCAGCTCCAGAAGGACCGCTGGTAGACGCCGGCAGTTCGGCCTGTCCCAGGCAAAGAATCCAATCGTTCCAGCAACCCCGCGGCCGCGAGAGGTTGCTTTTGTGTTGGTTCTCGCCGCGTTCCGTTGCCCGTCCATGATCCATATGCTGAAAGCAGACTTACCTTGAACGATTCACCCGGTGTGTTGCCCAGTACGCAAGCCCACAACTGCAGAGGCCTGAACTTGGAAGCCCAGTGGCGGCTCGATCTGGCCCGCCGTTTTCCCCACGTCTGGTCTGTTTTTCCTGGGCTCGCTGCCGTGCCCGTGGGCGGCCCGGTGGCCCGGGGCCTCGCCGCCGATCTGGAGATCGGCGTGTTCTGGCACGCACCGCCCAGCAATGCCGAACGTATCCGCCTCCTGCAATCCCTGGACGTGACCAGCCCCCGCTCCTTTCCCTACTTCCCGGATGAAGACCTCTGGCTCGATCAGGGACAGCTCGGAGGCGTTCGCCTGGACCTGAGTCACCGCACAGTGGAAGGCGTGGAGGCCGGGCTCTGTGCCGTTCACGCGGAGCAACAGACCGGTGCAACCGCGCTGAACGCGATTGGGGTGTTGCGGTGGGGTGCGTCTGTGGGGCGAGGAGGTGCTGAAGCGCTGGCAGGCACAGGCCGCCGACTATCCCCGTCCCCCGCCGTGGCGGTGATCGGGGCCCACCTCGGGCCTACGCCAGTGGCCTGGCTGCGGCAACATCTGGCGTGACGAGAAGAACCTGTTGATGGTCCTGATGGCGCTTGGCGGCGTGTATGTGCCCCACGGCGAATTCAAGTGGCTGGCCGTATTGGAAGGTCTGCTCCCCCTGCGGCCTCAGGACCTGACCCGGCGGCTCGGAGACGTGCTGACCGCACCGCTGGCCCAGGGCATCGAAGCGCTGCACGCCTTGTGGGAAGACACCTACGCCCTGGTTGGGAAGCACTTTCCTGAACTCGAGCCGGTGCAAAAAGCGCGGCGCTGGCTGAACCGGCCTGCCGAGCGGTTCTCGCCCCTCGGTTGGCCGCCTTAGTTCAGCAGCAGGCTACGGGCGGGCAGTGTACTCAGCCGGGCCTGCTTTTTTCGCTGTCTCCCGGCTGTTTTCCGTTTGTGGACTCGGTTCGCGACATCTCTCCGGCCAGGCGGCCCAGCCAGCCCAGCGTGAACAGAAACAGCAGGGTGGCTCCCGTCGCCAGCACGTACAGGTGCAGGCCGCAGGCCACCCCGACGCCCGCCGTGGCGAGCAGGCCGGCCGCGGTCGTCAGGCCCTGGGTGCCCTCGCCCCGCCGGTCCGAGAAGATGGCCCCGGCCCCCAGAAAACTGACGCCGCTGACCACCGCGCCCAGCACGCCCACGAGGTCGAAGCGTACCTGTTGCGAGTCGCCGGAAAAGCGGTCGATCAGCGTGTCGGCCAGCACGACGAACATCGCGGCGCTCACGCCCACCAGGATGTGGGTCCGCAACCCGGCCGGACGGTTTCGCTGCTCGCGCTCCCAGCCGATCAGACCGCTCAGCACGAACGCCGCGAGCAGGCCCTGCATCAGGCGCAGCTCATTCCAGAACGCTTCCACGTCCCGCAGCCTAGAGCAGTTCTCCGAATGAGGTGTGCGGGGAAAAGCCCCCGGACAGAAGGGCGCTCTTCCGTCTGCCCCACGCCGCCGTTTTCCGGGCGGATGTCTGGGCCGACTTCAGTTGGTTGAACGCGGCTTCGATTCCCACGTCCTGACCTGCCGCCAGCCTGGCGAGGTCGGCGACGTTCACCTCGGGCTTGACCGGCTTGTCGGCGTCCTTGCCGTTCAGCAGCACACGGCCCGCCGTCACGCTCACGTTGCGCTCGGCGGGCAGATCGGAGCTGAAGGTGGTATTGCTGACCCCGTAGGTGGGTTTGCCGAACAGCACGCTGTTGCCGCCCGCACGGATGTTCTGGCCGAACATTTCGCTGGCGCTGTTCCCGTTCAGCAGCACGGCCGCCTTGCCCTTGAAGACCGTGGTGTCCTTGAGGGGCAGCGCGACTTCCTGCTGGGCGCAAGACGCCGTGTAGGTCACGCCTGTGCTGCTCAACGAGAAGCTGGAGACGCTGCCGTCGGCGTAGCGCACCCCTTCGCCGTGGTGGGCGAGAAGGCGGCGACCGCGCCGACATACTCGCGCAGATCTCCGCCACCGTTGTTACGCAGGTCGATGATCGCGTCCACTGCGCCCTGCGCCTCACGCATCAGGTCGTGGACGCGCTGGGCGATTCCCGTGCCGCTGAAGGTGGGAATGCGCAGGTGGTGGTGCTTCTTGCCGCTGGCGTCCGCGCGAATTTCACCCCAGGGCTGCGCCGCGGCGCAGCCCTGCCTTCAAGGTCACGGTCCGCTGCGCGCCGCCCCCAGCCCACGGCGAACACCACGTCCGCCTGCTTGGCCGCCGCGCCCGCAATGACCTTGCTGTAGGCGGCCCGCGCGTCGGCGTCGTTCGACCCGTTCCGCTTCAGGGGCGTGCCGTCCACGCTGAGAACAACGTCTCCGCGGCGCAATCCGGCCGTGAAGGCAGGGCCGCCGTATCGGGTGTTGGTCAGGACGGCCCCGTCCTCACCGGGCACGGGCGCGTCGTTCAGCCCGAAGACCGGCGTGGACGTGGGCTGGTTGCTGATGGCGCGGCGGTAGGCGTTCGCCTGCGAGAAGCTGCGGTAGAAGGTGTGCTCGTCCCCGAAGGCGTCGACGTACTGCGCCATCAGGGGATCAATCCGCGCGTCGTCGCTGTACGGCACGAAGTGGTTTGCCAGGGCGCCGGGAAAGAGTTTCTTGACGTCCACGTAGGCCTGATCGTGCACCTCGTCCAGATTCACCTGCCAAAAGCCGTAGTAGTACACGTTGATGCTGCTCTTGACGCTGTAGAGCAATGTCCTGCATGGTCCCGGGCAGATCGGTCTGCGCGGCCAGGCGGGGCAGGTCGGTGTCGCCCCGCCTGGCCGCCCCCAGCACAGAGGCGGTGGGCCGCCCGCCGGGCAGACGTACTTGCCGGGGGTCAACGTGCGGGGCACGCTGGGAATCTCGGTGTTGGCGCTGGGCTGCACGCCGAGAGCAACACCGTCAGGCCCAGGGCGGCGAGGGACAGGGACGCCTTCATAACTCGCTGAGCATAGATTTCCGGCTCCTGGCAGGGAAGCAGGGGCGGCCCCTTCCGGGCTTCCCCTCGGCACGTCTCAGGCGGTGCAGGTGTGGCTGTGGGGCCGCCTTCCAGCATGCGCCCGGTGAATTCAGCGCGAGTTGGCAGGGGCCGGACTGTACAGGCGGCGGGCGCACGCCCGGGCGGCCCCGGCAGCCTCGAGGCCAGCTTTTTGTGGGTGCGGGCCGCAGCACGCACAGCGCGAGGACCTGCCGGGGAAAGTCCAGCTACCAGCGGTCCGAATCGCCGTTCACAAAGGAGCGCTTGGGTGGACGGGCCAGGTGTTTCCACCGGATCACCGGCACTGGGGCATTCAGGAGGAGGGAGAACTGGGCGAAACCAGGTTACATCACCTGGCTTAGTCCAGGTACATCGGCTCCAGAGGAAAGATACGGCCGGACAGCTGGCTCAGGCCGCGCGGTCCCGCCCGCTTCTGGCAGGGTTCGGTGTCCAGGCACAGGGTCACGTAGCGGGTGCGCCGCGCGCCCACCACCACCCGGTACAGCGCCGCCTCCGAACGCGAGCGCGTGTAGTGACACAGGTCGCAGTGCAGGGCGTTCTTGCCCTTGGGGTCCAGCGGCGTGAACTCGGCCAGCTGGTCGCCATGCACCAGGGCGAGCCGTCCGTCGGCCACTGGATACAGCCCCAGCGTCAGGGGGGCCTGGGGCTGGCCCTCACCAAACAGTTCGCGGTACGTATCGGGAAAGAGTTCCCGCAAGAGATCGCGGGCACTGTGATCCTTGGGGCGGAACTCACTCATGGGGCGCAGTGTACGGGAGGGGCGCAGGCGGTGAAGGTGGGGTGGGGAGCGTTTGGCCGGGCGTCAAACGGCCAATGGCGCAGGGCCAAAGGTGGTCCCCAACCGTGCCTCTGCGCCCCCTCGTTTTGCCGCCCACACCCTAGACTGCTCTGCGTGAGATCGCGCAGCGCCAACCGCAGCGGCATCGTGATCCGGCGGCGGGTGACGCCTGCCGGAGACATCATCGTGACCCTGCTGACGCCGCAGGGCAAGGTGAAGGCCATTGCGCGCGGCGGCGTGCGGGGCCAGCTGTCCAGCCGCCTGAACCTCTTCCATCACGTCGGCGCGCAGCTGTACCAGACGCCGCAGGCAGACTTGGCCACCGTGCAGCAGGCCGTGCTGGAGGGCGCGCTGCCGAGGTTGGCCGAGCCGGAGCGCTACGCCTTCGCGCACCTGATGGCCGAACTTGCTGACGCCCTGTTTCAGGAGGGTGAATTCAGCGAGCAGGCCTTTGAGCTGTTTGCGGGAGCGCTGCGCGGCATCTCCCACCAGGCGGACCCGGAGTGGGTGGCGCTCGTGATGAGTTACAAACTGCTCGGGCTGGCGGGCTTCATTCCCCAGACCACCCGTTGCGCACGCTGCGGCGCGCCCGGGCCCTCGCATCCCGATCCACTGGGCGGTCAACTGCTGTGCGGAGCGTGCGCGAGCCTGCCCGCGTACCCCGAGGAGGGCCTGGACTTTCTGCAGAACGTGGTGCGCCGCTCGGTGCGCGTGAGCATCGAGGAACCTGTGCCCGAGGAGCAGCGCCCGGCGCTGTGGCGCGCGCTCGAGCGCTTCGTGACGGTGCAGGTGGGCGGCGTGCAGAGCTGGCGACAACTCGTGCCACACGTCGGCGCCGTGCCGGCCTGAACCCGGTGCTGGGAGACCCATCGGTTCGGGGACAGACCGTCTGAGATCGGTCTGCGCGTAGGTCGGCAACATAGGGTGATACGGATTCTGGCCAGACAGTTATAAGATTTGCCTGACGCGAGCCGAACAAGAGGGAAAAAGAGCGGCCAGCAGTAAAGGCACTCCGCCACCCTTCAGAATCGATCACGGGTTAAGCGGAATCCGTAGGGGTCCCTCCCGCGCTGGCAACCCATTCGGCTGCCCCGTGCTCAACAGGAAGAGCGGTGGCTTGCGGCCCAGCCCTTCCCGCAGGCCCCCCCCTTGCGCACCGTGACTTGTGCGTCGGTGCGGTCGGTGCGCTGAAGACTCGACTGACGTTGGAATGGCCACGGGTCCGCCGTAAGGACCTCCCTCTGGCATTGATCCGGGGTGCGCCCTTCACCGATTCGTTACTGACTTAGCGCGAATGGCGCCGTGGGGGTGCCCTTCCACGCGCGGCGCCGTTCTCCCCCAAGCGCATTCAAGTTCGCTCGCCGGGCCCGGTCAACAAGAAATCCTCTTTCTCTAAGCACAGATCAAGAAGTGGGTCCGGGAACTGAATGGGTACCTGCCGAAGACGCCTGGTCCGGCGCGCAGGGTCAGGTCCTCGGGGGTCAGCGCGCCGTCGGAAATCCAGGTGGTGATGCCCACGCACACTGGGATGTGGGAGCAATCCCCGGTCCTTCGTGAGGCAGGTGAAGTCCGCGATCCTTGCCCGAGGAGGCGCTCAGCCAACAGCGCCGCGCCCGCCTCATTGGTGCCGGGCAGGATCATCGCGAATTCCTCGCCTCCGTGCCGGGCCACGAAATCTTTGCGGTTACGCCCACGTTGGCCCGGGTGTGGCGATCTGCCTCAGGCAGTTGTCGCCCGCTAGGTCGCCGTAGCGGTCGTTGTACTGTTTGGAAAAGTCCACGCCGCACAGCAGCAGGCTGATGGGGCGCCGCGCCAGCCGGTGGTTGTGCCATTCCCGCCTGGAGTACGAGGTGAACGCCGCGCGGTTAAAAAGGCCCGTCACGGCGTCTGTGGTCGCTGAGGCCGAGGGCCCGCGGTTAAGCAGGCGCAGGGCATTCATCGGCTTTTATGGGAGGCAACTTCCGAAACGCTTGTGGAGAGAGAAGACCAGCCCAGGCTGGCAGCTGGCGCTGATGCGAGAATCCCACCTTTTTAAAGGTGGGATTCTCAATTCACCCGGTGCGCCTCGATAAAGTCGGTCACCCGCTGGCGTGTCGGCCCCAGTGAGGTGAGGGGACGGGCCAGCGCCGCGGCGATGGTGATGTGGTTGAGGCCCGGCAGCACGGTGCGGGTGACGGGAATGCCCGCTTTTTTCAGCGCCGCTTCCATGTTCAGGGCATTTTGCGGATAGACCGTCCGGTCGTTTTCCGCCACGAGGAGCAGGTGGGGCGGGGCGTCCGGGCGGACGTGACGGTCCGGCATGACCTCGTCGGGGGTGCTGCCCTCGGGAAAGGC
This sequence comes from Deinococcus hopiensis KR-140, assembly GCF_900176165.1. Taxonomy (NCBI): domain Bacteria; kingdom Thermotogati; phylum Deinococcota; class Deinococci; order Deinococcales; family Deinococcaceae; genus Deinococcus; species Deinococcus hopiensis. The sequence goes on from NZ_FWWU01000009.1 coordinate 804,349, forward strand.
ATTGCGGCTGGCCAGGGGCCGGAAGTCGTAGGAGTAGGGTCCGGCGATGCCGATGACGCCGCGTACCGCTGAGATGGGCACGCCCGCCTCGCGCAACCAGCGCGCGTTGTCCACGGCCTCCACGGCGTTGAAGCCGCCGGCAGAGTGGCCCATCACGAAGAGGTTGTCGGGGCCACCACCGAAGCGCGTGGCGTTGTCGCGCATCCACCTCAGGGCCGCCGCCGTGTCCTGCACGTAGGCGGGATAGCGGTTTTGCGGCGCGAGGCGGTAATTCATCACGCCCGTCACGTACCCCACCCGCGCCAGGCTCTCGCCCACGAACCTGTGCCCCATCTTGTCGCCGCCTTCCCACGAGCCACCGTGGACAAACAGCACGACGGGCGCGTTCTGTGCGTTCTGAGGCGCGTACACGTCCAGGACATTGCGGGCGTCTGGGCCGTAACGCTGATCGGCAGCGACGTTCAGGCCCCGGGTGCTGACGGCGCGGTTGAGGGTGTTTTGCACGTTCACCGCCGAGCACCCCGTGAGCAACGCGCCCAGCGTGAGCGTGCTGAGCGCCAGCCACCCCAGGCCGGACGGTGCCTGCCGAGAAGAAGAGGTTTTGCGAGAAGGCATGGGGCAGGCTAGCTGCCCCGCTGCCCGGCCTTGGGCACGCTGGGCACACTCCGCGGCCCACCCGGCTTGAGCCTTCCTTGACCCACCGCCCAGGAGCGGCCCGCACGAACGCCTACACTTTTGCGCCGTCCCCGCGCGCTAGCCTGCCGGGGATGCCGCCCTCGCCTCCCCGAACCGATGTGCTGGTGGTGGGCGGCGGCCCGGCGGGAGTGGCCCTCGCGTCCGAATTCGCACGCCGAGGCCTGCGCGTGCGGCTCGTCGCGCCCGAAGAGCCCCGGGCCTTCGCGCCCACCTACGGGGCGTGGCTGGACGAGCTGCCCGGCTGGGCCCAGGCCTGCCTTGAGGCGGTGTGGACCGATGTCCGCGTCTACATGACGCAAACGCCCACCCCGTTGCTGCGGCCCTACGCGCTGCTGGACAACGCCGCACTGCTGGACGCCTTGTTGTGCCGGGCAGGGAAGCACCTGACCTGGACGGTGGGCACGGTGCGCGGCGCGGCGCGGGCGGGGGAGGGCTGGGAGGTCCACGGCCAGGCGGGCGAACGCTGGTGGGCAGCGGTGGTGGTGGATGCGGGCGGGCACGCGGGAAGTTTGCGGCGGCCGCGGCATCCCGGCGGCGCGGCCCTGCAGACGGCCTACGGCGTCGTCGCCCATTTCGACTCGCCGCCCATCTCGCCCGGCAGCACGGTGTGGATGGATTACCGCGCGGAACACCTTCCGGCCACAGACGTGCGCGCCGCGCCCACCTTCCTCTATGCCATGCACCTCGGCGGTACACGCTACCTGGTGGAGGAGACGAGCCTGATCGCCCGCCCCGCGCCATCCCGCGCGCTGTTGCGGGAGCGGCTGTACGCCCGCTTGAGGGCGCTTGGTGCCCTCCCTGGCGAGATCGAGCGTGAGGAGTGGGTCGCCTTTCCTATGAACGCCGCCGCCCCTTTGCCCGGTCCCTGGCTGGCCTTCGGCTCGGCGGCGGGCATGGTGCACCCGGTCAGCGGTTTTCAGGTGGCGGGCGCGCTGAGCGCGGCGCCGGAGGTAGCGGATGCGGTGACGGGTGCCCTCGTCGCGTCTGGACCTGAAGCGGCGGTGTGGGCGGGGTGGTCCGCCCTGTGGCCTCCCGAGCGCCGCGCCGCCCGCGAACTTGCCCTGCTGGGCGTCGACGCGCTGTTGGCGCTGCCGGGGAACATGCTCCCCGACTTCTTCCGCGCCTTTTTCGGGCTTCCCGCCTCTGAGTGGCGCGCCTTTCTGTCGCATGGGGCCGGGGCGGGGGACCTCGCCCGCACCATGCTGCGGGTCTTCGCGGCCGCGAAGCAGGGGGTGCGTCTCCCCCTGGCCCGCGCCGCACTCAGGCAACCTGGGGTCAGTGGGCGGGGGTTGCTGGCGGTCGCCAGACGGTCGGACCGGACTGGTGGGGGGCCGAACGGGTAGAAGGGGAGGGCGTCGTGGAGGCCCTTATGGTCAATGACCTTGTTGTCAACGTCTCTCCCATAACCTCAACTGCGAGATGTCGGTCAACCTTCCTGATCGGCTGCGTTCGCTGGGCCATGCCTGGGCCTGGGGCAACATGGCGCTGAGGGCGGTGCTGTGCCGTTGGCCCTGGTGGCCGTGGGAGGCGGCTTGCCCGCCGATTTGAGCGTGGCCCTGCCCCTGCTCGCCGTATGGTGTTTGCGCGCATCCCGGGAAGCTGGCGTCAGCGGTGGCCCGGAGATGAGGCTCAGAAATACGTGGGTTGGCCTGGCGGTGTCCCTTCGTCCTCTTCGCCGCCAACCTGCCGCTGGTCCTGGGAACCCTGACGCAGCGTCCGGGGGCCACGACGCTGGGCTCTGAAACCGCTGCTGCTGCTGACCCCCCCTGCCCCTGCGGGCAGTGGGGCTGCTGGCCGCGCAGATCGCCGACGTGACGCAGCTGCAGGTCCTGGAGCGGACGGGGGTACTGACCCAGCCTGGCCCATCTCGGCAAGCTCCCGGTGTGGGCAACCGGCACGTTCTGGACGGGGCGCTGGCCGCTCTGGAGGACCCCCCCGCACCTGCTGTTGCTGGACACCGACGCATTCAAGTCGATCAACGGTGCGTGTGGGCACGGCGGGGGGCGCCCGGGTGCTGGAAGCGCTCGCGAGGCGCTGGGCAGCCCTACCCCTGGAAGCGGGGGTTCGTGGTTCTGCTGCGCGGAACGGCGCTCCTTCAGGCCCGGGATCTGGCGGAGCAGGTGGGCGTGCGCGCCGGGCAGGGTTCCCTGCGCGTGACCGTTTCTCTGGTGGAACGGGCCACCCCTGCTGTACGCTGCCAAGCGTGGCGGGCGAAACCGGGGCGGGGCCGATCCGCTCCACCCCTCAAACGCAGGAGGTCTTCACGCCCTGAGGACTGTCCCGGAAAGTGGGAAGGCCAGGTGAGGCACACGTCTATACTTCTTCCATGTCTCTTCTCGACATGATCGGCCCCGTGATGATTGGGCCGAGCAGCAGCCACACGGCGGGCGCGTGCCGCCTGGGCCTGGTAGCGCACCACCTTCTCGGTGGCGTGCCCCAGCGGGCGGTCATCGGCCTGCATGCCTCCTTCGCCAAGACGGGCCGGGGCCACGGCACCCACCTCGCCCTCGTCGCCGGACTGCTGGGCTGTTTTCCCGATGATCCTCGGCTGCCCCGCGCCTTTGAGGAAGCCGGGGTGGCTGGGCTGAAGGTGGAATTCCGGGATGTGGACCTGGGAGACGTGCATCCCAACACGGCCCATATCGACCTTACGGGCGAGGGACCGGAGGGAGCCGAGGTGCGCGTCGCCGTGCAGGGCAGTTCCACGGGCGGCGGCGTCATTCTGGTCACGCAGGTACAGGGGCTGGGGGTCAACTTCAGCGGGTCTGCGCCCACGGTCTTGCTGCGGTATACGGACACCATCGGCATGATTGCGCGTATTGCCAGCACCATCGCGGCCGATGGAGTGAATATCGCTTCGCTGACGTGTACGCGGGAGAACCGCGGGGGGCAGGCGCTGCTTGCCATCGAGTTGGACGCGCCGCTGAGTGCTGCGGCGTTGGCGTTTTTCAACCACTGGCCGGATACGAACTGGGTGCGGTTGCTGCCGAAGTTGATGGATGGGTAGGGAACGGGGCCAGGGGTCTTGCTCCAGTTTCTCCCCCCTGCCCCACCGGGGCAGGGGCGTTTCGCCGCGCCCCCGCGAGGGGCCCGTTTGGTTGGAATGCGGGTGTTGTTCACGGCCCGGACTGGTTGTGTTGCCTGCCTGGGCCACCGTCCCGCTGCGCGGAGCGGCGTGACTCAGGGAGTCGCTTGCGGGCCCTGTGGGGACGGATGGGGCGGTGGCGTTCAGATTCTAGGAGCAGAGGGTCCTGCTTTTGACCCTCTCCCACAAGGGGAGAGGGCCTTACGAAGCAAGGGGTGTGGAGGCCAGCGGGGCACCCCGTCCTCTACTCACACCGCACTGCCTCAATCGGCGTCAGGCTCGCCACCCTGCGCGCGGGCCACACGCCGCGGCACCAGCCCGGTCAGCGTCGCCGCCTCGATCAGGAACTGCCCCAGGGTGCCACGGCGTGCGCTCGGTGACGGACACCAGCATCATGTTCATGATCCCGATTCCGCCTGCTCGGTTGAAAAGAAGTCCTCTTTTTGACAGCTGTTCTCGGCCGCCGATTCTGGCGGGCATCGCCTGCAGCACGCCCGTAATCTGCTTGAACTGGTCCACAAACTGATCGAAGTTCTGGAAATCGAAATCCGCCGGGCCGTCAGGATGCGGCGCAGGTCACGCTGCGCCCGGTCCTTGTCGGCCCCGGGCCAAATTCGCAGCGTCAGGGAGGGGTATTCGCCGCGCGTGTAGGAGTAGCGCCGCCGCGAGTTCGTTCCACCCCTCCACCCGCGTCCGCCACTCGGCGTGGTGCAGGCGCGGCTCGCCGAATTCGGCCTCCCGCAGCGCCTGCGCGGGGCCCAGCCACGCGTCGTCACCTGCCCAGGAGCCGGGGCGAACCACCCGCAGCCCGGCCGTCAGGTCCCGGGGGAGGTCCTCGCTGGCGGGCGCCCTGCTCAGGCCCGCATGGCCCGTCGCCGTGACTTGCCAGCCCTGCGCGGCGCCCAGGCGAGCGCGGGCCAGGTCACGCTGCCCCTGCGCCAGGGTGACGCCCGGGCTGCCAGCAGGGTCAGCCCCAGCAGGGCCGCTCCCCAGATTCTGTATCTGCTCACGGCCGTCCTCGCGGCTGGAAGGTCGCCGGTTCCTGCCCGTCCGCGTCCCCGCTCTACATGGGGCAAGTCACACAGCTTGACGGATTTGCGCGGAGTCGTGGAAGCCCCGCCAACTGTCCCCCTGCCCCGGACAGCGTGAGGAACGAAAGGGACAGGCTGTCTAGACGCTTAAGAAAAGAGCGTTACACTCGGCCTATTCGGACGTTCCCCAGACTGCCCGACCCGTATTGCCCGACACCGTGCCGAAGGAGGCGCTCATGACGCTGGAAGAACTGATGAACGCCCCTGCCCCGGCCTCCGCCTGGGTGCTCGCCCAGGACTGCGCCGAGACGGGCCTGGACCCCGCAGATATCCGCACGGAGATGGCCCGCCGCATACTCGAGATGCGCGACTCCATCGGGCGTGGACTGCAAAGCGGCGCGAAAAGCATCACCGGCATGGTGGGCTGGAACGCCAAGGGTCTGTGGGACGCGCCGGACATACTGGGCGCACCGCTCCTCAAGCGGGTGCAAGCGTATGCCATGGCCGTCAACGAGGAAAACGCACGTATGGGCCGCATCGTCGCCGCCCCCACGGCGGGCAGTGCGGGCACCATTCCAGGCGCATTGATCGGCGTGGCGGACCATCTGGGGCTGAGTGACGAGCGCCTGGTGGACCCCATGATTCTGGCGGCGGGCGTCGGCAAGGCGATCAGCAAGCGCATGTTCATCTCCGGCGCGGCGGGTGGCTGCCAGGCCGAGATCGGCTCCAGCGCCGCGATGGCTGCCGCCGCTGTGGTGGAACTGCTCGGAGGCACGCCCCGTGCGGCCGTTCACGCGGCCTCCTTGGCCCTGATGAACACCATCGGCCTGGTGTGCGATCCGGTGGGCGGGTACGTGGAGGTCCCCTGCGTGAGCCGCAACGCCTTTTACGCCGTCCACGCTGTTAGCGCGGCCCAGCTGGCCCTCGCGCAGCTCGAATCCTTTATTCCGCCTGACGAGGTGCTGGGCGCGATGGCGTCTGTGGGCCGCATGATGCCCGCTGCCCTACGTGAAACGGCGGAGGGTGGCCTGGCCCAGACGCCCACGGGGCTCGCCGTTACCGCCCGCATGGAGGGGCGGCAGGAGGACGCGGGCGGGATGATCGAATTGCCGATGGCTTGAGGTTGGGGACGTGGGTGGGTTGTAGGGGATGGGTCAGGCGCTCAGGCCCTACAGCTCGCTCCAGCCTGCACCGCGATGCTCGCCTGCCAGCCGCCTTCCGTGCGCTTCACGATGTTCCGCGTGTTCTGCAGACCAGCATCACGTCGGGGTAGAAGTACGTGGCGCGGGTGGGGGTGTACAGCTGCATGTCGGCCTGGGAGTGGCGGCAGTTTTGCCGCAGGGCATCGGGGTAGAGGTCCCCACAGGCAGTTCGCCCCCCTCGGCATGGAGGGGGTACGCGAACCTCCCCAAATGTTTGCGTTTGTAGCGGCTCCCGCACCCGGACTGCAGGGATTTGGCCTCGCTGATTGCCTGGGAACGTCCTCCCACGGCGTCGTCTGATGGGCGTACGCCGGGGGGCCACCTGTAACGGAGGAACTGCCCCACTGCGGCTCCATTTGCCGCCAGGACCACGAGAACGGGGGGAGCAAAGCCGGGGGACAGGAGGGTTCCTGCGCCGAGCTTCCATTGCGGGGCCAGCGTGACCAGCCACCTGGGGCAGAGAGGCGGGCGCGGCGTCCAGCACACCGTGAGGGACGCGAAGCGGAAGAAGTCAGACCCAAGCCGACAGCGGCGAAGGTCCACATCAGGCCGGGCCAGAACGGGCGAGAGGGCTGCACGCCCGGTAAAGACCCGTGCGGTCAGGCCCCAGGTTCGGGCGAACTGCAGGTGCCCGGCGGCCGAGCCCCGTCCGTCCGGTCCAGCGTTCGTCGTCCATGCTGGCGCCCCGTTGTTTAGAGCAGTGGTCCGAATTGCGCCGCGCGTGGAAGGCGCAGCCCTCACGGCGCGCCATTCTCCCGCACGCGCATCTCGCTCGCCGGGCTCGGTCAAAAAGAAGTCCGCACGTTGACACATGCTCTATGGCGACGTGCCAGTCTTTGGGCCCATACCCGTCGGTTCCGCCTCACCGCGGTGGACGAGGCTCGCCCAGACGCCGAGGAGAACCACTTCGGCGCAGACTGACCCAACAAGCCAGCGGTACGGGTCTGGGCAGCAGTGGGTGACAGCTTCGGCCGTGTCACGGCTTCGGCCCTTATGCCTGCAGCGGCGCTCCCCACCCAGACGGCAGCGGCGAGCAACCAGAGTGAAACGGGCTGGAGAAGACCGCCGCGATCACTGGGCGTCTCGCTTCCAACCTGACCGGCAGCAGGCCCGAAAGGACCAGCATGCCCGTCAGGCTGACCCCGAAGCCCCACCGGTTCTCAGCGGTCCACCTTTGCAAGTGGGTTCTTGGGTCAAGTCCCAGGGTATTCGGCCAAAGAAAGCCGCCATGACCCGCTTTACCGCGCCTCCGGCGCCCACCCCGCATCGTCTACGCTCGCCGCGTTCTCCATCCCCTTGCGCCAGCCTTCCAGCCTCACGGGAGCGCTCCCTTCAGGCAGGTCAGGGCCTGCTCCCTTCCGTTCCCGCGCCAGCCGCAGCCCTTCTTCGGTCAGGGTGTAGATGTGGCGGGGCGGCTTCCCAGGGTGAGGCGAGTCCTCCCACTCGGCACCCAGGTGCCCGCTTCCGTGCAGCCGCTGGAGGATGGGGTAGAGGGTGCCACCCTTAAGCCCCGTCGCCTTGCTCAGGTCATAGCCGTAGCTGGGGCGCGGGTGGGTGGTCAGCAGGGTCTGCAAGACGGCCTGCGTGTGTGGACTGGAATTCGGAGACCTGGCCATACCCTCTCTCTCTAGACTTTGAGGTCGAGGGGCGCGCAAGCCCCTGGAATTAGCCCATCGGACCCAGTTCGCGGCGCAGTTCCTCATGGGAGGTGAGGAGGCGCGCCGCTCCCGCACGCCGCAGCGCCTCACCCGTATCCGGGTGGATGTGTCCTCCGGCCAGCAGGCCCCAGACTGTCGCGCCCGCGGCCACGCCCGCCGTGACTCCGGCTGCGCTGTCCTCTACCACCAGGCAGCGGGTGGGGGAGACGCCGAGCGCCCGCGCCGCATGTTCGTAGAGGTCCGGCAGGGGCTTGCCGCGTCCGCCGACGTGGGCAGGATCGTAGGCGTGCTCGCCCACCAGGGCCGCCAGTCCCGACGCCTCCAGCTTCAGGTGCAGCCGGGACCGTAGGCTGTTGCTCGCCACCGCGAAGGGACGGTCCGCTCGGCGCAGCGCCTCCAGCGTCTCCCGCGCGCCCTCGATGGTGGGGGTGGCCCGAAAGGCCTGGGCCAGTCGCGCGTCGAGTTCGGGCAGAAAGCCTTCCGGTTTCTCCCAGCTGTATTCCTCCCGTAACCAGTTGAACAGGGCGCGGTGCGTGCTGCCCACGGCGCGGGCCATAAAGGCGCCCTGTTCGATGGTCAGCCCGTGCTCGTCGAGCAGCGCCACCCATACGCCGTTTGCCAGGAGTTCGCTGTCCACCAGCACACCGTCGAGATCAAACAGGACGGCGCCGAAGGTTTGAGCCGGCATCACGTGTCGCTGTCCGGCCCATTTTCCCAGCCCGCGAGGACGTGAATGTGGGTGTGAAATACCACCTGCCCGCCGCCGGGGCCGCAGTTCACCGCCAGGCGGTAGTCGGCTGCGTGCTGCCGGGCCACCTTCACCGCCGTCAGCCACAGCTGCCCCATCTCCTCCGCGTCTTCGATCTCATCCACGCGGGCCGTTACCTTCTTGGGAATCACGAGCAGGTGAATGGGGGCCTTGGGCGCGATGTCGCGTATGGCGATGAAGCGGTCGTCCTCGTACACCACGGCTGCGGGAATTTCCCGGGCGATGATGCGTTCAAACAGCGTGGGGCCAGCGTTGTCCATGCCTTTACTCTAAGCCCTGGGCTGGAAGGGGCTTTTAAGCTGTGAAGATGCGACTGCCCAAGCGACTCCTCCTCGCCGCCGGAATCGGAGCCCTTTCCGCCCGCCGCCTCCTGAGTGCTCCGTATCCCCTGGGGGGCAAGAGCGTGCTCATCACGGGTGGCTCGCGCGGGCTGGGGCTGGCCCTGGCGCGGGAATTCACGGCCAGGGGTGCGAAGGTGACCCTGATGGCCCGCACCGGCGACGCCCTGGAACGGGCTGCCCAGGAATTGCGGGCCAGCGGGGCGGCCGTCCACACGGTGGTGGGAGACATTACCGTCGCCGCCGATCTGGAGCGCGCGGTGGAGGAGACGGCGCGGGCGCACGGCGGGCTGGACGTGGTGGTCAACAACGCGGGGCTCATTCAGGTGGGACCGCTGGAAAACATGACCGAAGCCAATTTCCGCGAGGTCATGGAGGTGAACGCCTTCGCGCCCCTGTGCCTCACGCGCGCCGCCCTGCCGCTGCTGCGTGCCGCGCGGGGCCGGGTTCTTATCGTGGCGTCGGTGGGGGGCAAGGTGGCGGTGCCGCACCTGGGGCCGTATTCCATGAGCAAATTTGCCGTCACCGGGCTGGGTCAGGCCCTCCGCGCCGAACTCGCCCGCGACGGCGTCGGCGTCACCACCGTCTGCCCCTCGCTGATGCAGACGGGCAGCGCCCGACACGCTGAGGTCAAGGGCCGCCAGGAGCGGGAATACGCCCTGTTCGCCACGGTGGACAACGTGCCCGTGGTGTCGCTGGACGCGGCCACAGCGGCGCGGCGCATTGTGGACGTCCTCGTACGCGGCGACGCCGAGGCGATGATCGGCGGCCCGGCCCTGCTGCTGCGCTACGCCCAGGCCCTCGCGCCCCAACTGGTGGCCGACGTGATGGCGCTGACCAACCGGTTGCTGCCCGGTCCCACGCCGAGCAATGAGGGCGTGCGGGGCGCGAACGTCGAAACGCCGGTGACGCAGAACAACCCCATCAAGCGGGCAGCGGAGGCGGCGCACAACGAGGGGTGAGCAGAGGCGGGATACGTTTTCACCCGCGCTCCGCTCCTATTGCCCGCTGTCCACCGTCCACCAGTCATCAAACGGCGTGACCGGCAACGCCCGCTTGTGCCGGGTGTTGCGGTAGGCGGTTTCCAACTTTTTCGCCACTTCCGGAGCCACCTCGCGCCCTTCGAGGTAATCGTCGATCTCGGCGTAGGTCAGGCCCAGAGCCACCTCGTCGGGAAGGCCGGGGCGGTTGTCTTCGAGGTCCGCTGTGGGAACTTTGCGCCAGGTGGACTCCGGTGCGCCGAGGTGCTGCAACAGCTGTGCGCCCTGGCGTTTGGTCAGGCCGGTCAGGGGCGTCAGGTCCACGCCGCCGTCGCCGTGTTTGGTGAAAAAGCCTGTCACGGCCTCCGCCGCATGGTCCGTTCCCACCACCAGCAGGTTTGCCTGTCCGGCGAGGGCGTACTGGGCGATCATGCGCTCGCGGGCCTTGATGTTGCCGCGCACGAAATCGCGCATCTCCTCTCCCAGGGCTTCGGCCGCCGCTGCCGCGCTCGCGTCCGCCGCTCCCTTGATGTTGACGGTGACGTGCCGGTCCGGGTGGATAAAGGCCAGGGCCAGCTGTGCGTCGGCCTCGTCGGCCTGCACCCCGTAGGGCAGACGCACGGCGAGGAAGGTGGCGTCGCCCCCCGCTTCCCGCACCCGCTCAGCGGCGAGCTGACATAGCCGCCCGGTCAGCGTGCTGTCCTGCCCGCCGCTGATCCCCAGCACGAAGCCGCGTGCGGGCGTGGAGCGCAGGTAATCGGCCAGAAAGGCCACTCGGCGCTTGATCTCCTCCGCCGGGTCAATGTCGGCGAGGACGTTCAGCTCTTGCCGGATCAGGTCACGGGTGGAAGACATGGGCCAAGTATCCCACGGGGCGTTTTGGCCGGAAGGTGCCGTTCTGTTCACGCTTGAGAGCGGACTGTGCGAATGGGACGCGTCACGTTGGGCGCGACTGAAGTGTGAATAGGGGAGGGCAAGGTGACTGACATCGCCCCAGACGTTCTCCTGCCCGGAAACGCGTTCTCTGCGAAACAAGGCCCGCTTCACATCGGGTTCCGTACCCAACTGGTTCTCGGTGTGGGCTGGTATCCCGGGGGAAACCCGGATGATGGGTTTTCGGCGTTCGCGCCGTTCGTAACCACAATTGGGGCCCTGCGGCGTTGCGGTTGGGGGCGGGACGTGGAGGAGATGCAGGACAGGGGGCGTCACCCTGTTCCATGGATTGAGGCGGAGATGAACGCCTTCCCTGACCCCAAAGCTCAAGGCTTTCCCAGTGCCTTCCTACGTCTCCCAATTGAGCCGCGCCCTACCTTCGGAGGATGACCGCCTCCGCTCCACCTGAAAAAGCACTGGCTGTAGATGATGCCGTGGACCGCCTGGGCCTCGGGCCTTTTCAGTGGCGGCTGCTGGCCATCTGCGGCCTGACCTGGGCCGCCGACGCGATGGAGGTGCTGCTGATGGGTTTCGCGCTCCCTGGCATCAGCGCGGCGTTCGGGCTGGCGCGCGGTTCGGCCACGGCCACCTTGCTGCTGAGCGCCACCTTTGCCGGAATGCTGGTGGGGGCGATGTTCTGGGGCTGGCTGGCGGACCGCATCGGGCGGCGGACGGTGTTCCTGGCCACCGTGGCGCTGGGGGTGGTGTTCGGGCTGCTGGGGGCCGCCGCGCCGGGGGTGACCTGGCTGGCACTGGCCCGCTTCCTGACCGGCTTTGCCATCGGGGGCACGTTGCCCGTGGACTACGCGATGATGGCCGAGTTTGTGCCGACGGCGTGGCGGGGGCGGTTCCTGGTGTACCTGGAAAGTTTCTGGGCGCTGGGAACCGTGGCGGTGGCGGCGCTCGCCTGGGGCCTGAGCACGTACTTTGAACCCGGGCAGGCCTGGCGCTGGCTGCTGGGTCTGGCCGCTCTGCCCGGTGTGGTGGGCCTGGTGGCCCGGTTGGGCATTCCGGACTCGCCCCGCTCGCTGCTGGCGCGGGGGCGGGAAGCCGCGGCACGGGAGGCCCTGTCGCGGGTGGCGCGGGCCAACGGGACCACGTTGCCGGACGTGCCCCTGCTCGCCCCGCCACCTGCGCCGCGGATCACGCCCGCCACGCTGTTTGGGGGCGTACTGGCCCGCCGCACCGTGCTGCTCGCGCTGATCTGGTTTGGGCTGAGCCTGGGGTATTACGGCCTCTTCTCGTGGCTGCCCTCGTACCTGCGGGCGCAGGGGTTGGAGCTGGGCGCGGTGTACCGCACGTCGCTGCTGCTGGCGCTGGCGCAGATTCCAGGCTATGTGCTGGCTGCCTACCTCGTCGAGCAGGTGGGCCGCCGCGCCACCCTCGTCGGTTACCTTGCCGTCTCGGCGCTGGGGGCGTACCTGTTTTTGCTGGCGGGGACCCCGAACGCCGTGCTCGCCACGTCGGCGCTGCTGTCCTTCGCGCTGCTGGGGGCGTGGGGAGCGCTGTACGCCTACACGCCGGAACTGTTTCCCACGCCGGTACGCACCACGGGCATGGGCTTCGTGTCCAGCATGGCCCGCCTCGCTTCCGTGCTGTCGCCCAGCGTGGGCGCGATGTTGCTGACCGGACGACTCGGGGTGGCGCTCACCCTCTTTTCCGCCTGCTTCGCGGTGGCAGCGGTGTGCGGCTGGCTGATCGGCGTGGAGACGCGCGGGCAAAAACTCCCCGACACCCTGCTGCCGGAGAATGGCGCATGAGCTCGCCCCTTTTTACGGACCTCTACCAGCTCACCATGATGCAGGGTTACTGGAAACACGGCCTGCACACGCAAGAAGCCGTGTTCGACCTGTACTTCCGCAAGCTGCCTTACCGGGGCGGCTTTGCGGTATGGGCCGGGCTGGGTCCAGCGCTGGAGATGCTCGAAACGCTGCACTTCGGTGACGCCGATCTAAGCTACCTGGATACGCTGGGCCTCTTTCAGCCCGCCTTTCTGGACGCGCTGCGCGGCTGGAAGTTCTCTGCCCGCGTCACTGCCTTCCCGGAAGGCAGCGCCGTGTTTCCCCACGAGCCGCTGTTGACCGTGCGGGGGCCGCTCTGGGAAGCGCAGCTGGTGGAGACGGCGCTGCTGAACACGCTGAACTTTCAGACGCTGGTGGCGACGAAGGCCGCCCGCTGCGTGTTGGCCGCCGAGGCCAGCCCCCACGGCGGACAGGTGATCGAATTCGGCGCACGCCGGGCGCAGGGGCCGGACGGAGCCCTCAGCGCCGCGCGGGCCGCTTTTGTGGGTGGGGCTGTGGGCACGAGCGATGTGGAGGCCGCCCGCCGCTTTGGCCTGCCTGCTGTGGGCACCCATGCCCACGCCTGGGTGGAGAGTTTCCCGGACGAATTGACCGCCTTTCGCGCCTACGCCGAGTTGTACCCCGACTCCACCACATTGCTGCTGGACACCGTTGACACGCTGAGAAGCGGGCTGCCCAACGCCCTGACCGTTGCCCGCGAACTGCGCGAGCGCGGCCATGAATTGCGCGGCGTGCGGCTGGACAGCGGAGACCTCGCGTACCTGTCTTGCCGCATCCGCTCGGCCTTCGACGAGGCGGATTTCCGAGACGTGAAGATCGTTGCCAGCAACGACCTCTCGGAATCCGTAATCGCCTCCGTGATCGCGGAGGGCGGCCGGGTGGACACCTACGGCGTGGGCACGCAGCTCGTCACGGCGGGTGGTGAGGGCGGCGGAGCGCTGGGCGGCGTGTTCAAGCTGGCCTCGCTGGGCGGCGTGCCCCGCATGAAACTGACCGGTGAGCCCGGCAAGTCCAGCCTGCCCGGCGAGAAGCGGGTGTGGCGGGGCACGGACGACGAGGGTCTATACGCTCTGGACGCCCTGACCCTCGGAGACGTGCCGCGAGCGGGGGACCGGGTGAGCGATCCCACCAACCCGCTGCGCTTTTCTCGCCTCTCTGAAGGCCTGACGTGGCATGAGGCGCACGCGCTGGTGATGGAAGGTGGCAAACGGACGGTCCCTGGCGAAGCCCTGCCCACCGTGCAGCTCCGCGCCCGTGCGGAGCTGGCCCGGCTTCCGGCGGGCACGCGCCGCCCCCTCAATCCGCACCTGTACCGGGTTGGGCTGGGCGACGACGTGGCGGCGCTGCGGGAGCAGGTGGCAGAAGGGCTGCGGGCGCACACGAAGGCATGACCGATCTGCCTGCCGCCGTCTATGTGGGCCGCTTTCAGCCTCCGCACGCAGCGCATGTCGGAACGGTCCTGCACGCCCTGCAACGCGCCAGGCGGGTACTCGTGCTACTGGGAAGCGCGAATGCGGCCCGCTCTGTCCGCAACCCGTTCAGCGCGCAGGAGCGGGCGCAGATGTTCCGGGCAGCCTTGCGGGAAGTGGGGGGCTCACCGGGCCGCGTCGTGTTCCGCCCCCTGCCGGACCGTTTCGATGCTGACGCCTGGGCAGCCGATGTGCGTGCCCAGGCGGGAGAGGTGTTTGGCCCTGGTGCGCGGGTTGCCCTGGTGGGCTTCGAGAAGGACGCCAGCAGCGCCTACCTGCGCTGGTTTCCCGGCTGGGAACGGCTGGGCGCGCCCGAGGTGCCGGGGCTGAACGCCACCGATCTGCGCGCGGTGTGGCTGACTGGCCAGCCTCTGCCCAGAGCGATGCCGGGAGCGGTGCGAACGTTCCTGGCCCAGTTCGCCGGGACCCCAGCCTTCGTCCGCCTTCAGGCCGAGTGGAAGGCGGTGCAGGCGGCCCGCGCCCTGCTGCCTCCAGGCGCACACCTCCACGAGGAACGCTGGCTCCGCACCGAGGGCGGGCAGGTCTGGCTGCACACCCGCACTGGTCCTGTGGGGCAGGGGTTGTGGGAATTGCCCGGGCGGGTGCTTCCCCTGGGGCGAACGCCACCTGGCGGGGAAGCGGCCCGCTTCACCCACCCCGCCCGCGCCCTGATTGTGCCCACCACGGCACACGTTTACTGGGAATCTGTCCCTGCCGGACACGCCGCGCGGCCCGTGCCCCTCGCGCTTGCGCTGGCCCGGCCTCGCCGCTTTCATGAGGACCACCACGTGATTTTGAGCCGGATGCTCAGCCGCGGGGAAGCGGGAACGCTCCGGCTTCGGCCGTGACTCCTCCGTGCGGACCTTCCTTTTGAAAGTTCTTCACCGGTCTTCGCAGCCCGTTCGCTTCGCCCCATCCTCCTGCGCCTCAAGGAGAAAGGAAGGAACGCGCCTCCTGCTTTCCGCGCTGCCGCTGTCTGTCGTCCTGTCCGCGGCCCGGACGCGGGCGGAAATGCGGCGCTCTACTGGAGCGCTGCGCCTGGCGACGAGCGCCGATGATCAGCCGTACAACTCCGAGGAAGATGGAAATTGTCGGGGTTCGGGGTGGCGCTCGGCAACCTGCTCGCCAAGCAGAGGGGGCCCAGGCCGCGGTGGGTCAAGCACAACTTCGGCGCGTTGCTGACCGACTTCGACAAGAACGAGCACGGCGGGGTGACCGCCGCGCGCGCCATGACCTCCACCCGCCTCAAGGCCGTGGACTTCGCTCCACGCCTGTGGCGGCGGGCAGCATCAACCGGGGCTTCTTGAAGAAGCTGCCCTTCAGGAAGCAGCTGCAGGTCTACCGCATCTTCGGCGACGCCATCAAGGCTGTGGCTCCGGGCGAGGTGGACGCCGTACTGGTGGACAGGCTGACGTTCCTCAGGGCCACCAAGACCTACAGCAAGGCGGGCCTGACCCTTGGAGCCCCCGGAGCGGCAACTGCTGTGCAACAGGGCGGCCGTGCTCTGCGCCCCGCACGAAACCCGGCGCTGGCGAACGTGCTCAAGGACGGCCTGTACACGCAGGCGTCCATGAAGTTCTTCGGCCCCGACCTTCGTTGCGGCGGCCGGAAGCCCACATCGTCCGGAGGAGCAGGAGCCAGAGAACGCCCCTTTGTGTGATTCCTTGCAAAGTGATCCACTCCCGAGCCCGGCTGCATATATCCCGGTGAAGCTGCCCGACGTTCCGGCGCGGGCCTTAACGGAGGTATCTATGAACCAGGACCAGACCACACTCGCCCCGCAGACCACCGACACCACTGGTGCCCCCACGGCAAACACGCAGGGCACGAGCCGCCGCGCGGCCCTGGGCACGCTGGGCAAGATCGGCCTGGGCGTGGCTGCCTTCGGCCTGGCCCCGGAAGCGCTGGCGGCGCCCGCCAAGAACATCGACGCGGACGTGCTGAACTTCGCGCTGAACCTCGAATACCTGGAGGCGGCGTTCTACCTGGCTGCTGTGGGCCGCATCAGTGAGCTGCGCGCCATCGGTGGTGGGGCCGAGATCAGCCTGCCCGCCAGCCTGGACCGTACGCGCGGCATGTCCTTTAAGGACAGCAACGTGCAGGCACTGGCGCAGGACATCGCCGAGGACGAGCTGGCGCACGTCAAGTTCCTGTACGGCGCGCTGGGCAAGGCGGCCGCGCCCCGGCCCTCGCTGGACCTCTCCAAAGCGTTCGACGCGGCGGGTCAGGCGGCGAGCGGCGGTGCCATCAAGGGCTTTAACCCCTACGCGAACGATCTGTTTTTCCTGCACGGCGCGTTTATCTTTGAGGACGTGGGCGTCACCGCGTACAACGGTGCGGCCACCCTGCTGACCAACCCCGCCTTCCTGCAGGCGGCGGCGGGTATCCTGGCTGTGGAGGCGTACCACGGCGGCGCGATCCGCTCCATGCTGTTCCAGCAGCGGCAGGTCAGCGCGGCAGCGGGCCTGTATGTGGGTCAGGTCGTGCAGGCCATCAGCAACCTGCGCGGCAAGGTGGGCGGCGGCAAGGACCAGGGCCTGACCGATGCCAAGGGCAATGCCGTGATTGCTCCCGCCGATACAAACGGCGTGGCCTACGCCCGCTCTACCCGCGAGGTGCTGAACATCGTGTACCTCGCGCCCGGAGCGCACAAGGGCGGGTTTTACCCGAATGGGCTGAACGGCAGCATTCGCTAAGCCGTCAGCTTTCAGCCCCTGGCAAAATGAAGGGCCGTTCCTACGGGAGCGGCTCTTTTCGCTCCGTGGGGGAGAGGAGGCGGTGCACAGCCTGAACGGGGGTAAGGGCTCCGCCCAGGACCTCGGCGCGGAGGCGCCGCAACCTTTCGGAATCCGTCCCCGCTTGAAACACGCGCCAGGCCGCCTCTCGCAGCAATTCGTCGAACCACAGGGCCGTCTGTCCCTGACGTTTCTGACGCACATCCACGGCTTTCCGGTACGCCTCCACCGCTGTCCACAATTCGGGAATACCCTTGCCCGTCAGTGCGGAGGCTTGCAGGGCGCGGGGCCGCCACGGCGCGTCGTGGGGGGTAAGGAGCCTGAGCGCCGCTGTCAGTTCGGTCTGCGCCCGCGTCGCCGCTTTGGAGTCCGCGTCGGCTTTGTTCACCACGCACAGGTCCGCCAGTTCCATGATGCCGCGCTTGATGCCCTGAAGCTCGTCGCCCGCGTTGGGCAGGGTCAGCAGCACGAAGAGGTCCGTCATGGCGGCCACCTGGGTTTCTGATTGGCCCACGCCCACAGTTTCCACCAACACCACGTCGTAGCCCGCCGCCTCGCACATGGTCATTGCCTCGCGCGTGCGCCGGGCCACGCCGCCCAAGGCGCCGCCACTGGGGCTGGGACGGATGAAGGCGTGTGGGTGGACCGTTAGCCGGGGCATCCGCGTCTTGTCGCCCATGATGCTGCCGCCCGTGCGTGCGCTGCTGGGGTCCACCGCCAGCACGGCCACCCGGTGCCCAGCGTCGGCGAGGTGCAGGCCCAGGGCCTCGATCAGTGTGCTTTTGCCCACGCCGGGCACGCCCGTCAGGCCCACCCGGATGGACTTCCCAGCGTGGGGAAGCACGTCCGTGAGCAGTTGTTGCGCCTGCGCTTCGTGCTCGGTCCGGGTGGACTCGGTGAGGGTGATGGCGCGGGCGAGGGCGCGGCGCTGGCCGGACAGAAGGGGAGCAGTCAGGGGATGGGCCATCGGGTGGGGGCGCAATTGCGCTTGGGGTGGTTGGAGAAGGAAGGGCGAAAGGTCAACGCGGGCAGCAGGGGAACGGTGAGGGTCGAGGGCGGACGTTCAGGGGAAGGGCCGACTTTCCAGCCTTTTTCCCGCACGGCGGGTGTCTCTTCCTGAGGGCCCATATGCCACCTGGTCCCGGGCCGACTCCTGTCACGGGGGCGGTTCCACACGGCGGTCTGCCGCCTTCCCAAACCGTCACAGGGAAGCGTCACATCCTCGTAGGCGTTTATGATGAGAGAACGTGAAAAACTGACCCCTCGGAGGCGTTTGCGCTGATCGCGCCGCTGCCCTACAGCACCGAAAGCGCCAAAAGAGAGGAGGGGAGCCTGACCGCACGGTTTGGAGCGTGCGGCCGTGGCCGATTGCCAAGGGGTGGGCCGGGCTGCCATAGCGCCCATGCCCGAAAAGGCACCCCACACGGCGGCCGAGCCCAAGGGGCTGCCTTTTGGCCCTACGGCGCGCGCCCCTGCGGTACGTTGACCGGCTGTATCCTGCATGCCTGACCTGACCGGGACAACGGCGGACGGGCCGCCCCTGTGCATCAAGGCAGGCCCGCTCGCGTCTGCAACAGCCCCAGCACCTCCCGCGCTGAGTGCAGAATCGGAGTTCCCGGCCCGAAGATCCCCGCCACGCCCGCTGCCCGCAGCGCTGCGTAGTCCTGCTGCGGAATCACGCCGCCCGCCACCACCAGAATGTCGCCTGCGCCCTCGGCCTTCAAAGCCTCCACAAGCTGAGGAATCAGCGTCTTGTGGCCGGCGGCCTGGCTGCTCACGCCAATCACGTGAACATCGTTCTCCACCGCCTGCCGAGCGGCTTCCCCGGGGGTCTGGAACAGCGGACCCACGTCCACGTCAAAGCCGAGGTCCGCAAAGCCTGTGGCGATGACCTTCGCGCCCCGGTCATGGCCGTCTTGCCCCATCTTCACCACCAGGATGCGCGGGCGGCGGCCCTCGACCTCGGCAAAGGCTTCGATCTCGCTTTGAAGCGCCGCGAAGCCCTCGTCGCCCTCGTAGCCCTGGGCATACACCCCGGACAGGGTGCGGACCTCGGCCTGGTGGCGGCCCCACACCCGTTCCAGGGCGTCGCTGACCTCACCCACCGTGGCGCGGGCGCGGATGGCGTCCACGCTCAGGGCCAGCAGGTTGCCCTTGCCGGTGCGGGCAGCTTCTTCGAGCGCCTGCATTGCGGCTTCCACGGCGCCCGCGTCACGCTCCGCCTTCACCCGGTTCAGCCGGGCAATCTGCGACCCACGCACCACGGCGTTGTCGATGTCCAGCACGTCCACATGCGTTTCTGCGGTGGGGCGGTACTTGTTCACGCCCACGATGACGTCCTCGCCCCGGTCGATGCGGGCCTGTTTGCGGGCTGCCGACTCCTCAATGCGCAGTTTGGGGACGCCACTCTCGATGGCCTTCGCCATGCCGCCCAAGCCCTCCACCTCGCGCATGAGCTCCCGCGCCTTTTCGGCCAGGTCGTGCGTCAGCCGCTCCATCAGGTATGAGCCGCCCCAGGGGTCCACGACGTGCGGGATGCCCGTTTCCTCCTGGATCACCAGCTGGGTGTTGCGGGCAATTCGCGCCGAGAAGTCGGTGGGCAGGCCAATGGCCTCGTCGAAAGCGTTGGTGTGCAGGCTCTGGGTGCCTCCGAATACGGCCGCCATCGCCTCAATGGCCGTACGCACCACGTTGTTGTAGGGGTCCTGCTCGGTCAGGCTCCAGCCTGAGGTCTGACAGTGGGTTCGCAGGGCACGGCTCATGGGGTTTTGGGGGTTGAACTGCGCCATGATCTCGTCCCACAGCAGCCGGGCGGCGCGGAGTTTGGCGACTTCGGTGTAGAAGTTCATGCCGATGGCGAAGAAGAACGACAGCCGGGGCGCGAACTCGTCCACACCCAAACCTGAGGCGAGGGCCGCTCGCACATACTCCAGGCCGTCTGCCAGCGTGTAGGCCAGTTCCAACGCGGCGTTTGCCCCCGCTTCCTGAAGGTGGTAGCCGGAGATGGAGATGGAATTGAAGCGCGGCATCTCACGCGCCGTGTACGCGATGATGTCGGCCACGATCCGCATGCTCGGCGTGGGCGGATAGATGTAGGTGTTGCGCACCATGAATTCTTTGAGAATGTCGTTCTGGATGGTGCCAGACAGCTGTGCGCGGGGCACGCCCTGTTCCTCGCCCGCCACGATAAAGGCGGCCAGCACCGGCAACACCGCGCCGTTCATGGTCATGCTGACCGACATTTCACCCAGTGGGATGCCGTCGAACAGGATTTTCATGTCCTCGACGCTGTCGATCGCCACGCCCGCCTTGCCCACGTCGCCCACCACCCTGGAGTGGTCCGAGTCGTAGCCCCGGTGGGTGGCGAGGTCAAAGGCCACGCTGAGGCCCTTTTGTCCGGCGGCGAGGTTGCGGCGGTAGAAGGCGTTCGATTCCTCAGCGGTGGAAAAGCCGGCGTACTGGCGGATCGTCCAGGGCCGGGCCGCGTACATGGTGGCGCGCGGTCCCCGGGTAAAGGGCGGCAGGCCGGGCAGGGTGTCGGCCCTGACGCCTTCCAGATCGGCGGACGTATACAGCGCCTTGAGGGTCAGGCCCTCGGGCGTCGTGCGGTTGAGCGCTTCGGGGTCTGCGCCGCGCAGGTCCTTTTGCGCCAGCGCCTTCCACGCGGACAGGTCAGGTCGGGTCATGGTTCCTCCGTGCCTTGCATGATGCCACGTGGCAACCAAACGGGCGTTAGGAAGGGGACGGTCAGATCTCTGCCAGATGAGGAAGGTTAGAATAGGGGGCGTGACCTCCAATTCAGTGGGTTCTTCTCCTTCTGGCCCTCCGGCTCCTGGTAGGCGGCAGGTCAAGCTCGCCCCCAGCCTCCTCGCCTCCGATTTCACGCGGCTGGGTGAGGAGCTGCAGGCCATCTCAAGCGCGGAATACGCCCATGTGGACGTGATGGACGGGATGTTCGTTCCCAACATTTCCTTTGGCATGCCCGTACTGGCGGCGGCGCGGCGCGTTTCCAGCCTGTATATGGACGTTCACCTGATGATTGAGCGGCCCGAGCGCTATATCCGCGACTTCGTGGAAGCGGGCGCGGACGGCATCACGGTGCATGTGGAGGCCACGCCGCACGTCCACCGCGCCGTGGGGATGGTCCGCGAACTGGGCAGACGGGCGGGTGTGACCCTCAACCCCGGTACGTCGCTGGAAACGCTGCGCCCAGTACTGGCCGATGTGGACCTCGTGCTCGTCATGAGCGTGAATCCAGGCTTCGGTGGGCAGAAGTTCATTGCGCAGAGCGTGGAGCGCATCCGCACCCTGCGTGCCTGGCTGGACGAACTCGGCAGTGACGCCGAGTTGGAGGTGGACGGCGGCGTGACGCCCAGCAATGCCCGGCTGCTCGCGGACGCCGGGGCGACGGTGCTGGTGGCCGGGAGCAGCGTCTTTGGCAAGGACGGCGCGGCGGCGGGACTGACACGGCTTCGGGAGGCCCTCGCTTGAGACTGCGGGTGGACCTGCTTCCCCACGGCCAGTATTCGGACGTGGTGATCGTGGTGGACGTGCTGCGGGCCACCACCACCGCCGTCACCTATCTGGAGCGCGGCGCAGATGCCCTCTTGCTGACGGCCACCCCGGAAGCGGCCTTTGTCCTGCGCGGTGAGGGGGTGGTGCTGGGTGGCGAGCGCGGTGGGCTGCCCATTCCCGGCTTCGACTTCGGCAACAGCCCGGTGGAAGCGGCGGCGCAGAACTTCACGGGCAAAACGGTGGTGATGAACACGACGAACGGCACGGGCGCGGCCCATACCGGCGCTGCGACGGGCAAACACGTCTTGCTCGCCGCGCTGACCAACGCCCACGCCGCCGCCCGCCGTGCCCGGGCAATGGCGACCGAAGAAATCGCCATCGTCTGTGCGGGCACCGATGGCCGCGCTGGGCTGGAGGACGTGTACGCCGCCGGGGTGCTGGCCGAGTACCTGCTGGCGATGGGCACCTTTACCATCGATGACGGCACCCGCATGGCCCTCACCGTCCGCCGCAGTGCCGACAGCCCGCTGGAAACCTTGAGCAGCGCCACCCACGGGCAGACCCTGCTGAATTTGGGCCTGGGTGACGACGTGCGTTACGCCGCGCAGATCAGCACGAGCACGGTGGTGCCCGTGCTGCTGGAGGGGGAGGGCCAGTCCTCAGCGGACGCGCTGCGGTTCATGTGAGACTCATGCTCAACGGGGTAGATCTGCCGCTTTCTGATGTCGCGCTTCGCTCTATCCTTAAGAAGGCATGAACGTTTCTTCCTCCCTCCAGCTGTTGCGCGCCGAGCAGTACGCAGCGCTCGACCGTGAGCTCTCGGACGTACAGGTCGCCTTCGAGCGGGGCGAGCGGAGTGAGCGGGACCTGCGCGACGCCTTCGCGCCCTTCGAGCGGCCGGACCCCGCGCTGGGTGAGAAGTGTGGCGAATGGGTGGAGGCCTGCCCCGGCTCCTACGCGGCGCATGTGGCGCTGGCGAAGTGGTGCCTGTCACGGGCGTGGGCTTTTCGGGGACACACCACCTTCAACCTCGTCAGTGACCGGGGCAGGCGGGGGATGCGTCACTTTCTGGAACAGGCGGAAGGGTGCGCCCGGCACGCCACCACGATGACGGACCATCCCCTCACCGCCTGGCTCGTGGTGGCCCAGGTTCACCTGACCCAGGGCTGCGAAATGAGCCTCCAAGACGTGCAGGCGGGGCGTTATCCCGACTGGTTCACCCGGCCCCTGGCCGACAATCCGCACAGCTTCGAGGTACGCCAGACCATGCTGGCGTACCTGCGGACCGAGTGGGGCGGCAGCGAAGAACAGATGCTGACCTTTGTGCGGCAGCAGCAGGAGGCCGGGCTGCTGGGGGCGGCGGAGATGCAGCGGCTATGGGCTGAGTTTCACGCCCTGGTGGCGCACCACTTCATGGCTTTTGCCCAGGACCCGGCGGGGGCTGTGGAACGCGCCCGCCTCGCCGCCGACTTGCGCGAGCTCCAGGCGGGCAGCCTGTTCGTGGCGCTGACGAACGCCAAGGCCCCGGTGCTCGAGCGTCAGGCCGCCCTCGAACGCCTGCTACGCGCCGCCGAGAATGAACCTGGCAATGCCCTGGAGGGCAACGTCGCCTGGGCGCTGTACGTCAACCGCGACTGGCTGGAGTCCTTCCTGCCCCGCATCACCGCCCTGCTCGTGCGCGAGGCGGAGCGCGGGGACCCGGACGCGGCGATCACCCTGGGGCGGCTCAAGCTGTATATCCGCAAAGGCCGGGTCCCCGATCCCACCGCCTTCCTGCGGGCGGCGCGCGATGAGGGCAACTGCGAGGCGGCAGAGCTGCTCGTGGAGCTGGGGCGCAAGTCTGAGGGCGCGTCTCGCCACGGTGCTTCGGGGACCTCCGCCCAGGAGCGTGAGGACGTGTACAAGGCCGCCCAACTGGGCAGCGAGGACATGAGCTGGGAGGTCTACAGCGACTTCGACGCCTACCGCGCGCAATTCGAGCTGAGCGAGCGGGACCGCTACCGCTACCTGCTGCGCGCCGCCGACGCGGGCAACAACGCCGCCCGCTACGTGCTGGCCCAGCGCCTGCGCGCTGGACTGGTGGAAGTCGGTGACGACGGCGTGCTGCGCCCGGTGGACACCCCGCCCCTGCAAGACAGCCTCAACTATGCCAAGCACCTGCTGGAGCGGGCCGCTGCCGAGGACCACGCCCCGGCCCAGAAGGCCCTCGCCGCCGCGCAGGAGCGCGACTGGCAGGAAAAGACGGCCCGGCGACTAAGCCTGTCTTCTGCGAGGGCAGAGCCCGAGCGGCAGGTCACGTCCGGGCAGGCCGTCTCCAAGCCCTTGTCCGGCGGCTCCCGCTGGTCTTGGTGGCTGGGCCTGAGCCTCGTGCTGGGGGTGCTGCGCGCCTGCACCCATCAGGACCACGGCTACCGCCCGAACACGGTCTTGCCCAACACGCCGCCCGCCCTCAGCGCTGCCCTGACCTTGCCTCCCCGCTGACGGTTCGCCCGGGGAAGGCGCGTTACCCTGTGCTCCATGACCGTCTCCGACTTCCAACTCCCCGCCGTGACCCCCACCGAGTCGGTGGACTGGGCGGCCATTCCCAGCCCGGCC
Organism: Deinococcus hopiensis KR-140; assembly: GCF_900176165.1. Lineage (NCBI taxonomy): Bacteria > Thermotogati > Deinococcota > Deinococci > Deinococcales > Deinococcaceae > Deinococcus > Deinococcus hopiensis. The sequence goes on from NZ_FWWU01000009.1 coordinate 828,157, forward strand.
TTCGTGCTCGACGAGTCCCGCCTGCGCCGCAATCTGGCGCTCATCTCACGCGTTCAGCGTGAAAGTGGGGCGCAGATCATCGTCGCCTTCAAGGGTTACTCCATGTGGAGCACCTTCCCCCTCCTGCGCGAGTACGGCATCACCGGGGCAACGGCCAGCAGCCTGAACGAGGCCATTCTCGCCCGCGAGGAGATGCAGGGGGAGGTCCACGTCTACGCCCCCGCCTACAGCGACGAGGACTTTCCCCGGATTCTGGAGCTGGCCGATCACCTCGTCTTCAATTCCTTCTCGCAGTGGGAGCGCTTTAAACCCCAGGTGGAGGCGGCGCGTGCGGCGGGCAGAACGCTCCACGTCGGCCTGCGCATCAATCCCGAGTACGCCGAGGTGGAGACGGACCTGTACAACCCGGCTGGTCCCTTTTCCCGCCTCGGCGTGACCCGGCGCGAGTTCCGGACGGATCTGCTTGACGGCGTGGACGGCCTGCATTTCCACAGCCTCTGTGAAAAGGACTCCGATACGCTGGAGCGCACGCTGGAAGTGATCGAGCGTAACTTTGGGGAGTTTTTGCCTCAGATGCGGTGGGTCAACTTCGGCGGCGGGCACCTGATGACGCGCGAGGGCTACGATATTCCCCGTCTGATCCGGGTCGTCCGTGCCTTCCGCGAAAAGTGGGGCGTTCACGTGATCCTGGAGCCTGGCAGCGCGTTCGGCTGGCAGACCGGATGGCTGGTGAGCAGCGTGCTCGACGTGGTGCACAACGTCAAGGACGCCGTGCTGCTCGACGTGTCGGTCAGCGCCCACATGCCCGACGTGCTGGAGATGCCCTACCGTCCCCGCATCCTGGGCGCGGGCGATCCCCCCGAGCACGATCACCGGGAAGCGGTGGACGCGCCTGCCGGACACGCCTACCTGATCGGCGGCACCACCTGCCTCGCGGGTGACGTGGTGGGCGAGTACGTCTTCCCCCACGAGTTGAAGGTGGGGGACCGGGTGGTCTTTGACGACATGATCCACTACACGATGGTCAAAACCACCTTCTTTAATGGTGTCAAGCACCCCGACATCGGCATTCTGCATACGGACGGGCACTACGAGCGGGTGAAGACCTTCGGCTACGGGGAATTCAAAGCCAAGCTGAGCTGAGCCCTGCTCCCGCAGCCTCGGTCCCGTTTACTCGAACGCCGAGCGAATGGACCGGGGCCGTTGGCCGTCCACGTCCGTGAAGCCGTACTCCTCGCCCAGTTCGGCGGCGACCAGCGTCTGTCCCGAGCGCTCCAGCCTTTTTCCATCGGCGGCGAGGTGTGCCACGGCCCGCCCCACGAACTGCGGTGACTCCGAGTTGGAAAAGTCGAAGGCCCCCTCCGGGGCCAGCAGCACGCCCTCGGTGCGGACGAGGCCCGGGTACAGCGACACGGCTGTGACCCCGTGCGGACGGAAGTGGTTCGCCAGCGCCTGCGCCATGCGGTCGTCGGCATTCTTGGCGAGGAAATAGGGAACGTTCTCAGCGCCCCGGTGCCGCTGCCCCGCAAAGAAGCTGATGTTGACCACCAGCCCGCGTCTGGCGATCAGGAGCGGCGCGGCGAGCGAGGTCGTGACGTAGTGCGCCCGCACCCCAGCCCCGAACATCTCGTCCCACAGTGAGAGGGGCTGTTGCCAGAACGCCGCACCCCAGCTCTGCCCGCGCTCGTCCCAGCGGTGCAGGCCCTCGTACCCCCCCCAGACGTTGTTGACGAGAATGTCGAGGTGACCGTGTTCCCCGCGGATGGTTTCGAGGACAACCTGCGTCTGCCCGTCGTCGCGGTGGTCACACACGAGGGGAATACCTTGCCCGCCCAGCGCCGTGACCTCCGCGGCCGTCTCTTCCAGGCAGCCGGACAAGAAGGGCATTTCGGGATGCCGCCCCCGCAACGTCCTTCCAGTGACGTAAACCGTCGCGCCCGCCTCGCCCAGTCCCAGGGCCACCCCGCGTCCCACGCCCCGGCTCGCGCCCGTTACCAGCGCCACCTTGCCCCCCAGAGGTGCCGTCGTCATGTTCTGCTCCTTTCGCTCAAGGGCACTCTACGCCACGAAGGTTCTGCCCGAAACATACGGCAAAAGGCGGATGCTCCAGGCCGTGAAGCTGGGACATCCGCGTGAGCAGTGGGCTTGAAGAAGCGGGCGTGGGGACGGGAAGAACCGGTCCACCCACGCCGCCGATTAAGACCCGGTCCCTTGGCCTGGCTGCCGAACTCGGCTTTCGGCAGATCAGCCGGTGGGGACGCGGGAGAGGGAAGGGCCGGGGGTGGGGCGGGGAAGGGTGAGAGGAGGGAAGGCCAGTCGCCCCCGGCGCAGCAGGGTCAGGGTGGAGGGATTACTTGCGGGAGACCTTCGGCACGCCGTTCACGGTGCGGATGGTCCCGCCCTCGAAGTCGGCGGCCCACGCCCCATTCACGAGGTACTGGTCCCGGGTGGGGAAGCCCAGAAACGAACCGCTGCCGCCCAGGCCCTGGTAGGTCTTGAGGACCGCGCCCGTCAGCCAGAAGGTGCCGTACTTCTCGGTGCCGTACAGCGCTCCATTCTGGAAAAAGCCGTACAGCCCGGTGGTGCCGTAGGGGTTGCGGGGAATGACCTTCTCGTCGCCCGCCGCCCAGCCCAGCCGGGAGGGGGGACGGCCCGCGGCGTTCTCAGCCTTTGCCAGCGCGAGGTAGCGCTCCAGCAGGCGGCCGTGAACCGCGTAGGCGCGGCTGCTGCCGTTTGCGTGCAGCAGCACGGCGTCGCCATACGCGCCCACACCCCGGAACTTCTGCCACAGGCCCTCGCCCCAGGGCACGGCGTAGCTCGTGGCCCTGCCCAGCGACTCGTCGCCCTTCAGTCGGTCATAGGCGCCCACCACAGCAGCGTCGAAGGAGCCGTCCTGCTTCTCGCCGGGCTGAATCTGCGCGGTGGGCTGTTCCTGGGCCGGAGGCGTCGGCAGCGACTGGCCGGGCGCGGTGGTCACCGTGCCCACGCCGCCGCCCGCATTCCCGCCGTTGCCGACGCGAAAGGTCAACACATCGGTGGTCCAGGCGTCCTCAGGCAGCGGGTTCACGATCACGCTGAGGGCCTGGGCAAGTTTGTCCTGTCCCTGCAGCCGCACCTCTGCGAAGCCCTGGTCACCGGCGAACTGCGCGACGTCGTTCAGGTTCAGCGGTTTCGTGCTTGCCAGCGCGAGCAGCCGGTCTTGCCCGTTGGGGCCACCCACCGTCAGGGAATATTTGGCGTTTTTGCCTGGAAACAGGCGCGTTACGCCGCCCTGCACGAAGTTGTCCTCGCCGTTCTCACCGGACTCATAGCCGTTGGGAAAAAACAGGTCAATCTGGCCGTCAGCGTTGACGTTAAAGAGGTAGACGTAGGCGTCGGCATTTGTCTTCACGCCCACGCGGACCGGGTCACCCTTGCGGTAGACCGGATTGCCCTGCCCGCTGGGGTCCTTGTTCACCCAGACCTGAATGTCCAGTTTCGTCTCAACGGGGTTCACGATGATGCTTTGCGCGCTGATCTTCGCGCGTCCTGCCGCCTGGGCGGGGGACGTGAGGCCCAGCAGGGCCGTCAAGGCCAGCAGGCCCACCAGGGGGGTGCGGGAACCGTTTCGCATGTCGTGCCTCCTTGTGCTTGCGGCCCAAGGTAGGCGGTAAAGCTGACCGGGCACTGACAGCGGAAGGCGCAAAAGCGTGTATAGAACGACATTAAGGATTGGCTCAAGGGGAGCTGGGACGCATGGGCGACGGGTGAGGCCGGGCGGACGGCCCCATGATTTCCGTAGATGCGGGCACTTCCTCATTCCCGCTCCCTTACGCTGGAAGCCATGAAGAGGCTGCTCCTCGCCCTCGTCCTTCCCGCCTGTGCGGTGGGTCCTGCCGCCGCTGCGCCCCCTGCCCGGGTGGTGGCCGATCCGTGGCCACGCAGTCCGGTGTTGCTGCGGCTCTACGCGTTGCCCGCCTCTGCCCGGGACCGCGAACGACTGACAAGGGCGCTGAACCTCGCCCCGGCAGAGGTGGCCGAGCTGCGCCGACTGGCCCGAAGCGAGGCTGCCGACAGCGAGGCCGGGCGGCACGTGCTGGGGCGGCAGGAGGCCACGCAACTGAACGTGCGCATCGCCGCCCACCGCGCCGAGAAGGACCGCAAGGTGCGCGCCCTGCTTGGCGGCCGGTATCCCGCCTTTCGGGCGTGGGTGCGCCTGTGGTGGGCCAGCCAGGTGAAGGCTGCGCGTTAGAGGAGGGTGGGAAGACCTGACTTCTTTCGTGTTGCTGTTTCGCGGTCAGGCAAATTCGCCAAACAGCGGCGGAGAAGCGTACGCGCCGGTCTGCGCTGCTGTCTCTGTCGGCCGCCCTCCCCTCCTCACGGGGGGTGACGCCGGACGTGCCGGGCGGCCCTCGCGGGGGTTTCGTCCTGCTGTCCTGGTCCTGCCGGGCAGCGGCCCCACAGACCCGCAATGGGGACAATCTGCTGAGCGGCCCGGGCGGAACGGAACGTACCGCAAACTGGCGGCCAACCTTGCCGCGCGGGGGACCGCCCCGCTGGGGATCGACAAACGCGGCGTCGGGGCGGGTACCGCTGCTGACGCGCGCGAGGAGGCGCTGGGTTTTGGCCACGCGAACGACGCCCGCGCGTGGCCAAATTCGCTGGCCGCGCAGCCTGAGCTCGGCTCCACCGCGGTAATCGGCCACAGCGAGGGTGGGTTGATCGCGTTGGAGCGCTGCAGGGCCAGAACCCAGCCCGCGCCCTCGCGCTGCTCGCCGCCCCCGGCGGGGACATCGGCACCACCATCCGCCGTCAGCCCGTGCAGAACCCCGCCAATCCGCCCGAGCTCGTGGCCAAGGGCAACCGAATTGCTGGACGCCCTGGGCCGGGGCGAGACGGTTGCGGACGTGTCTCCCGTCCTCGCGCCGCTGTTCCGTTCCGGCCCTCGGTGCAGCCCTACTTGCGCCGCAGTCTGAACTGCGGTGTGCAGGAGCTGATGGCCGCCGTGACGGTCCCCACGCTGATCGTGCAGGGAGACCGGGACCTGCAGGTGCGCGCTGAAGATGCCCGCCTCCTCGCCGGCGCCCAGCCGGCGGCCCGGCTGCACCTCGCGCGCGGCGTGCACCATGTCCTCGTGCCCGCGCCCCTGGACCCCGCTGCCAACTTCGCCACCTGCGGCAATGCCGGGCTGCCGCTGGAGCGCAGGGCGGTCACCGCCACCGTGGACTTTCTGTGCACCGCCCTCTTGGGCACGAAGTGGCCGTGCGTCCCGTACAGGTTAGCGGGATCTTTCGCGCCCTGGTCGACCCCACCCGGCGGGCCATTCTGCGCGGCGGTAAGCGGACGGCGGGCGAACCGGCGGACCTCTACGATCAAAAGCGCCCTCAGCGGTCACCTTGCGGTTCTCAGGGCCGCCGATCTGGTGTGGACGGAAAAGCGCGGCACACAGGGGATCTACCGCCTGAACACCACCACCTTTCAGGACGTGATGGCGCAGGCGCTGGGGGCGTTCGGACTGGGAGCGGAGGAAAAGGAGGCCGGCCGTGACGCGCAGCCGAATTGATCCCCTCTTCGCGCTGGGCGCGGCCGTCACGTTGGTGCTGCTCGTGCTGGCCTGGCCACACCTGCCCACCGGAGAACGGGGGGCGCTGTTGCCCACCAGTGTGTCGCCGCTCGTTGCGGGCGTGCTCGTCGCGCGGATGGGCGGCCTGGAGCGGCAAAACCCGGCCATGTCGGACGCGGCGGCGCAGGCCCTCGCGCTTCAGGCCGCTATCGCCGCTGCGCTCGCCTTCGGCGGCGATCTGCTCCGGGCGCTGGGCCTCGCCACCGGCGTCATGCTGACCGTGACGGGCAACGCCACCGCCCGCGCTCGCCCGGGCGAATGGTTCGGCTTTCGCGCGCGCTCGACCCTGCTGCCCGAACGGGCATGGTCCGCGTCGCAGCGCCGGACGGCTCCGGCGCTGGTGGTACCGGGCACGTTCTATACCGTGTTCGCGCCCCTGCTTCTGCCCTGGATCAACCCCCCGGGGGGGCCTGCTGGTGCTCCTCCTTCCGGTGGTCTACGGTCTCAACCGCGCGTTCCATCAGGATTCCCTGCACGGCACCGAGCGCCGCCCCGCCGTGCCTGGGGCGCGCCACCTCCCGCCCTTCTTGCCCGCCGAACGCGCTACGTGCGCCCTGATGCTGGGGTTGCCCGTGCTGTCGCTGGTGGGGCTGCTCGCCGCCCTGCCTGCCCGCCCGGGTGGCGATTTCGACGCTGCTGGAACGGCTGACCGCTACGGTTCACCGCTGGAAATACCCGTGCTGCTCGGCATTGGATTCCTGATGGCCGCTGTCGTGGTGGCGGGCGTCCGTCTCGGGACCACCACCACGACAGCGGCACCTGGCCCCCGCGTCTTCGGTGGGATGATGGCCGCGTTTCTGGCTCCCCCCCGTCATTGGCCTGACGGGCAAACGGGGCCTGGCGCTGGGCCTCGCCCACGCGCCTGCTCGCCGCTTCCCCTGGCCCTCGCGTGCGCCCTGCCCGGCGCCCAGGCGCAGCGGCACCCAAAGCGGCCCGCCTTTTCCTCGGACTCGCGGCGCTGTTCGCTCCGCTGGCCTTCCTGCCCGCCCGCGTTGGCGGTGCGGCCCTGCCCGGGCTGCTGCTCGCGCTGGGCACGCCGCTGTTCCTCGCGCCTGTGTCCGTGTGCCGAGTGCCGCCAAAGCAGGTTCAGAACTGACCCCAACCTCAAAACTCCTGGCGAGTGGAGACTACACCCGCCCCGCCAGCCACAGCGCCACCGGCGCAATCACCAGTGCCGGAAGCAGGCTGCCCACCCGCACCCGGCGGTCCTCCCACCCCAGTCCCGCCAGCATCAGGTTCCACGCGATGCCCACGATGGTTAGCCCGCCCGTGCCCGTGATGAGCAGGACGTACGGATTGGTTTTCAGAATGCTGGGATCCGCGCCTCCCAGCAGGCCCGAGGCGAAGGCCCCGGCGAGCAGGCTGATCCCCCCCTGCAGCAGCAGCACCGTCAGGGCGCTAAAGCCCACCCCGATGCCGTAGGCCCCCGCCAGCGCCAACGAGGCGATGCCGTCCAGCGTGGCCTTCAGCACGTAGGTGGAGGGATCGCCCGTCAGGCCGTTCTGAATGCCGCCCACCACCGTCATGGGCCCGATGCAGAACAGCAGGCTGGCGGCCACGAAGCCCTCGGTGAAGCGCCCACCACCCCGAAACCGTGCCTTGAGGGTATCGCCCAGCCGGGACAGGCCTTCTTCTATCCCCAGCATCTCGCCCACCACGGCCCCCAGCGCCAGGGCGACAAGCGCCAGAATAACGCCGGGAATAGAGCCGCCCTTCACTGCGTTCAGGCTGCCCGCCATATCCAGCCCGATAAAGGTGGTCACGAGGGATAAGGTCTGGAGCAGCGTGCGCTGGGTGCGCTCGGGGAGGCGGCCGCCCAGCAGCAGGCCCACCACGGTTCCGGCGAGGACGGTGGCGACGTTGATCAGGGTGCCGGACAGTTGGTCGAGCAGGCTCATTGGGGGTGAATCTATCCTGCCCCGCGCGGCCGACGCCACAGAAAGCCGCCCCGCCTCGGAGGAAGAGGAGCGGGGCGGCGGTGGAGGTGCTGGGTGACCCGGTGCGGTCCTACTCCGTCCGGTACTTGGGGGTGATGATCTGTTCGCGGTGCCCGATGTCCAGGCCTTCGAGCATCTGCGCTGTGGTGGTGGGGACGCGGTAGCTGTCGGCGGCGTTGTAGTTCACCGCGTAGCCCATGTCCTGCAGCGATCCGACGCTGATGCGCGACAGCGGATTGACCACGCCGCTGTTGAGGTAGCCGGTCATGAGTTCGGTCTTGAAGGTGGTTTCGCGCCAGTGGGCTCCCGCCGTGCCCGAGCCGCCCTGGTTCTCGACAGGCACGGTGGAGAGGGTGCCGCCCGCCGCGCGGTACTCGCGCACACCGTTGCTGCCGCTGTACACGGGGTTGGTGGTGTTTGCACCGCTGACCAGCCTGAACTGCCGCCACAGCGAGCCGATGCCGAGCGAGTGACCCAGTTCGTGCACGGCGATGTCGGCAAGCTGGCTACTGAACTGCCCGAGGTCCGCCGTGTCAAACACCAGTGTGGAGTAGGTCGTCAGGCCGCTCGCCGAGCGCACGCTGCACGGGCCGCTCTGGGCCAGGATGCCGCCGGGGCCGTCGATGCTCTTGTTGCCGGTGAAGACCAGGATGTCGTCGATGGTGCCGCTGTAGGCCGCGTTGCTGCCGCAGGCGTTGGCCGGAATATTCGCGGTCACGCTGGGCAGGCCCTGGGTTACCACGCCCTGCCAGCGGCTGGCCGCCGACTTCATCGCGTTGACCACGCTGGCGTCGCTGCCCGCCGCGAAGTTCAGGGTGATGTTGTACGCCTCGGTGGCCTGCTCGGTCAGCCCGCTGGATTTCGCGTAGGGGTCGGCGGTCAGCGCAGCGATATTGACGGCCGGGCTGCTGGCTTCCTCACTGGCGGAGGTCGGGGCGCTCATGTTGCAGGAGGCGAGCAGGGTGGTCAGGGCGAGGGTGGCGGTGGGCAGGGCAAATCGGCGCATGGGGACTCCTTGAAGCGGACCGGAAAGCTCTCGCTTCCCTGGGAACGACAACGGTTGTTTGGTACGTATGCAGGTTAGAGCGCCATGTGTGATGGGCCTGTGTTTGCCCTATGCGCGTGTGGGCGGGGGCTGCAGGGGAAGGGAGCGCCCGCACGTGCGATTCAAAAACGCCACCAGCCGAGCCGTGAAGGGGGTTGTTTCCCACGCTGCTGCCTGCCGCAGTGGACGGGGCATGGGGTCCCTGCACCCCTCCTTCATCCTTGATCTTGCGCTGACGGTGGGCGTGATACGCTTTTTTCAAGTTGATCGCGCCGCTTGCCCTTCCCCTCCCCGTACCGCTTCTGTGCGGTGGGGGTCCGGGTGCGCCGGGCGGTGCGGTCACAAATCAGAACGTCGTCGGGGCTGCCCTTGTGGTGGCCCCACGTGCTTTTCGGAGGTTTGCCCTTGACACTCACCGAACAGTTCCAGACGCTTCCCAAACTCCTCAAGGTCCGCGAGGTCGCCGACTTCACCGGCACGCACGAGCGCACCGTCCGCCGGTGGATTCGTGACGGGCGGCTCGGGGCCGTTGAGCACCCCAGCGGCCTGCGCGTGCCCCGGCGTTCGCTGTGGCGTTTTCTGGGACTGGACCTCGGCCTGAGCGCCTGAAGCCCCCCACGCGCTCCCGCTATCCTGCCGTGCATGGCGTTTTCCTCCGCTTCCCTGAACCGGCTGCGCACGTTGGTGGAGGCGGGAGAGGACACCGCTGCCCTCGCTGCCCTGCGCGCCCTGTTTCCCACCGAGCCCGAACGGGACGGAGCGGCGGCCCTGGCCCTGCGCCTGGGGCAGCCGAGGCTGGCGCTGCGCTGGGCGGCGGCTCCCCTGCTGCGGGCCGCCGCCCTCTTGCGCCTGGGAGACGGACCTGCCGCCCTGAACGTCCTGGAGCGGCAACCCGAAACGGCCCGCCAAGCCCTGCTGCGTGCCCGCGCCGCGTGGCAGACCCGGGACACAGAGACCGCGAAGCACGCCCGTCACGTCCGCTCACTGGCCCGCGCGGAGGGCGACGCGGAGGCGCTCGTCGCCGCTGCCACCCTGCTGGGCGAAGTCTTGCTCGGAACGGACGCCCGCGCCGCGCTGCGAACGCTGGCCGAGGGCCTCAAGGTGGCCGAACTCACCGGGCAGGAGGCTGACGCACACCTGATGGCCGTTCTCGCCCACGCTCAGGGCCTGGTGGGCAGCGGCCAGAAGGCCGCGCGAACCGCCGAGAAAGCCCTTTGGCGCAGCCTGCCGCGCAGTCCAGCCCGGGTGGTGGCCCTCCTCGCCCTGGGGAGAGGCGACGAGGCCTGCGCCGAGGCGGAAGCGGGCGAACTGGGGCGCGCGTGGCTGGAGCCGTTTGCTGAGCTTCAGTCCAGGTCCAACCCGGCCCACACCACCCCGAAGGGCACGTAGGGCGGCGGCCGGATAAAAGCGCGCGGCCCGGGGTCGCCCTCCAGGGACACGCCCTCGTAGGTCCAGACATTGTGGGCCTGGGTGGCGGCGTACAAGGCGGCTCCATCTGCCAGCTCCTCCGCTGCAAGGGAAAGGCGGGCGCGGCAGCCGCCGCAGGAGGGCCGCGCACAGCCCCTGGTCCAGCCGCAGGCTGAGGGCCAGGCGGCGCACGGTTTCCCGCGCCCGGGGGGCGAGGCGGGTTTGTTCCCAGTCGATCAGGGCGGCGGGTCGTCCATCCTGAAAAAACACGTTTCCGTCGTGGTGGTCGCCGTGCAGAAAGCGGTCGGGAAAGGCCGGGGTGTGCGGGGCGGGCGGCGAGGCGCGCAAATACGTCAGCCTCCGCCGTGTTCGTGTGAGGGCCTCGCCGTCCACGGCGTTTGCCGTGGCCAGGACGGCGGCCTCGATACGCTCCAACCGCTTTACCGCCCGTTCCGGCGGGCAGGCGGTCATGCACCTCGGCCAGAGAGTGACCCAGCTCCTCCGCGCATTCGGGCGTGAGGCTGTTGCGGGGCGGGGGAGCACCCGGCGCGGTGGGAAACAGGGCGGCTGGGGCAATCGCTCCGTGTTCGCGCTTCACCCGCGCCTGAACGGGGCTGCGGACCCGCAGGCAAAGCTCTCTCCCCGCTCTGCCCTCACCCGGTAGGCCCCGTTGATGCTGCCGCCCTTCAGGGGCCGAAGGGTCCGCACCTGCCCCACCTCCCACACGGCTGCGAGGTCCTCCGGCTTCACCCCGGAACCACGTCCAGCCGTCGCAGGCCCCGGATCACGAAACCACCCATGTATTCGGCCTCCGCATCCGGCTCTTGGAGGCGCAGGCCCGGAAAGGCGCGCACGAGGGCCCGCAGGCTCAGCGCCAGTTCCAGCCGCGCCAGGGGTGCGCCCAGGCAGTAGTGGACGCCCAGCCCGAAGGTGAGGTGCGGGCCCTCGTCGCGGGTGAGGTCCAGTTCGTCGGGCCGTGAAAAGCGCCGCACGTCGCGGTTGCCGCTGGCGTACAGCAGGCCGACGTTCTCGCCGGGGCGCAGCTCTTCGCCCTCCAGGGTCAGGTCTTCAAGCACATAGCGCTCGAACAGGGGCAGCGGCGTGTCGTAGCGCAGCAGCTCCTCCACCGCCGTGCGGAAGGTGGGCAGACTGCCTTCCCAAGGAGCAGCCCGCACGAGCGTGTCCCAGTGTCTGCGCTCCCGCATAAGGGCCAGCACGCCCGCCGCCAGCCCGTTCACCGACGCCTCGTGCCCGGCGTTGAGCAGCAGGATGCAGGTGTCGATCAGCTCCTGCTCGGTCAGGCGGTCCCCGGCGTCTTCCGCCTGCACGAGTGCGGTAATCAGGTCATCTCGCGGTTCGCTCCGCCGGGAGAGCGCCAGACCGCGCAGCAAGGCGCTGAACTCCAGCACGGCGCGTTCGGCCTCGGCCTGTTCCTGGGGCGTGTACGTTGGCTCATACAGCCGCACGATGGCGGCGGACCAGGGGCGCAGCTGATGGCGCTCTTCCGGCGGCACGCCCAGCAGTTCGGCAATGACGGTGACGGGCAGCGGCTCCGCATAGTCGGCCACCAGGTCAAAGCCCCCCTCGCGGCTCAACCCCTGAAGCTGCGCGGCCAGAATCCCCTCGATCCGCTTCGAGAGGCCCTCCACGCGCCGGGGGGTAAAGGCCAGGCCCACCAGCGACCGCAGCCGGGTGTGCTTGGGCGGCTCGGAGTCGAGGAGGTGGTTGCCGTTGAAGGCGTCGAATTGGGCCTGGCGGGGGTCGGGCAGCGGCCAGCCCAGCTCGTCGCGCGAGTAGCGGTGCAGCACGCTGCGCCCAAAGCGGCGGTCCCGCAGCACGGCCGAGATGTCCGCATGCCGGGTCAGAAAGACGCGGTCCAGCGCCGGGTCGCGGAAGGCGGCCGTTTCCTCGCGCAGCTCGGCCAGCAGGGGGTAGGGATCGCGCACGAAGGCCGGGTCATGCAGCGGCAGCGTGAAGGTGGGCAACCCGGAAGAGGAGCGGGCGGAGGGCGGCATAAGCCCAGGCTACGGCAAGATTGCCGTTGCCCGGCGTGGTGCTGGCCTTCTGGGTGCTGGCCAATCTGCCCGTCCGCTCCATGCAGTGGGGCGAGGGCCGCTTCTCGCTGCTGCTCCACCGTCCGCTGTACGCCGCCTCCGGCGACCGGGCGGCGGGCGCTCGCCTGGTCCGGGGCCATCCTGATGGTCAGGACCCTGTGCGCCTGGGTCCTGTTGGCGTGGCTGGGCTGGACGCTGGTGTTCTGGTCCGGGAGCCACTGTGGGCGCGTCGAGGAAGACCGCCGCCGATCCTGGGGACGTGGTGTTGGTGGGCTACACCACCGGCGCCCTGGGCGGTCTCAAGCCCACCGGCAACGGCTGGCCTTGACTTTTTTCTCACTGGCTTCACCATCTCGTCCGTGGTGCCGGTGGCGCAGGCGGGGCGGCACGTCCTCGCTGCAGCGCTGCCGCCAGGACCTGACCGTGACGGGCTGGCACGGCCACCCGGGCGGGTGACAAGGGCGGCTGAACGACGTGGTGAGAGACCTGAACGTCCTCGGCGCCCAGCACAAGAACCCCTCCTCCCTGCACCGCTTTCATGACCGCCACCCCGAGGAACCAGTCCCTTGAACTCGCCCTCTCGCCGAGCGCCTGCTGCGCGCGGACGGCTGACGTGACCGGAGGTGGGGCAGGCGCAGAGGGCGCGCTTCGTCACTCCCTACGCGAAGCTCTGTTCCTCCAGCCGCAGCCCTTCACCCAGCGCGTTATCGAGCGCCTCGTTCAGCACCAGCGCGTCGGGCAGGGGAGAGGCGGGCAGGGGAGAGGCGGGCAGGGGCAGGTCGTCTCCCAGCGGCAGGTGGCGGGCACTGAGTTCGGCGAAGGACTGCACGAGGGCGCGGTACTGACTGACAAACTGGGTGTACTCGGTCCGCACGGCGCTGAGGCGGCTGCTGAGTTCGGTGTGGCGCTCGTTGAAGGTTCGCTCCAGATACACCGTCCGCTCGGCGTGGGCGCGGTCGCGCTCCAGCGTCAACTGGTGGTGGTCGCGCTCCAGGTCCGCGAAGCGGCCCCGGAAGGCGGCTTCCAGCTCAGCCATGCGCGACTGCTGGGTGTGCTCCAGTTCCTGCAGTCGCAGCTGGTAGGTGCTCTCCAGCTCGCCCATCCGCACCTGGTGGGTGCTTTCCAGCTCCTGGGAGCGCACCTGGTAGGCCGCTTCCAGTTCGGCGGCGCGGGCGTCGGTCTCGCGCTCCACCGCGTCGCGCCGGGCCTGCGCCTGCTCCAGCATCAGTTCGCACTGCCGCGTGGAGTTCTCGCGCAGGTCGTGGCCGATGCGCTCGGCGGCCACCACGGCGCGGCGAATCTCGTCTTCCGCCTGGCGGCGCTCTTCCAGCTCGCGCTCCAGGTTGTTGAGGCGGCCGCGCAGGGCCTGGCGTTCATGCAGCAGGCCTTCGAGCTGGTCCGCGATCTGTCCCAGAAAGGCGCGCACGCTGGCGCGGTCGTAGCCGCCGGGCCGCCCTGGAAACTGCCGGTGCCCGATGTCGAGGGGGGTCAGCGCCCCCTGCGCGTGGGTGCGGTTGGGGTGCGGGTTCACGTCCTGGTTCAGGTCTCGGTCCGTAAGGTCTTGGCTTATGTGGTGCTGGCTCATAGAAAGAGGCTCCTTCCGACGCGCACCAGGGTCGCGCCCGCTTCCACGGCCACTTCATAGTCGCCGCTCATGCCCATGCTGATTTCAGGCAGGCCGAGGTCGTGCGCCCGCCGCGCCGTATCGGTAAAGACGCGCCGCGACGCTTCGGCGTCGCCCTCGGGGGCCATCACCATCAGCCCGCGCACGTTCAGTCCGGTCTGCACCACCTCAGCGTAGACCCTGGCGAGCTCTGGCGGGTGAACGCCGTGCTTCTGCGCCTCACCGTTGTGCAGTTGCAGCAGCACGTCCGGCGCGTGCCCCCACTTGCGCCCCGCCTCGGCCAGGGCCTGCGCCTGACGCACGTCCTCCAGCGCGTGGATGAGCGAGACGGGCCGCATGTACTTCACCTTGTTCAGCTGCAGCGGCCCGATGTAGTGCCACTCCAGGGAAGAGCCCTCCGGGCTAGACAGCTCGGCGGTTCCCATCTCGGTGGCCTTGTCCCGCAGTTCCTGGGCCCGGCCCTCGCCCAGCGGGAAGCCACCAGGTTGCAGGGCCGTGTGGGCCAGGACAGAGGCGCGGATGGCCTCCGGGGTCTGCCCCTTGGTCACGGCCACCAGGCGGGCGCTGCCGGGTGGCCGGCCCACGCGCGCCTCGGCGGCGCGGATTCGCCCGAGCACTTCGGGCAGGCTCAAGGGCCGCGCCCCGGCCTTGACTGCAGTCTCATCTCACTCGGCTGCCGCAGGAAAGTCACGTCCGGCATTGTGGCGGCTTTGGAAGTCCGGCTCAAGTCGGGACCGGCGAAAAGGAAACCGAACGCCGCAGCTACAGGCTCCGTCAACATTCCTTCACCCTTCTCAGGAGCACAGCGGGAAAGGTGACACAGAAACAGGTTGCGGTGTGGCTTCAAAAAAGGTTTCTGCCCGCCTGTGCCAGACTAGGAGACGAATGCGACACCCCCATACCCTCGCCCTCACCGTGCTTCTCGCCGCTCCGGCTGCCCTTGCGCAGCAGGTCGGAACGGTTCAGGACGTCGTTGTCAACGGCACGAGCGATCTGCTCGCCAACTACGTCAAGGCGACCCTCAACGTTCAGGAAGGCGCGGCCCTCTCGGCCGTCAACCCGCGTCAGGTCGAGCAAGACGTGCTGGCCACCGGCTACTTCAAGACGGCCACGGCGGCCCTGCAGACCGTCGGGGGACGCGACACGCTGGTCATTAACGTGACGCCCAACCCCACCATCTCGGCGGTGAACGCCACCGGCCTGACCTTCCTGCCGAGCGACGCCTTTAAGGCGAGCATCGCCGAGCGGCTCAACGTCGCGCCCGGAGCCACGCTGAATACCCAGCGCCTCGACCAGGCCAAGGAGGCCCTGGCGCAGAACTACCGCTCGGAAGGCTTTCCCTTCACCCCCAGCATCAGCGCGACCGCCAGCACCAACAAGGACGGCACCGTCAACGTGAGCTTTGTGGTCGACGAGACCGCCAAGCTCAGCCGGGTGGAGGTCGAGGGCGTGACCCTGCTGTCCGCCAAGACGGTCACGGACATCTTTAAGCCCTTGTACGACGCCAAGAAGTTCACGGTGGAGGGGTACTACGGTGCGGTGCAGCAGCTGCAGGCGGCCTACGACGCCGCCGGGTACGCCCAGAGCGGCGTGAACCTGCAGGCCAGCACCCTGGAAAACGGCGTGCTGAAGGTGCGCGTCGTCGAAGGCCGCGTGGCCAGCGTCACGCTCGACGGCATCGAGGCGGGGAGCGCTGCCCTGCAGACCCGCGAGGGCCAACCCCTCAACCTGGAGCGGCTGCGCGCCGACGTGCGCACCCTGTCGAACCTGACGGGCAAGCCGGTGGGCTTCGCGCTGCAGCCCGACGAGCAAAACCCTGGTCAGGTGGCGGTGTTTTTCGGTACGGCGGACGTGGCGAGCGGACCGGTCAAGCAGATTGCCTTTGTGGGCAACACCCAGGTGCCCAGCGCCACCCTGGCGGCGGTCATCAAGACCAAGGCCGGCGACGTCTATTCCCCGCAGCTCGCGCAGGAAGACTTCCTGGCGGTGCGCGACGCCTACCGCAAGGCGGGGTATGAAATCAGCACCCGCGACGCCATCAAGTTCGAGAACGGCACGCTGACCTTCAACGTCCGGGAAGTGCGACTGGCCGACTACCAGCTGCAGTGGCAGGGCAAGCACACCACCAAAGACCACGTCGTGCTGCGCGAACTGCCCGAAACCGGCAGGCTGTTCAACGCCAACGACGTGCGCGGTGGGCTCGCGCGGGTCAGCCGCCTGGGCTTCGTCCAGATCGTGGGCGCCGAGACCCGCAGCGATCCGAAAAATCCCGAGGACATCACCTACGTCCTGACGTTGGCGGAAGCCAACCAGGGCATTCCGATCAGCCTGGGCCTGGAGTACAGCAGCCTGACCGGCTTTCTGGGCGACGCGAAATACACCAATTCCAACGTGTTTGGGCTGGGGCACAACCTGGACGTCAGCGTGGGCGCGCAGCAAAACGACGTGGGGCAGAACTTTGTCGGCAACGTGTCCTACACCGTCCCCTGGCTGGATCTGAACTTCCTGGACTTCCAGAAGACGCGCACGAGCCTGACGGCCAACGTCGGCACCAACGTGGCGGGGAACCTCTCCCTGGTGGACAAGAGTGGCGGCACCACCGTGGACACCGGGCGGCAATACACGGCGCGGACCACCGGCTTCGGCGTGCAGGCCGGACGCCAGATCCTCCCCAACCTGACGGGCTCGGTGGGCGTGGGATACAGCTACCGCACCTACTTCCTCGAACCCGTCAAGGGCGATGAGAAGAGCACCTATACCGACGAGAAGGCGCTGGGGCTCGTTTCAGCCACCAGCCGCACGACCAGCGTGACCGGGGCCCTTGCCTACGACACCACCGACAACCCTGATTTTCCCAGCCGCGGTGTGCGCGCCAACACCAACGTCTCGTACAACTTCGGAGCGGCCGGGGCCACGCCGGTCGCCTGGACCAGCGCCGAGGCGGGGGCCAGCACGTACTTCGGCCTGGGCCGCACCCTGGACAAGGGCGCGGGCATCCAGACCCGGCAGCAGGCCTTCGCGGGGCGTGCCAACGCCGGCACCACCCTGGGCAACCCGCCTGCCGGAACGGTCTTCAGCGTGGGCGGCGGCAACTCGCCCGCCGCGCAGTATCAGTTGCGCGGCATCGACAACAACGCGCTGTCCGGCACCAACTACGTGACCGCCAGCGCCGAGTACCGCTATGACCTCAACCTCACGACTTCCTTTACCCAGGGGGTGTACGGGGTGCTGTTCGCGGATGCGGGGGACGCCTGGAACAGCGGCGAGTCGGTCGACCTGAAGTACGGCGTCGGCGCGGGCGTGCAGGTCAACCTGGGGCTGGGGGGCTCTCGCCTCGCCAACCTGCGCTTCGACTACGGCTACAGCCCGCAGACGAACAGCGGCAAGTTCTATTTCCGCATCGGCAACTTCTTCTAACCCGGTTTCATGCCGTGAGGCAGGCCCCGCGTTGGGCCTGCCCTTTTTTTGCTGGGAGGGGTAGGCCAAGCGGCCAGGGTCTGGCCCAACCCGCTACCATGCCCCGATGAACGCGTCTTCCCGTCCCATCCCGGAGGCCCCCACATGGAAGGGCTGATGCTCGCGCGGGTGCTGCGTGACCTCGGACCGCGCCTCCCCGCCCGCAACCTGGGCTGGGTCTTTCCCGACGAGACGACGGCGGCGCTGTTGCTCGACGGCGTGGGCAACCTGGTGCTCTCGTACCGTCCGCCGCAGCCTGTGGTCTTCGCGTCGCGCGAGCGGCTGCGGGGCGAGGCGCGTAGTCCGTTCCAGCGCTTTTTGTCGAACCGGGTACGCGGTGACCTGCTGCGTGCCGAACAGCTCAAGCTCGACCGGGTGTTCGCCCTGCACTTCGCGGGCGAAACGGGCTTTGTGGATCAGCCCCCCGCCCGGCTGGTGTTCGAGGTCACGGGCCGCAACGCCAACCTGCTCGTGCTGGAAGCGGGCGAGGGCTTTTCCGGGCGCATCCTGCAAGCGGCGCGCGAGATCACCGGCAGCCGCAACCGCTTCCGCACCGTGCGCACGGGCGGCACCTACACGCCCCCACCTCCCTATGAAAAGCTCGATCCCCGCACGCTGACCGGGGGCGACGCCCGTTCCCTGGCCGACCTGCCACTGGGGAAATGGCGCGAGCGGCTCGACGGGCTGGGACCGCTGCTGAGCGCCGAACTGGTGCGCCGCTCGGGTCTGGCGGCTTCGGACGTGCCTGGCGAACGTTGGCCGCAGGTGCTGTCGGCCCTGCAGTCTCTGGTGGCCGATCCCTCGGTCAGCGAGGGCGTGATGCATGGGGGCGCGCGGGAGGCGGCGCGGACCGAGAAGGCGGCGGGGCTGCGCAAGGCCCTGCGTGAGCCGCTGGAAAAGCGGCTGACCCTGCTGCAAAACCAGCTCGCAGACGTGACCCGCGCCGAGGAGGGCGTGGAGGTGGCGGCGCGCGACCGTGCCGAGGCAGACCTGCTGATGGCCTATGCCCAGACTGCCGAGCCCGGCCTGGCCTCCATCACCCTGCCCGCCTTCGACGGCAGCGGGGAGGTGGAGGTCAGCCTCGATCCGCAACTCAGCGCCGTGCAGAACGCCGAGAAGCGCTATGCCCGCGCCCGCCGCCGCGAGGACGTGTACGAACGCCTGGCCGAACGTGAGCCGGCCCTGCGGGAGGAGTGGCGCGGGGCGCAGGGCCGGCTGGCCGAACTCGACGCTGCTGAACTCGAAGCCCTCGAAGCCCTGGCGGCCACCCTGCAGGCCGAGCGGCCCGAGAAGAGTCCCTACGGGATGCGCTTTACCACCCCTGGCGGCTTCGAGGTGATCGTGGGGCGCAACAACAAGGAAAACGCCACCCTGACGCACCGACTTGGGCGCAGCATGGATCACTGGTTTCACGCCCAGGGATATCCAGGCAGCCACGTCCTCGTGCGCTCGGGAGGAAAAGACCTCGACCTGCCCGATATCCTGTACGCCGCGCGCCTCGCGGCCGCCCACTCCAAGGCGCGCGGCAGCAGTGGCGTGCCTGTGGACTACACCCGCATCAAGCACGTCTGGCGGCCCCGGGGGGCCTCGGCCGGGCAGGTGCATTACACGGACCAGAAGACAGTGTTCGTGGACGGAACGCTGCCGGAGAGCTAGGCGCCGGCAACCAGTCGCCAGCAACTTCCGCTTTTGCCGCCGCCCGTTCTCGCTGGCAACTGTTGCTGGCGGCCCCCACTCAATCCCACCCCCCTCACCTCCCGCCGCGTCCGGCAGGCGTACAATCCCGGGTTGTGGAACGCATCATGTTCAGGGCCAAAATTCACCGCGCGACCGTGACGCAGGCGGACCTCGATTATGTTGGGAGCGTGACCATCGACCAGGACCTGCTGGACGCGGCGGACATCCTGGCCCACGAGCGGGTGGACATCTACAACATTACCAACGGCAACCGGCTGAGCACCTACGCCCTCTCGGGGCCGCGGGGCAGCGGCGTGATCGGCATCAACGGGGCAGCCGCGCACCTGATGCGCCCCGGCGACATGGTGATTATCGCCGCCTATGGCAACTTCACCGAGGAAGAGGCCCGTACACTGGAGCCGCGCGTGGTGCTCGTGGACGCCCGCAACCGCCGGCTGGAGCTGCAGCCGGCCTGAGCTCCTCTGCCTGGGGCAGCCCCGCCCGGGTCGGTGCCGGAATGCAGTGTGGCTCGCGGCCTGCGCCTCTCCGCGCCGCGAGCATTAAGGCGTCTGGCCGGGGCAGGCTTTTGTTTGATGCTAGGCTTTCCTCCGTGAGTCGCCACCGTCCCCTGGTTGCCATGCTGATCGTGCTGGGGCTAGGCGCACTGGGATACGCCGCCCGCACCGATCAGCAGGCGCTGCTGGTGGGCGCGGCGCTGCTGCTGGCCCTCGTCACCGCCCCGCTGTCCGGACTGCCGCGCTGGACGGCGCTCGTCGCCTATCCGGTCGCCTTTATCGTCTCCATGCTGCCGCCCGGCCTTCCGCTGCGGCCCATCGACTTGGCGGTGGCCCTGCTGGTGCTGACCGGACTGGGCATCTTGGTGCTGCGCGAGGGAGAGCTGAATGAGGAGCTGCGCTGGCGGCGCAAGACGGTACAGGCGCTGCAGACGGCCAGCCTGGGCCTGGTGGGGGCGAGCGACGCGTTTGGCATCAGCCGCGCCGCCGTGGATATTCTGGACGACCTGCACGTCGCGCCGAACGTCGCCTTCGTGGCCTACCGGCAGGGCACCCCCTACATCCTGACGGCGCGCGGCGCGTTCTCGCGCTATGTGGGCCAACCCATCCACCCCAGCAACAACGACAGCGCCAGCGTGCAGGCCGACAACTGGGTGGCCGAGGAAGTGCTGGCGCTGCTGCTGCGCGAGGAGCGGCGCTTTTTTACGGTGCTGCCGGTGGAAGACCGTCTGGAACAGCACCTGGGCCTGCTGGTGCTGACGAGTCCCCTCCAGCCCCTGACGGGCGAGGAGCGGGCCGTGGTGTCGTCCTTCGCGCAGCTGCTGGCCTCGCAGCTGGGGCAGTTGCAGGTGATCGACGAGCTGAACGAGGCCAATGACCTGACCCTGCGCTCCCTGAGTTCAGCGCTGGAATACCGCGACGATGACACCGGCGGGCACACCACCCGCGTCGTCAGCCTGAGCGTTCGCCTCGGCCACACCCTGGGCTGGGCCGAGGAGCGGGTGCGGGCGCTGCGCTGGGGTGCGTACCTGCACGATCTGGGCAAGCTCGCCATCCCCGACCGCATTCTGCACAAACGCGGTGGCCTGGACTCCGAGGAGCGGCAGATCATCCAGGGCCACGCCCTGCTGGGATACGACCTGCTGCAAGACCTGCACTTCCTGCCCGCTGAGACGCTGGACCTGGTGCGCTACCACCACGAGCGCTGGGACGGCACGGGCTATCCCACCGGGCTGCGCGGCCACAATATCCCCGAGCCCGCCCGCCTGTTTGCCATCGTGGACGTGTATGACGCGCTCACCAATGCCCGTCCCTACAAGGGCGCCTGGACCCAGGAAAGGGCCCTGGAAGAGATCCGCCTGCAGGCGGGCCGCCACTTCGATCCCCATTACGTGGAGGTGTTCGTCCGGATGATGTCGGAACAGGACGACGCGAGCCTGGTGCAGTAGACTCCACAGCCACCGGAAGGTGTCCGCGCCTGCGGCCCTACCGAGCACAGACGCGCGAGACTGCGCGGGTGAGCGCTTCCGCTGCGGTCCTCTCCTCTCTGGCGTCCCACCCCTTCCGCGCCTATACGCCCGCTGCCTACACCTTTGAGCTGCCCGAAGGCCACCGCTTTCCGGCCTACAAGTACGCCGGGGTGGCTGAGCGGCTGCGTGGGTTGCTGCCCGTACTCGACACCCCGGCCCTGCGCTGGGCCGACGCGGCGCGCGTTCACGACGCCCTGTGGCTGCGGCGCTGGCGGCGCGGTGAGGTGACGGCCAGTGAGGAACGTGCCTTCGGCCTGCCCTGGAGCCCGGGGGTGGTAGAGCGGGCCCGCCGTGCGGCCGGGGGCAGCCTGGCCGCCCTGCACGACGCCCTGGGCGTGGGCTGGGGCGCGAACCTGGCGGGCGGCACCCACCACGCCTTCCGAGACCGTGCCGAGGGTTTTTGCCTGGTCAACGACGCGGCGATCCTCACGCACGTCGCGCTGGACGACGGCCTGGCGCGGCGGGTGGCCGTGCTGGACCTGGACGTCCATCAGGGCAACGGCACGGCGGCGCTGCTGGCAGGGGAGGAGCGGGCTTTTACGCTGTCCATTCACGGCGAGCGCAACTACCCCTTTCGCAAGGAGCGCAGCAGTCTGGACCTCGGCCTGGGTGATGGGGTGACGGACGCCGAATACTTGGAGGTGCTGCGTGGGACGGCCCTCCCGGCGCTTGACGCCTTTCGCCCCGATCTGCTGCTGTACCTCGCCGGGGCGGATGTGCTCGCCGGGGACCGCTTCGGCCGCTTCGCCCTGACGCTCGAAGGGGTGCGCGAGCGCAACCGTACCGTGCTCACCTGGGCGCGCAACGCCGACCTCCCCGTCGTGACCATGATGGCGGGCGGCTACAACCGGGACCATGCCCTCACTGTCGAGGCCCATGCCAGCGTCGTGCTGGACGGACTCGACGTGTTCGGTTGAGTGTGGCGATTGATGTGACCTTCACAAAGTACCTCCCGAACGCTTTAATCTTAAAAGGAGTTTGTAGATTGACGGGGTAGTCCTGTGCCTTTCCGTCCTCTTGCCCCAGGAGCATCCCATGACCCTGCACACCGCCACGCCTGCCCTGAACGATCCGCACCGCCGTCCCCTGCGCCGGGGGGACACACTGTACTACGCGGGTGATACCGCGCCGAGCCTCTACCGACTGGAAAGTGGTCTCCTGCGCGCGGTGCGCCTGACGCCGCAGGGCCGCACCCTGACGGTGCGCCACATTCATCCGGGGGACGTGTTTGGCGAGGAGAGCCTGCACGGCACCGCACGTGGGCACCAGGTGGTGGCGCTCACCGACGCGGCCGTGACGGCCCTGCACCCGCAGCACCTCAGTGGCAATGAGCTGTGGGAGGTCACGCGCAGCCTCAGCACCCAGCTGCAGCGCGTGATGACCGACGGCGTGCATATCCAGGACGGCGAACTGCGCGAACGCATCGCCCGCTACCTCCTGCACCTGGCGGACAGCAGTCTGGGTGGACGGCACGGTGACGGCACCCGCTTTGTGCGCGCGACCCACGAGTTGATCGCCGAGGGTACCGGGGCCACCCGCGAGAGCGTCAGTAAACTGATCGGCGAGATGCGCGACGACGGCCTGCTGACCCCCGCCTACCGCTGCCTGACCCTGACGGATGAGGCCAGCCTGCGGGTGCTGAGCGGCTACCACGGGGAATAGAGGCGGTCGCCCGTCGGGCGTGGGGTGCGGGAAAAGTCCTTCCCGCACCCCACGCCGCTTGCCGCGCCCCCTAGAATGCCTCCCATGCGGATTCGTCTGGACCCCTGGCCCGTGGATATCGAGGGCGGGCAACTCAGCTTGCAGAGGTTCGACGGTGAACTGATCGATCTGGAAACGCCGCGCTGGGCGGCCATTCCACCCCGGCCTCTGCCCCCGCGGCTGCACACGGTGCATGTGGTGGACGGCAAGCGGCGCATGGAGTCGCGGGTGTTTGTGGAGGACGAGCGGGGTGGCTCGGGCATCGGCGGCTTCGGGGCTTACGTGGTGGGCGCGGTAAACCTCTGCCCGCACGGCTCGCGCCCGGCAACGCTGACGGACGTGAAGGCGCGGCGCCTGCTTGCGCACGCGCCGGACCTGCGCGTTGACCCCTACCGCCTCTCCCCGCGTGATCCGCATACGGGACGGCTGGAGTATCAACCCATCCGTGCCGACAGCGCCGATCCGCTCGCGCCGCTGCACAAGTTGCAGAGCGTGATGCTGCAAGAGGAGCAGGAACTCTCGCATGGGCTCGCCTCCGCTGTGCCGTTCGACGAGATGGACACCCGCGAAGCGCTGACGGCGCTGACGCTTCAAGACGGCCCCCTGCGGCGCAGAAGCAATCTGGGCGGTGCAGTCGTGGGTTACGTGAAGACGATGCAGACCCAGTACCTGCCGCCCGACCGCGTGGGCCTGCTCTCGGAGCTGAAGCCCGGCGAGCGGACGCCGATCATGCACCTGACCTCCCAGACGGGCAAGACCACGCGCTTTATCTGGTACGTGCGGCTGTGCGAGGCCGCCTTTTATCAGCACCCCATGTCCGGCGTGATGCGGCTGGAGATGTACGCGCCCGAGGAGCCCGACTTTCTGCCGCCTATCGTGCGCGAGGTGGCGGGCTTGAGTGGCACGCTGCTCTGCCGCCTGGCGAGCCAGGCCCACAAGGACCCCCGCGCTCCCCAGAACCTGATTCCCACCGCTGCGCTGGAGCAGGCCATGACCCGCGCGATGGGCAGCGCGGACCTGGTAAGTCGCCGCCTGCGCGCCCACATCGCCCGCGAACTGGGCGTGGCCTCTTGAGCGGGAATTTACGGCTGGGTGGGCCGGAGCAACCCGAACAGGCGGAGCGCATCGGCATGGTGCTGGGCACAGAGGACGCCACGCCCGTCACCTTCTGGTTCGCCGTTTCGCCCGGCGCGAGCGTGCAGATGGACGACCTCATCACCGTGCAGACGCGTAAGCCGGACGGCAGCCTGGTTCATTTCTACGGCACGGTAGACCATGTGCGGACCCGGCACGAGGGCGTCTCCTTCGACAGCGACGTGGCCGATGTGGTGGCGGGATTGTTACCGGCGTCGGTCAGTTACGCGGCGCGCGTTCTCGTCACGCGGGTGGACCCGGAGGACTTCATTCCCCCCCAGCCCGGCGACGAGGTGCGGCACGCCCGGGGTGAGGACCTGCGGCTGGCCCTCAGCGCCGACAAGATGGACTATTCCTTTCCGGGAGGGCTCCTCGCCGACGGTCAGGTGCTGCCCCTGAACTACCAGTTCGTGAACGGCGAGAGTGGCGGCCACATCAATATCAGCGGCATCTCCGGCGTAGCGACGAAGACGAGTTACGCCCTGTTCCTGCTGCATTCCATCTTCCGCAGTTCGCTGCTGCAAGACCGCAACGAGGGCCACAACACCCGGGCGGTGATCTTCAACGTCAAGGGTGAGGACCTGCTGTTTCTGGACCAGCCCAACCGCCGCGTATCCGAGAAAGAAGGTGTGGTGCAGGGCCGCAAGGGCTGGGTGGAGGGACGCTACGCCCGCCTGGGTCTGCCCGTCGAGCCGTTCCGGGACGTGCAGTTCCTTGCCCCTCCGAAGGGCGGCCCCGGTGACGTGATCGTGCCCGATGTAGAGCAGCGCGGTGAGGGCGTCACGCCGTTTGTCTTTTCCCTGCGCGAGTTCTGTCAGCGCCGGATGCTGCCCTACGTTTTTCCCGACGGCAGCAGCAGCCTCAACCTCGGCTTCGTGATCGGCAACATCGAGGAGAAGCTGGCGCGGCTGGCGGCGAGCGACGACGCGCCGTACCTCACGGTGGAGGACTGGCAGCCGGAGACGGAAGCGCTGCTCTCGGAGGACGTGCGGTTCGACGAACTGGGCGCGACGCGGCTCCAGACCTTCTCGCAGTTGATCTCCTACCTCGAGTACAAACTGCTGGAGCAAAACGACGGCGAGGGCGATCCCAAGTGGGTGCTGAAGCAGAACCAGGGAACGCTGCGGGCCTTTGTGCGCCGCTTGAGAGGCGTGCAAAAGCACCTCGCGCCCCTGATTCGCGGGGACCTCACGCCCGCGCAGGCGGCCCGTTTTCGACCGGACCTGCTGCAACCGGGCATCCAGACGAGCGTGGTGGATATCCACAAACTCGGCTCCCACGCGCAGGGCTTCGTGGTGGGCGTGCTGCTGCGGGACCTCTTCGAGCACAAGGAGCGGTTTGGGCGGCAGGACACCGTGTTCGTGGTGCTTGACGAGCTGAACAAGTACGCGCCGCGCGAGGGCGACAGTCCCATCAAGGACGTGCTGCTCGATATTGCCGAGCGAGGACGTTCCCTGGGAATTATCCTGATTGGCGCGCAGCAGACCGCCAGCGAGGTGGAGCGCCGCATCGTGTCCAACGCGGCCATTCGCGTCGTCGGGCGGTTGGACCTCGCGGAGGCCGAGCGGCCCGAGTACCGCTTTCTGCCGCAGAGCTTCCGGGCCCGCGCGGGCATCCTGCAACCCGGCACCATGCTGGTGTCGCAGCCCGACGTGCCCAATCCGGTGCTCGTCAATTATCCCTTTCCCGCCTGGGCCACCCGGCGCGACGAGGTGGGCGAGGCCCTGGGCCGGGCGGTGGAGGACGTGGGGAGCGACTGGCTGGGGCTCTGAATGGAACTTCTCCAGCGCTGGCGGCCGTAAAGCCTGACGTCAAGTTCTGAAAGGGGACGGTGTGCAGGGCGCGGACCCAGCCCGTACGCCCGCCAGGCTCAAGATCGCCATGCGGCGGAGGGGTGCAGCGGCCTGAAGTCCGCCTCGTTAACAACCCCCCCCAGAGCGCCGGTGTGCCGGGCGTGGCCCCAGGGGCGGAGGGCCGCACCCCTTGCTCCAGCGGTAAGGATTGCGGTTCGTCCGTGATGGGATCACGGGCCAACTCCTGCGGACGTGCAACGCTGCGCCGCAGAGCGAGCGGGAAAACGGTGACACAGCGGCGTGGAATCACCGGAGCGGACGGAACGGATGATCCCGCAAACCGTATGACCCAGGTGTACACCCTCATGGCTCCACGCCCGGGACCCGGGTTGCTCCTTCTCCCCTGTGGCGCTGTACCCGTCTGCTTGACAGCTCTACGGGTCGCGTGCGTTTGCAGGTCGAACTTGAAGCACTTCGTAAAGGATGAGGCAGGCGTCCGTATGAAGTCTGCCAGAAATGGGCCGTCAAGCGCCGGTCCCGGCGGCCACCTGTTTACGAAGAGGTGTTTTCAGGAGGCCAAGGTGCTCGGCTTTCCCTGTGCGCCGAAATAGACCCTGGTGGAGACAGCTCTCCGCCGCAATGCGGGCAGTGGGCCGGGTCCCCCCGTTCTTGTGGGAAAGCGGTCGGTGCGGCCAGTTGCCTCAGCCGGGCGAGCTCCTCGGCGAACCCGCTGGCGATCATGCCTGCCGGAAGCGCCACCATGCCAACGCCAAACAGCATAATGGTGCCCGCCAAGACCTTGCCCAGAGGGGTGGCCGGATACACGTCGCCGTAGCCGGTGGTGGTCAGGGTCACCACCGCCCACCACAGGGCATGGGGAATGCTCTCGAAGCCCTTGGTCCCTGCCCCCGACTCGACCTGGTAGAGCAAGCTGGCGGCGATAAACACGAGCACCAGCACAATCAGCCCGGTGCTGATCAGTTCCCCGGCCCGCTGCTGAATCACCCGCCCGATCAGCAGCAGCGAGTTGGAGTAATGGCCCAGCCGCAGCAGCGAGAGCAGCTTGAGCAGCCGCAGTCCCCGGAGGCTCGCCAGCGCCGTCGTGCCCGGGGTTAGCAGCACCACGATCACCAGCAGGTCGATGAGCGGCAGCGGGGAGAGGGCGTAGCGCAGGTGCCCCTGCTGACGCGGCGTAAAGCCCGGGCGCAGCGGCACCACATACAGCCGGGCGAGGTATTCGAGCGTGAACACCAGGCCGCTGAACAACTCAAACAGGCGCATCTCGTGCCGGTACAGCGCCAAGACCTCCGGTACGGTGGAGAGCACTGTCACGGTAACGTTGAGCAGAATCAGCAGGACGAGCAGGGTATTGAAGGCGCGCTCACCGGGCCCGGCGCCGTCGCCCGGGTCGAGAAAGGTGTAGAGCCGGGCCTGAAAGGTCGGGGCGGAAGGACGCACCCTTTACTTTCCCACACCGGACTTTTCCAGGTGGGAGGCAGGCAACACCACGTGCGGCGCGAAGGTGGCCCGGTTGTCCGTCACGCGGCCCCGCCCCTCCCGGATACCCAGGCCGCACACCTCGTCGCCCGCCACCCACACGCCCAGCACCGGATACCGGGGGCCGTCCGCCGCCTCAAAGGTAGGCAGTTCGGTATACGCCTGCTCCACCATGGGCAGGTCACCGTAGGCCCCCGGTGTGGGAACCTCGCCCGGCAGCGTTACGTTCTGGCCCTCGCGCGAGTACAGCGGCTTGCGGACCACCCGCTCGCCCAACCGCCCGGGCGTCAGTGAGGCGGGCAGGACCAACCCCGAGTCGGGGTAGCGCTCGTGTAGGTGGGCGAGCAGCCCCTTGCTGCCCGTGACCGCCTTCCACAGCGGTTCGATCAAGCGCGTCTCGGTGGTGGCGAGGAAGGCGGCATCCCTGGATTCCCAGGCGTACTCGAAGGGCCACAGCCACATCAGGTGCCGAATGGACAGGCTCCAGGTGTCGAGCAGGTGGGGAAACTCGGGGCTGGTGCCGATCTCGTCCGCCATCAGGAAGCTGCCGCGTACCCCCGCCGCCTGCGCCAGGTCGCGCAGGTAGGTCACCGTGGCGATGTCCTCCTCACTGTGCCCGGCGCTGAAGTGGGCTTCGCGCACGCCACACTTGGCAAAGAGGTGCGTCCACTGCTCGCTCAGGCCCTCATGAATGGTGTTCCACTGCGTCCCGTGCCCCGGCAGTTCGCCCGCCTCCTGCTGGTCCTCCAACCACTGCCACTGACAGACCGCCGCCTCAATCAGGGAGGTGGGGGTCTGGGCGTTCACCTCCAGCAGCCGCGCGTGGCCCTGGCCGTCATAGGCGAGGTCCAGGCGCATATAGACGGTGGGATCGTCGCGCTCCCAGGAGTCGCGCACCGCCGCGCGGAGAAAGGTGGGGATGCCCAGCTCATTCAGTCGCCCGCCCTCGATGGCGGCGCCCGTCGCTTCCAGCACCATGTTCGTCAGGTCCTGGCTGTCGCGGCGCAGCTTCTCAACCTCGCCGGGGGTGAACACGTAGGCCACGTCCTCGCCCCAGTAGGGCACGGGGTGTTCGGGGGTGGGCGCGTACCAGGTCATGCCCACGTCTCGCAGCCGCTTTTCCCAGCCGGGACGTGGCGTCAAGCTGCGGCGCTGCATCAGCCGCCGAAGCTTCCCCGGGAACGCCCGCTGCTCGTCAGGCCGCCCCGGCTGATACTCACTCCGCGCGCCTTGAACGAACCGTAGGCGCCTTTGCGGGCGTCGTAGCTCATGCCGCGCTCGTCGATGCCCCCGCTGGGGGTGTAGCCCAGGTAGCGGGTGGTGCTGCCGCTGCTGTAGAAGTAGGGGCCGTAGTAGAAAAAGCTGCTCCCGCTGCTGCTGCGGTAACAGGGGTTGCGCAGACCCTGGGCGATCTGGGCCGCGTAGGCCCTGCGGCAGTCCTCGTAGGAGTTGTAGGACACGCGGCTGTAGCGGCTGTAGTCGTCGTGGGCACAGCTCGCCAGCAGGGCGGGCAGGGCCGCCAGCAGCGGCAGATGGAAGGTCTTTCTCATACGTCCTCATACGTGGCAGCGGGAGCAGGAGTTCCCAGCCGGGGCGCGAGAACCCGCACGATCTCCCGCGCGCCCCGCTCCACCTGCGCCGCCGTGAGGCCGCCGTAGCCCAGCAGCAGGGCATTGGGAACGGCACCCGCGAAGGTGTAGCTGTGCAGGGTGGAGACGAAGACCCCGCGTTGTGCCAGAGCCGCCGCCACCTCCGCGCCCGGAATGTGGGCAGGCAGGTGGAGGCAGGCGTGCAGCCCAGCCTCGATACCGCCCAGCCGGGCGTGAGGCGAGAGGGGCGCGAGCGTGTGGGCGAGGGTGGCCTGCTGCCCGGCATGCCAGCGCCGCGCCCGGCGAACGTGCCGGTCCAGGTGTCCGCCGCCGATAAAGTGGATCAGGGCGGCTTGGGTAATGCGGCCGTGTCCCCCGTCGGCCAGTGTCCGCGCGCGGGTGAGGGCCGGAACGAGCACGGGCGGCGCGACGAGAAACCCGGTGCGAACGGCTGGGGTCAGCAGCTTGCTCAGGGTGCCCAGGTACAGCACCCGGCCCTCCGCGCCCTCCAGGCTGGCAAGCGGCGGCAGGGGCGTGGCCCCGTAGCGGAACTCGCCGTCGTAGTCGTCTTCCACGATCAGGGCGTCGTGTTCTTGCGCCCAGCGCAGCAGCGCCAGCCGCCTGGAGAGGGTCATCCGCACACCCAGCGGGTACTGGTGGCTGGGCGTGACCACGGCGAGGCGGGCGCGGGGCAGGTCGTCCGTCACCAGCCCCTCGTCGTCCACAGGGATGGGACGGATCTCCATCCCCGCGTCCAGCAGCACTTGGCGGGCCGCCCGGTAACCGGGATTCTCGAACAGCACGCGGCTGCCGGGCGGAAGGAGGCGGGCGATCAGCCCCAGGGCGCTGAGGCTGCCCGCCGTGACGACGGTTTGCTCTGGAGTGGCCCGCAAACCCCGTGCCCGGCCCACGAAGGCGGCCAGGGCAGCGCGCAACTCGCGCTCGCCCGCCGCGTCGCCGTAGTCGCCTTCGGGTGGGGTCCGGCCCGCCGCCGCCCAGGCCGCCCGCCAGGCCCGCAGGTCCAGCACCTGAGTGCCCGCCACGCCAGGCTGGAAGTGAATTCCAGGTGTCGTCACTCGGGCGTCTACCGGCGCGTCGTCAGGCAGCGTCAACCAGTGGGGGGAGCGGCCCCCACGCTCGCGTCCTCCGTAAACCGCCACCCCAGCCGCCACCCGCGTCCCGCTGCCCACCCGCGTGTCCAGGGTCCCGTCCAGCCGCAGCGCCTCGAAGGCCGCCGTGACCACGCCCCGGGTCACGCCCAGCTCGGCGGCCAGCGAGCGCGAGCCGGGCAGGGCCGTCCCCGCCGGCAGCGTTCCTGTCAGGGCCCCGGCGCGAATCTGGGCGGCCAGCTGGGCGTGCAGCGGTGTGGATGAGGCGCGGTCCAAGGCAATGGGCAGCGGGAACACGTCGAGTGGACCTCCCGTTTGCGCCATATCCGGCTCTGTTCTCGGGTCCAGCATGAACCCTAGTGTAAGGGCATGAACGGAACCCGCCTGCCCTACCAAACCCTGTTGCCCAGCGCCTTCCAGGCCTTGCTCGCCCTGGAGCGCCGCGTGCAGGGCCTGACCCTCGGCGTGCCCCTGCTCGAACCCGTCAAGGTGCGGGCCAGACAGCTCAACGGCTGTGGGTTTTGCCTGGACCGGCCCAGCAAGGACGCCCGAAAGGTGGGGGTGTCCCAGCGCCAGCTCTGCTGGTCCTCGCGGCGCGGCGCGGGAACGCTGTTTACTCCGCGCAGGCAGGCCGTGCTGAAATTCGAAGCGGTCACGCTGCAGGCCGGGGTGCCGGACGCGCCGCTGGGCCGGTTGCGCCCCCACTTCTGCGGCGCCGGGATCATCAAGTGGACGATGGCCGTCATCACGGTTAACGCCTGGAACCGCATGGGCGTGGTCAGTGGGCTGCACCCCGCGTGAGGTCCGGCGTTTCTCGCGCGAAGGCGCGCGCCGCTGCCCCCGTACCCGGCTTCACGGAGGTCTGCCGGCGCGGCCCGCTCAGCGTGGAGCTGTATCGTCCGTACGAACGTGATGGGCAGCGGCCCCACGGGCAAGGCGAGGTGTACGTCGGGCTGACGGACACGTACCGCTGCGGCTCCAACACCCGCGCCTTTGGACCGGGTGATCTGCTGCTCGCCCCCGCAGGCGCGGAACACCGCTCTCAGACGTTTAGCGGTAACCTGGAAGTCTGGGCGATCTTCTACGGCCCGCAGGGGGAGAACGCCCTGGCGAGCGCGTGGTGCTGGGGCAGCGCGTCACGGAGGCCCAGGGGTGAAGCCGGTGCTGCCACTCACGGCGCTGGCCCCGTTGATCTGGGGCAGCACGGACCTCGTCAAGGACACCTTCCTGCCGCACCTTCCGCTTCCATGCTGGCTGCGCTGCGGATTTTGCCTGCTGGACTGGTGCTCGGGCTGGTCCGCGTGTGGCCGCCGCGCGTGGTGGATCACGCGCGGGTCAACGGGCAGGTGACGGTGCAGCAGCGGGCGGACAGGCTGCCCCTCGGCGCGTCCGTGTGCACCGGGACGCCTTCGTACTGGCGCAGGCAGGGCTGCTCGCGGGCCGCACAGTCACCACCCACGGGGAGGACCAGGCCAAACTTGCCTGGCCGTTCCCAGACCTGCGCGTCGTTTCTGGTCAGCCCCGGGTGGAGGAGGACCACATCGTCACCTCCGGCGGCATCGGCGCGGGCATCGACATGAGTCTGCACCCCGTACTCCGTGTCCCGCCTGAACTCGCTGCCGACACCGCCCGTCACATGGAGTACCGCTGGGAGGGGAACCTTGCCTGAAATTCGACCCATTACTCCGGAGGACGCCGCCCTCGCCCTGCCCGCCCTGCGCGAGTTGCGCCCTGCTGCGCCGCAGACGGAGAGCGTGGAGGCCCTCACTGCCCACCTCCTCGCCGTGGAGAGAGAGGGTTACCGCCTCGCCGGTTCCTTTGAGGCAGGCCGGACCGGAGCCGCCGCCGTGACCGGTTACCGCACCTTCACAGTGCTCGCCTTCGGGCAGATGCTGTACGTGGACGACCTCTCCACCTTGCCGGATGCACGCGGAAAGGGACACGCCCGCGCGCTCCTGCGCTGGCTGGAGGGCGAGGCGCGGCGGATGGGGTGCCTGGGCCTGCACCTCGACTCCGGCGTCGGTTCCGCCCGCTTCACCGCCCACCGTCTCTACCTCTCGGCGGGAATGAACATCACCGCCCACCACTTCGAGAAGGAGCTGGAATGACCGACTTCTACGATCCCCGTACCCGTGACCTTTCGCTCAGCCGCCGCCCGCAAAACCGCCGCGACGACGTCTGGATTCGCGCCCTGCTCGCCCGCCTGACTGTGGGGCGCGTCGGGACCGTCTGGACCGGGGAGGACGGCGGGGCGTGGCCGTTTGTCACCCCGCTTGCCTTCGCCTACCGCCCGGAGACGCACGACATCGTGTACCACACGAACGTGGTGGGGCGTCTCCGGGCAAATACCGACCAGAACGCCCCTTCGCGCACCGTCTTCGAGGCTTCTGAGATCGGGCACCTGCTGCCCAGCAACGATCCGCTGGAACTCACCGTGCAGTACCGCAGCGTGATGGCGTTTGGCACCGCCCGCGTGCTGACGGACCGCGAGGAGGCGCGGGAGGCCCTGCGCGTGCTGTCTGAGCGGGCCTTTCCCGGCCTGCGGGTGGGGGAGAGCACGCGGCCGATCCGTGACGCGGACCTCATCCGCACCACGGTCTACTCGCTCGCGGTGGAGCGCTGGAGCGGCAAGGAGAACTGGGCAGAGGCGGCGGCGCAGACGGAGGCGTGGCCCGTACTGCCGCCCGACCTCGCCTCTCCCCGTTCCACCACCCTGGGCTGACCCGCCGGGCTGGACACGGGAAACTGTTTCCCCTTCCTTAACCCCTACACTGAAGTTCAGACTCTGAGGAGGTTTTGCATGACCGCAACGAATGTCAGCAAGTGGCTCGACGCCGAGGTCCGGTATGACTCGGGCGTGTACAACAAGCATCAGGTGGTGATGGTGCGCGGCCAGGGCGCAACCGTGTGGGACGAGACGGGCCGCGCGTACATCGACTGCGTGGCCGGGTACGGCGTGGCCAACATCGGCCACAGTCACCCAGATGTGGTGAAGGCCGTGCAGGAGCAGGCTGCGCGGCTCATGGTGATGCCCCAGACGCTCCCGAACGACAAGCGTGCCGAATTCCTGCAAGAACTCGTCGGCGTGCTGCCGCAGGGGCTGGAGCGCGTTTTCCTGTGCAATTCCGGCACCGAGGCGATGGAAGCCGCCAAGAAGTTCGCCATCACGGCGACGGGCGGGCGCACCAAGTTCGTGTCCATGAAGCGTGGCTTTTCCGGCCGCTCGCTGGGCGCGCTCGCCTTTACCTGGGAACCCAAGTACCGTGAGCCCTTCGGCGACGCGGTGGACGACAAGAACGTCACCTTCGTGACCTACGGCAACGTGGAGGAGCTGCGCGCGGCCATCACCGGGGACATCGCTGCCGTCATCATGGAACCCGTGCAGGGCGAGGGCGGCGTGCGCCCGGTCTCCGCAGAATTCATTCAGGAGGCCCGCCGCCTGACGAAGGAGCGCGGCGCGCTGCTGATCCTCGACGAGATCCAGACCGGCTTTTGCCGCACCGGCAAGATGTTCGCCTGCGAGCACTACGGGGTGGTGCCCGACGGCATGACCCTCGCCAAGGCGATGGCGGGTGGCGTGCCTGTGGGGGCCTTCGCGATGACGCAGGACGTGGCCACCCGGATGCCCAAGGGCGGCCACGGCACCACCTTCGGCGGCAATCCCCTCACCATGGCGGCCGGGGTGGCCGCCATCCGCGCCATGAAAAATGAAGGCATGGCCGAGCAGGCCCGCGAGAAGGGCGCGTACTTCATGGAGAAACTGCGCGCCATCCGCTCGCCCAAAATCCGCGAGGTGCGCGGCCTGGGCCTGATGATCGGCGTGGAACTGAAGGAAAAGAGTGCCCCCTACATCACGGCGCTGGAGCACGAGGAAGGCGTGCTGACCCTTCAGGCCACGCCGCTGGTGGTGCGTTTCCTGCCCCCCGTAACCATCAGCAAGGAGCAGATTGACCAGGCCGTTGCCGCCTTCGAACGCGTGCTGCAAACGGTCAATCCGCGCGAAGTGCCCACCGCCGAAGTGAAGGAAGAGAAGCAGACGGAGTAGGTGAGCTGTGGGGTGCGGGACGGGGCTTTCACCCCCGTCCCGCACCCCTTTTTCTCCCTCCCTGTGTCTAGCCCTCCGCCATTCGGCAGACTCGCCGCTGAAGCTGGGCCTGTAGCCTGACACGGTATGTCTGCGATTACGGCTTCTCCTTCTGAATCGATTCAAGTCCGATCTCCAGGTCGGGAAATCGCGGCCATCGCCGTCCCGGTCAGCCTGGAGATGGTGCTGCAACTCGTGCTTACCTTCGTGAACCAGATTATCGTCGGCACGCTGGGGGCGGCGGCGGTGGCCGCTGTGGGATTGGCGGGCAGCGTGAGCTTCATGTTCTTCGTGGGGCTGGGAGCGCTGGGATCGGGGACCAGCATCCTGGTGGCTCGCCGTGCTGGAGCGAATGACCAGGCGGGGGTCAACGGCACCCTGACCGTGGCCCTGGGGGTAAGCCTGCTGCTGGCCGGGGTGCTGACGGCCCCCGTGGTGCTGGGGGCCGGGGGCGTGCTGGCACTGGCGGGCGCGGCGGCCGACGTGACGGCCCGCGCGGTGCCCTATATGCAGGTCATCATGCTGGCCCTGGTGCCCGGGGTGTACGGCTGGATCCTCAGCGGGGCGCTCCGGTCGTTGGGCCACGCCCGCACGCCGATGGTCGCCACCATGCTCACCGTCGTCATCGAGAGCCTGCTCGCCTGGGGACTGGTCTTCGGGGCCGGACCACTGCCCGAACTGGGTGTGGTGGGGGCCGCGTGGGCGGTGGTGATCGCCCAGATCCTCAAGGCCGCGCTGCTGACCTTCCAGATGTACGGACCGCGCCGCCTCGCTGCTGTGGCCCTGCCTGCCCCCGGAACGCGCCGCGCGGTGGCCGGACCGCTGCTGACCCTGTCGGCCCCCATCGCCCTGACTGAGATGCTGTGGAGCTTCGGTGGGTTTCTGTACGCTGCCGTGTTTGCCCGGGTGGGCACGGAGGCGCTGGCCGCCAGCCAGATCGTCGGGACGCTGGAGGGCATTTTCGTCGTGGGCAGCTTCGGCCTGATGAGCGCGGCCACCGTGCTGATTGGCCGGGCACTGGGAGCGGGCGACGGCTCCGGCGCGCAGGCTTGGTTCGGCCGGGTGTCACGCGCAGGGCTGGTCAGTGGCCTGGGTTTCGGTCTGCTGTTCGCCCTCTCGGCCCTGCTGTTGCCCCTGCTGTTTCCTGCGGTCGGTGAGGCTGTGCGCAGCATGGCGATGGGGGGCGTGCTCCTCATGGCCGCCTCGCAGGCCGTCAAGGTCCGCAACATGATCCTGGGTGGCGGCGTTCTGCCCGGTACGGGGGACGGCAAGGGCGTGATCCTGGGGGACGTGGTGGGCTCCTTCGTCGTCGGCCTGCCCCTCGCCATCCTGCTGGGGCTGCATACCCCACTGGGCGTGTGGGGCGTGTTTCTCGCCCGCGTGCTGGATGAGGTGGCCAAGGTCGTGATCTTCGAGTGGCGTCGCCGCCGACTGAACTGGGACGCGCTGGCCGAGGCGCAGCGGGGGCGGGAGACCACGGCCGCCCACTGAGGTCAGCCCCCGCAAAGGCAAGGACGCTGAAGCTGCTCTGCTTCAGCGTCCTTTCTCTCTTAGAGCACTTGTCATAATGAGAGCATGAAAGCTGTTGGGGGGCGAGGGTACAGTCTGGATCTGCGGGAACGGGTGGTCGCGGCGGTCGAAGGCGGTCAGACTCGGAAAGAGGTCGCCCGGTTGTACCGAATGCGCATCGAAACCGTAGATACCTACCTGGAAAAGCAGCGCCTGGGAACGTTGCACGAGGTGGGTCGGTCTTCTGGTCGTCCCCCACGGGTCACACCCCTACACGAAGAGCAACTGCTGCAACAACTCAAGGCGCATGACGACGCGACATTGATCGAGCATGCTCGCATGCTCGAAGAAGCGACAGGGTTGAAGGTCAGCTTCAAAACTGTGGATCGAGTGTTCCGCAAGCATCACATCACCCGTAAAAAAACTTTGGTCGCGTTCGAGCGAAGTGAAGAAAGGCGACAGCAGTTTCTCAATGACTTAGCTCCGTATCTCACTCATCCAGAACAGCTGGTGTTCCTGGATGAGAGTGGCTTTCACACCGCCATGACACGAGGATACGCGCGTGCGCACAGGACTGAGCGAGCTCATGGCTATGTTCCCAGGAATCACGGACGCAACCAGACCTTGATTTGTGCTCTACAACTTACGGGACCGATGGTCCCGTTCGTTTTGACTGGTGCCGTCAACGGTCCATCGTTTGAATGGTACATCCGCCATTTGGTTTGTCCTATCCTGCAGCCAGGACAGGTCGTTGTCATGGACAACCTGTCGTCTCATCATCGAGCGTCTGTTCCAACACTTATTGAAGCACAGGGTTGTCGGATCCTGTTCCTTCCGCCTTATAGTCCAGACTTTAATCCTATCGAGCTGATGTTCTCTCAGGTCAAGGCGGCCGTCAGAGCGAAGGCTTGTCGAACAGTCGACGGCCTCATCTCTGCCATTGGAGCCGCTTTGCAGGCGGTTCGTGCACAGGACATCAACGCCTGGTTCCGACATGCTTATCCCTCCGTATCTTTATGACAAATGCTCTAGGTCTCTCTCTGGACCCTTACCCTTCCAGCGTTCCCCGCAATTTCGCCACATCCAGGTCCCGCGCCCGGTCGTCGAGCACCACCTCACCGCCGCGCAGGGCGACAACACGTTGCCCCAGGGCCAGGGCCTCGTCGAGGTTGTGGGTCACGAAGACCACCGTGACCTTCTGGGCCCACCAGATGCCCAGCAATTCGTCCGACAGCACCGTGCGCGTGCGGTCGTCCAGCGCGCTGAAGGGTTCGTCCAGCAGCAGCAGGCGGGGCTGCACGGCGAGCGCCCGCGCGAGACTGACGCGCTGGCGCTGCCCGCCCGACAACTCGTGAACGCGCCGGGGACCGTACCCTTCCAGCCCGACGAGCCGGAGCGTCTCGTTCGCGCGGGCGGCCCGTTCAGCGCGGGGAATGCGCTGGCGCTCCAGCCCAAAGGCCACGTTCCCGGCCACCGTTCGCCAGGGAAACAACGCCGCTTCCTGCTGCACCAGCGTCAGGCGGGGGTCTGGGCCGCGGACCGGCGTCTCGCCCAGCCGAATCTCGCCGCGTTGGGGACGCAAAAAGCCTGCCAGCAGCGACAACAACGTGCTCTTGCCGCTACCGGAGGGGCCCACCACGCACAGAAACTCGCCGGGCTGAACCTGCAGGTTGAGCGGCCCCACCCCGGCCTGCCCACGTCCATAGCGGTAGGTCACATCGTCCAGCGCGAGGGGCAGGCCCTGCACGGGGGTGGTGGCAGCGGCGGTGGCCGGGCGGGTCATTGTGACGGTCACTGTACACCTCTCGTGTGTGGGCCTCTCCGTGGCGCGATCACTGCTGAACCTCCAGGCCGTAGTCGCGCCGCACCCGGCCTTCGAGCGCGCGCAGCACGGCGTCAAACAGCCCGCCGATCACGCCGATGGTCAGGATGGTGGCGATCACCAGGGCCATGTTGGCCGTGTTGCGTCCGATTTCCAGCTGCGCGCCCAGGCTCGCGCTGGCGCTGACGAGCAGCTCGCCGCCCACCAACGCGCGCCAGGCAAAGCTCCAGGCGGTCCGCAGCCCAGTCAGGATGCTGGGCACGGCGGCGGGCAGCAGCACCCCGGCGGTCAACCACGGTCCCCGCGCGCCCAGCGTGCGCCCGGCCACCCGCAAGGAGGGCGGTACGTTCATCAGCGCGCCCGACACCGCCAGCGCCACCGGGATAAAGCCCTCCAGAATCACCACGAACAGCACCGCCCGTTCGTTCAGGCCGAAAAACAGGATGGCGAAGGGCACAAAGGCGATGGACGGCACGCTCTGGAGGCCGGTGAGGTACGCCCCCACCGTTTCGCGCAGGGGGCGCCACGCGCCGAGGAGCAGGCCCACCCCGCCCCCGAGCAGCACGGCCAGGCCGTAGCCGATCAGCACCCGGCGCAGGCTGTTCCCGATGCCGGAAAGCAGCTTGCCGTCTTGCGGCCCGTGGCCCCACAGCCCATAGCTGATCTCGGTCCACACCGCCTTCGGGCTGGGAAAGACGTAGGGCGGGTAGAGCTTGAGCACGTCCGTGACGAGCCACCACAGGGCCAGCAGGAGCGCCAGCCCCAGCAGTTGCCAGCCCAGCATCTGCCAGCGGGTGGCGGCGCGGTGGGTGCCCGGGGTGGAGTCGAGGGAAGTCGTCGTCACGCCGTTACTTCTTCAGCGCACTCTTGCTGACGAAGGTGCCCAGGTCCGGCACGCTGCGGGCGTACCCGGCCTCCACGTTCAGCGCGGCGTAGTCGTTCAGGGCGTCGAGATCCAGACCGGTGGTAAATCGGGTGCGGGTCAGGGCGCGCTGCAACACCCGCAGGTCCAGCTTCTGGCCGGTCGATTTTTCCAGCGCCCTGTTGACTGCCGTTTGCGCCGCCGCCGGAGACTTGTTCAGAAAGGCCACCGCGTCCCCATGCGCCTTCAGGAAGTTCGCCACCAGGTCCGGGTTGGCCTGCGCGAACTTGGTGTTGACGATCACGACGGTTGTAGGGTATTGCCCGCTGCGCCACACAGTTTTTTCGGTGCCGATCAGCGTGTGGCCCTGCGCCTGCAACGCTGCGCCCCACGGCTCAGGCACGAGGGTGGCGTCCACTCGCCCCGCGGCAAAGGCGGCGATCACGTCGGCGGGGGGCACGGGCGTCACAGTCACGTTGCCGCCGTCGTTCGCCGCCTTCAGGCCCTGCTCCTTGAGGATGTGGCGCAGGCTGATGTCCTGCGTGTTGCCCAGGCTGGGCACCGCCACGCGCTTCCCGGCGAGGTCCTTGTACGTCTTGATTCCGCTGCCCTTGCGGGCGATCAGCACCGCGCCCGCCTCACTCGCGCCCGCCACAAGCTGCAGGGGCATGCCGCGCGCCGCGCCGTTGATTGCCGGCCCCGGTCCCACGTAGGCGATATCAATCTGCCCTGCGGCGAACGCTTCCATCAGCGTGGTGCCCGAGACGAACTCCTTGGCGTCCAACTTCGCCTTTCCCAGCGCCTTCTGAAAGGTGCCGCGCTCCAGCCCCACGAGGGCGGGCGCGTGCGTAAGGTTGGGAAAGTACCCGAGGCGCACGGTGGAGGCCGTCTGTGCCGAGGCTGTGGAGAGCAGCAGGGCGGAAAGCAGAAGGGGGCGCGTGAAACTTCGGATCATGGGGTCCTCCGGAGCAGGGAATGGGGGGGGGGAGGGGAAGCGGAGTGGGGACACCGCCCCGAGTTGTGGGCTGATCTGGAAAAGCTTAAGCGAGTGAAGGCGGCCCCCGGTGAGGGGGGCAGGGAGGGGATCTGGGGGAGGCTTAACCTTCCCGCGCGTAGGCTTTTCGCAGCACTTCTGCCACCTCGGGCCGCGTGAATTCGCCCGGCAGGTTCTCGCCCGCGCGCAGCTTCTCGCGCACCTTGGTGCCGCTCAGCACGAGGTGATGCTCGGAGCCGTGGGGGCAGGTGCGGGGGCTGACCAACTGGCCGCAGGTCTTGCAGTAGAAGGTGTGCTCGAACTTGAGGATCTGGATGCCCAATTCTTCCTGCGTGAAGTTCCCGAAGATCTCCTGCGCGTCGTAGGTGCCGTAGTAGCTGCCCACCCCCGCGTGGTCCCGGCCCACGATGAAGTGCGTGACCCCGTAGTTGCGCCGCGACAGGGCGTGCAGGATCGCCTCGCGGGGTCCGGCGTAACGCATGGCGGCGGGGTACACGCTCAGCAGGGTGCGGGCCTGGGGGTAGTACCGGTCCAGCAGCACCTCATACGCCTGCACGCGCGTCGGGGCGGGCACGTCGTCGCCCTTGGTGGTGCCCACCAGTGGGTGCAGCAGCAGGCCGTCCACCAGTTCCAGCGTCACCTTGTGCAGGTACTCGTGCGCGCGGTGGATGGGGTTGCGCGTCTGGAAGGCCACCGTGGTGCGCCAGCCGCGCGCCTCGATCACCTCGCGGACTTCAGCGGGCGTGCGGTGGTGCAGGGGGAAGGCGCCCCGCGGCACCTCGAACAGCGTGACTGGCCCGGCCAGGTACACGTCTCCCTGGGCGTACAGCGCCGCGACCCCGGGGTGGGCGGGGTCCTCGGTGCGGTAGACCTCGCGCGCCTCCAGGGCCTTGCGGGCGTCGTAGCGCTCCTGCACGTCCAGCGTGCCCACGTCCTCGCCGCCGTGGGTCAGCACCACGCGGCCAGTGTACGTTTCTGCCTCGTCCCGGGCCACGGGCAGCGTGATGGGAACGCTCCAGGGCGTGCCGTCCGCCAACCGCATCCGCTCCACGACGCTGAGGTAGTCGGCCTCGCCGAGAAAGCCCGTCAGCGGCGAGTACGCGCCTGTGGCCAGCATTTCCAGATCGGCGTAGGAGCGGTCGCCCAGCGCCAGGCGCGGCAGACCGCGCAACTCGGCCGGGTCGAAGTCGTGCCCGGCGCGGCGCACGCGGTGAACGAGGGTACCGCCCAGCGGCGCAGGCAGGAGGAAGGGGGAGGAGGGGTTGGGCAGGGTCGTCATCGTCGGGCCTCGGGAATCGGGAGAAGGGATCGAGAAAAAGGATCGTGGATGAAGTTGGTCAACTACTGGGGCAAAAAAAGGGGGGACGGAGACTTTAGAGCTTGCCCTCGCCCGCCCACAGCCCGCACTCGGTCTTGCCCTTGCCGGCCCAGCGGCCCGCACGGGCGTCCTCGCCCGGGCGCACGGCGCGGGTACAGGTCCAGCAGCCCACGCTGAGGAAGCCGTCGAAGTACAGCGGGTTGACGGGCAGATCGTGTTCTTTGGCGTAGGCTTCCAGCCGCTCGCGGCTCCAGTGGGCCAGCGGATTGACTTTCGCGCGGGCCGCGCCTTCCTCGACAAAGGGAATGTCCGCGCGGGTGCTCGCCTGGTCTCGGCTGCGGGCATTCAGCAGCGCGGACGGCGCTTTCTGCCGCAGGTACGCCTGGAGGGGAGCCACCTTGCGCACGGCGCAGCAGGCGTCGGCGTCCGAGGCGTACAGGTCCGGGGCAGTCTGCCCGTCCTCGGGATGTGCGCCTGCGTTCAGGGTCACGAAGGTCAGTTCGGGGTAGCGGGCGGCCAGCCGGTCGCGCGTCGCCAGCGTTTCAGGGAAGTGGAAGCCCGTGTCCACGAACACCACCTCGCCGCGGTAGCCCGCCTGCACGGCGAGGTCGATCAGCACCACGCCGTTGAGGTTGAAGGCGCTCGGCATCAGCACGTCTGGGTGGGCGGCGAGTGCCCAGCGAATCACGTCGCGTGGATCGGTGTCCGGCGTAAAATCCGGGGCCTGGACAGGCGGAATCTGCGTCTGGGGACGTTCGTTCAGCGCCGTCATACGTTCCCTCCCTCCAGGTGGGCGAGCAGCCGCGCCACGCCCTGTTCTACGCTGATCAAGTCTGTCCGCAGGTGCAGGTCCGGGCTCTCGGGGGCCTCGTAGGGGTCCGAGACCCCCGTGAAGTGGGCAATCTCCCCAGCCAGGGCCCTCAGGTACAGCCCCTTCACGTCGCGTTCGGTCACGACTTCGAGGGGCGCGTCGACAAAAACCTCGGTGGCATTGGGCAGCGCGGCGAGCACTTCCCGCCGCGTTTCCGCGTAGGGACTGATGGCGCTGACGAGCACCGTGACGCCGTGCTTGGCAAGCAGACCGGCCACAAAGGCGATGCGCCGGACATTGGTGTCCCGGTCCGCCTTGGTAAAGCCCAGACCCTTGCTCAGGTTCTCGCGCACGGCGTCGCCGTCGAGCAGTTCTGCCCGCTCGCCGCGTGCAGTCAGTTCGGTATACAGGGCCGAGGCCAGCGTGCTCTTGCCCGCACCGGACAGCCCGGTAAACCACACCACGCGGCCCGTGCCGACTTCGGGGCGGTTCAGGGTGGCGGTCATACGCCCACCACTTCGCGCACGGGATTGAGCACTGCGTCTGGGGCAAAGCGCCCGTGGCCCACCCGGTCGGCGTACTCCACGAAGCTCTCGCCGGGTTGCTTGCCTGCCTGGAAGTCACTCAGCACGGCGTCGGTGTACTCGTTCAGGCGCTCGGCGGGCACGGCTCCCTTGAGCTTGGTGCCCGTGCGCTGCGCCTGACCGATGCTGCCCGCGAGGTGCACGTTGTAGACCTCGTGGACGCTGCCGTCCTTGTCGGTGCGGTTGGCCCCCATAAAACCCAGGTCCG
Organism: Deinococcus hopiensis KR-140; assembly: GCF_900176165.1. Taxonomy (NCBI): domain Bacteria; kingdom Thermotogati; phylum Deinococcota; class Deinococci; order Deinococcales; family Deinococcaceae; genus Deinococcus; species Deinococcus hopiensis. The sequence goes on from NZ_FWWU01000009.1 coordinate 870,018, forward strand.
CCACCTGATAGCGGGTGCAGGCGTTGGAGCAGCCCGTCAGGTTGATGGTGAAGGGCACGTCCAGCCCGCTGAACTTGGCTTCCAGGTGGTCCACCAGATTCGCGGTGCGGGCCTTGGTCTCCGTCAGGGCCAGGCGGCAGAACTGGTTGCCCGTGCAGGCGATGGTGGTGCCGCGCAGCGTGGTCTTGGGGGCCAGGTCCAGCGCTTCGAGCTCGGCGCTGAGTTCGGCCACGTCTTCCGTCTTCACGTGCGGAATCACCATGTTCTGGAAGGCGGTGGTTCGCAACATGCCCTTGCCGTAGCGGTCTGCCAGATCGGCCAGGTGACGCGCCTTGCGGGGATCGATGCGTCCCACGGTCGTGGCGACCACCACGTAATTCAGGCCGTCACGCTGGGGCTGCACGCCCAGCACGTCGTTGCCGCCGAAACGGGCGACAGGGGCTTCGGGGCCGTCACTGAGCTTGCGGCCCAGGTACTCGGTTTCCACGATTTCCCGGAACTTCTCGACGCCCAGGTCCTTGATCAGGAACTTCAGGCGGCTCTTCTTGCGGTTGACCCGGTAGCCGTGGTCACGGTAGGCCCCGGCGATGGCGCGGCCCACCTCCACCACTTCCTCGGGGCGGACAAACACGCCCAACCGCTTGGCGAGGTGCGCCACCGCGCCGAGGCCGCCCCCCACCCACACGTCGAAGCCGACTTCTCCATTGACCCGGTGGGCGAGAAAGCCGATGTCGTTGATCATGTGGATGCCCTCAAGCTCGGGCGTGCCGGTAATCGAAATCTTGAACTTGCGGGGCAGGTCCTGAAAGTCGGGGTTGCCGCTCAGCGTGCCTTCCATCGCCGCGGCAAGGGGCCGCACGTCAATGACCTCGCGGGCGTCCAGCCCAGCCAGCGGTGAGGCGATCACGGCGCGGACCGTGTCGCCGCAGGCTCCCTTGGTGTGCAGGCCGACGGGTTCCAGGCGCTCGAAAATCTGGGGCACCATGTCGATGGTCAGCCAGTGAAACTGGAAGGCCTGGCGGTCGGTCACGTCCAGAAAGCCGCGCCCGAAGTCTTCGGAGATGCCCGCTACCACGCGCAGGGTGTCCGACGAGAACTCGGCGGTGGGCACCTTCACGCGCATCATCAGGAAGCCGTCCTCCTGGGGGCGCTGCGGGTACACGCCCGCCCACTTCAGCAGGTCGATTCTGGTGGGGTCGATATAACCCTGCGCCGCGTACTCGGTGATCAGGTCGAAAATCTGGAAGGGGGGCACTTCTTTTTTCAGGGCTTCAAGGTCGCTCATGGTGTTGGTCCTTTGACTCTGGGGCGCAGGTGGCTTCGGCGGTGCAGCAGGGGCGTGTTCTGAAGGCGGCGAAGGCGAAGGTACTGGAAATACATCAGGCAGCCCACACAGATTTTTCGAGAGAGGTTGAGCACGGCCAGGAGGATTACGCCCAGACCCAGCGCGGCTCCGGTGACGGGCGCACCCGCGAGGGTGGCCGAGCCTGAGGCGAGCAGGAACGTGCCGCCTACCCCCTGGGCAAAGTGGTGCGCGCGTGGGTCTTCCTCCACCACATCGGGGCGCAGACCCAGGCGCGCGCCCAGCATTCGGTACGCCGCCCGCAAGGGAGACTGTTGCGGGCGCAGGGCGCCCAGCAGCATCGCGCCGCCCAGCGTCAGCGGGAGCAGCGGGGCCTGAAGCGCGAGCCCCAGGGCCGTCACGCCCACCACGCTGAACTGGTTGAACCGCAGCGCGGACAGGTCCGTGTGCGTCTCAGCGGGATGGGGAGAGGACGGTGCCGTCATAAGATTCAGGATATCGCAAAAAAGACAAAACTACTCAACTTGTATTTATCTCTCTGCACCTCGCGGTCTGAACCTTTCGCCCCACCCCCTGCGTACCCCTTGCGGCGCGGTCACCCTGAGCCACCTTTACCCTGCGCCGCTCCTCCGGCCCGCATCGCCTCCGGGCAGAAGGGGCAAGTCGGCGCCAGCTTCGTGCTGCCCGGCGTCTCCAGATCCCTCACCGCCCCCTTGACCCTCACCCGGCAGGGAAAAACCGCCTGAACGTGCGCGCGCAGTTCAGGGTTCAGCCGCGCGAACACCGCGTGAACGTCAGGCGCGCGGACCCCGCCACTCCCGTGACGGCCACCTTTACCCTCATCACCTCGCCGCCCTCGGTCTCCTCGCGCCCAACCTGCACCTGTCGCTGTACGCGGACGCCACCGTGAAGGACAGCCTCGAGCCGAAAAAGGGCCACCACGTGGACCACGGCATGATCAAGACCACCCCCAGAGCCGCACCTGCGTGCTGCCCAGGGGCCTGAATCCCCAGGACTTCGGCAGCGTGGTGCGGTCAGTTCAGCGTGTATTCGCGGCGGCCAGCCTGGAGGAGGGGAAGGGTGGCGGGCCACTGAACCTCCCCGCCCCTTTCTTCCGTACCCGGGGTATGAAGCTCTCTCTCCGGGCCCACCCCCGCGTCCGTGCCGAGCGGCAAACTCCGGACCCAGCAACCGGGAACCCGAGGATGGAGCCGCAGGGTAAGCGCATGGACCAGAGTGCCTGCGGGTCACTCCGCCTCCGCCCAGCGGGGCTCCCGGGGAAGACGCCGCCCTCGCGGCGCGGCCACGGTGGCGGGACGAGAACGCGTTGGCCGAGGTCTACGGTGCCCAGGCCGGGGCCGTATACGGGGTGCTGACGCGGTTGCCCGGTGGAGCAAGGGGCCAAGAGGTGACCCAGGGCGTATTTCTGACCCTTTAGACTCGCCCAGACGTCTTCGGTCCAGCGTGGGCAGGCCTGCGGGCCTCCCTGCTGATGCTGGCCCGCTCGGGCGGCCTCGACCGCCTGCCTGCGGGCGCAGAAGGTCACGCTGCCGCTGCACGACGAAGAAGGTGCGGAATTGCCCCTTCCCGACGACCGGCAGCAGCCCGCCGCCCGCGCAGAAGGCCAGCACCGGCGCGGGCGGATCCGCGCGGCCCGTGGTGCGCGCCCACCGCGAGACGGTTACACGCGCCTTTTTGCAGGAGCAGACCCGGAAGGCGGTCGCAGCGGAGATGGGCGTTTCCGCCGGCACCGTCAAGAGCCGCCTCAAGTACGCCCTGAACCATCTGCGGCGCATTCCCGGCGCGGAGGAGGTGGGCACATGGCTGAACTGAATGGAAAAATCCACACGGCAGGCGGTCCGCCATGGCCGAGGTGCTGGAACGGCACGTCGCCCTGGGTGAGCCTCTCGGTCGCGAGGCACAGGCCCATCTGAGCGCTTGCGGGGCCTGCCAGGCCGAACTCGCCTTCCTGGAGGAGGTGCATCAGGCCCTGCTCGAAGACGTGCCCGAGGTGGCTCCACCGCCCAGCCTGCGCACCCCGTCGCTGGAGGTGGCGGGCCCGCACGTGCGGGCCCCGCCCTGTTCCCGGTGGGTCCTGCGGCCCTGGTGATTCGGGGTGGCGGCGCTGGCCTTGGGCGGCGTGGTGCTCTCGGGCGCCCCGCTGCGGGTTACGCACCACCTCAGGGTGAGGTCTGCGCGCTGGCCCCGCACACCCTGACCGTGCGGGGCCGTGACCCAGTGGGGGGTGCGCCCGTTGCCATCGCGGCGCTGCGGCACGGGCCGCTCGTCCTCGATCTACGCGGATGGTTGCTGCACCTTGACCCGCCGGGGCAGGTGCTCCGGCGGTGGCCCCTCCCCGGCACGCCGGACAAGCTCAACGGCTCCACAGCGCTGGTGGTGACCGGACGGGCCGCGTGACCGGGGTGAATCTGGACACGGCCCAGCTCAGGGCGCTCACGGCCCGTTCATCCCACGGACGTGGGGGCCATGCCCGACGTCCCATTCATGCTCGCGGAGGGCGGGTGGGGCGTGCGAATGCTGAACGCGGACCTGGGGACCCGGAACCGACTGGAGCACGGAGGGAGTCCCGTTGCCTGCAGGGCGAGGCGTGGAGCGGAACGCAAATGCGGCGCCGCTGCGCCTGCCGGTCCTGTACCGTGGGGAACGAAGGCCTGAAGTTCCTGCCCGTTCATAGGAGAACACCCCAGATGCTGCCTCCCCGAGTTCCTGCCCGCTCCCGCCGCCGTTCGCCCCTGCTCGCCCTGGGGCTCACCGTCCTGATCGGGGCCGGAGCTGCCGCCGGGGCCACCACCGTTTTTTCCTCGCGCGCCCAGGACGTGACGCGGGACTTTACCACCCGTTTCGAAGCCGGGCTGCGGGCCTCCAGGATGGCGCGCGTGGAGAACGTGACCTACCGCCGCGGTCTGACCGAGAGCACCCAGAGCATGACGGTGACGCTGCGGCCGGGCGCGGCCGAGCAGGCGGTGGTGCTGCTCGTAATGAACCACATTCAGCACGGCCCCTTTCCGGGCTTGCGCCACCTGGGGCAGGCCGTCGTGAACACCGAGGTCCGGCTGGCCGATTCGGCCGCGCAGGCGCAGCTGGACCGGGCGTTTGCGGGCCGGAAGCCGGTCATCCAGACCGTAATCGGCTTTGGTGGCGATACGAACACGCGCGTGGAGGTGCCCACCGGCCGCCTCACCGAGGACGGCAGCACCGTGACCTGGCAGCCCCTGGCCGGGAACATCCGCGTCAGCGGCACGCAATCGGACACCCGGCTGAACTGGCCCGGCCTGACCGTGCAGGGCCAAGACGGCCAGGCACAGCTCGCAGGCGTGACGCTGAGCAGCGGCAGCCGCCGTCAGGGCCCGGGCGACACGCTCGGTCTGGGACGGAGCAGCTTCACGGTGGACCGCCTGACCTTCAGAGGAAGCGGCGAGCGTGTCGACCTTTCCGGCCTGAAGGTGAGCAGCGAGAGCCGCGCCAGCGGACCGGACCACCTCGACGCCCTGGTGAGCTACGACGTAGGCGAGTTCAGCGCCACTGGAACAACGCTGCGGAACGTGGGACTGCACCTGGGGCTGCGCCACCTGGCCCGCGCGCCGCTGAACCGTCTGCTGAACACGCTCGGCGAGCCGCAGGCGGCGGACGGGGCCGCGCCCCAGTTCAGCGCTGCCCAGACCGCGCAGATGAAAACAGACCTGATGGCCCTGCTGCGCGGCAGCCCCCGCCTGACCCTCGACCGCCTCAGCCTGCGTCAATCCAGCGGCGACGTCACCCTGACCGGCGAGGTGGGCCTGGGCGGCGCGGCCGCGCTGTCCGAGCGTGAGCTGGAGATGCTGGGCCAGATGCCCCAGATGCTCGCCGGTATGCTGGACGTACGCCTGGACGCGCGGGCAAGTGAGAAAGCCCTGAACGGGCTACTGGCGCTGTTCGGTCAGGCGGGCGGGCAGGATCTGAGCGGCATGGTGAAACAACTGGCGGAGGCTGGGTATGTCGAGCGCAGGGGTGGGCAGCTCACCGCGCACTTCAGCATGCGAGGTGGCCAACCGCTGCTGAACGGTCAGGCGCTGGGGGAATAAACGGACGTAGCCGCGCCTGGGCCACCTCCTACGGAATACAGAGGAGTTCCGAATAAGAGGGCTGCTGCCCTGATTCCGAACCATACACCGTAAGAGCTTGAAGTTGCGCATCGCCAAGCCGAACGTCGTATTGGGCGCTCACATTGCCAAATCATTTGACTCATGAGCAAAGCGGAGCCATTTCAGAGCTCATTGACGCAACTGGGTCTTCGCGTACGGCGATCAGTACATTGATTGCTGCTTACAATGCCGGCGCTTTGCATACCGTCTGCTACAGTTTCCCGATCATCCGTCACATCCCCTCTGCTCCGGTGATTCCACGCCTTTCCGTCACCGTTTGTCCTGCTCGCTCCGCTCGGGTTGGCCCACTACTTCATAACGGATTGGCCGCAAACCATCTGAGATCTGGTCGGACGTGCCCGCGATAGGCCAGGCGCAACGGCTCTCCTGTGAAGCGGAGAGCGCCGCCATAGGTCCTGGCGATGCGGTGCCAGACGCGGATTTGCCCTGGGTGCAGTTTCCTGACTACGGCGGATACGGCTTGCCCGTACCGGCGCGGGCGGGAAGACGGATACAGGGGCACTCCCTCGCTGCTGCGGAGAAGTTGCACCCGTGCCTACCGATGAACGCTCGGTCCGCACCGCTCAGGACAAGTGGTGACGAAGCGCTTCTCCGGCCCGCCGTTCACTGGAGCGGGCGTGCGCAGGAAGGGTCTCACATCAGCGGCAGACTCAAGCCCCATTCCATACCGCTGACAGCAGAAGCGCGTTGACGTCACGCTGTCCGAATCTCCAGTTGGTTTGGTCGGGAATCAGGCCGAGTTCGCCCTCCGGGGGCAAGAACACGGCAAAGCGCGGGGACAGCGCTTCGGGCAACGAGAATGGCATGTTCTCAAGACGCTGGTACCGCGTTTTTCCACTTCCAGGCAGGGGAACGGCATACTTCAGCGGGTACAGGACCGCCGTCGGCGCCTGGGTCATCCCCAGCATCAGCGCCGGCGAAGACCGACTGGCGTCGGGCGCCCCCGGCTCCTGGGTGCTTTCATCGCAGATACACCCGACTGGGGCCGGCTTTTTCACGCCTCCCTGACGTTCTGAAGGGGGCGTCGGCGCTCACCCTTTTTCCCTGGATCAAGCATGTCCTGCGATCATCTCAGTCCCGTATCAGGCGTTCGGTTTGAGGAGGTGCCCCAGGCAGTGCCCGTAGCTTACCCCCTGCCGCGCGTCGGTCACGAGGTCTTCCACGCTGAATTCCTGCAGCACGGCCAGCATCGCGTCGCGCATGCGGGTGTAGACGGTGGCACGCACGTGGCAGCGGTTTTCCTCCACGCAGGGCTCGTGCCAGTTGAGGCTGATGCACGAGAGGGGCGCGACGGGTCCGTCGATGGCGCGAACCACCTCGCACAGGGAAATGAGCTTCGGCTTGCGCGCGAGGGCGTAGCCGCCGCCGATCCCCTTCTTGCTCTTGACCACGCCCTTGGCCGTCAGCGCCGCGAGAATCCGCACCAGGTAGGGCCGGTGAACGCCGGTCGCCTCGCTGATCTCCTCGCTGGCTACCCAGCGCGTGAGGTCCTGGGACCCCAGGTAGCCGAGGGCCTGAAACGCATAGACATCGGTGGCGGACAGGCGCATACCGGGAGGCTACCAGCTTCCAGCGGCCAGCCGCCAGCGGGAGACTGCTTTTGCTGTTTGCTGGCGACTTATTCCCCCAACTTCTCCCGCAGGTACGCCAGCGCCACCGGATCGAAGCGCCCACGCGGCACCCAGCGTTCCTCCAGGTTCTCGGTGCCGAACAGCGCCCACGCCGCCGCCTCCGTCTCCGGGTCCCAGGGTCCAGCGGGCAGCGAGGTGGCGTAGTCCTCGACGATCAGGCGGGCGCGCAGCCATTCGAGTTCTTCTTCCGTCAGTTCCCGGGTGGTCTCCGGGCGTCCAAACAGGAGGTCATGGATGCCCAGCAGGCGCTCCAGCTCGGCGCAGGGGTCAGCGTGATCATCGGCGCGCAGGTTTACCCAGTCGTCGGTCAGTCCGCCGTAGCCGCGTCCCGGTCCCACGCACAGCAGCGCCGCCGACTGCCGCCCGCGCCGGTCCCCACCCGCTGCGTCCCCGGCCCTCAAGGCTGCCAGCAAGCGGCGTGGGAGGGGTTGCCCCTCGCCCGCCTCCCACGCCGCCAGCATGGCCTCCACCACCTCGGGCCCGGTCAAGATGTTGCCCTGAACCGCCACATCCGGCCTCGTCACGCCGCCCGCCCAGGCGTGGCAGCCGTCTCCGGTAAAGGTGACGCTCGCTCCATCCGCCCCGACAATCCCAAACTGCCGCTGCACGATGTCGGCGTCCTTCTCCTGAAACTCCGTGGAGATTTTCCCCGGCGTGTGACCTTCGGAAAGCAGCCGCAGCCCATCTGGCCCGTAATTGGGATTCACGTAGCTCTGGGTGGCGACGGCCCCCACTCCAGCACGCGCGAAGGGCACCAGCGCCCCCACCGCCAGAAACTTGCTCGCCACGGCGACGCCGAGGTCACCCGTGGCGACGTCACGGCCCACGATGGAAAAGGTCATGGAGGGAGGCTAGCAGGCGGGGGCGGTCACTGCGGGTAGGCTGCCTCCATGTTCCTGAAGTGTTGCCTCAACGGTCCCCGGTCCCGGGACAGTCATCCGGCCCTGCCCGTGATGCCTGAGGACCTGGCCTGGGAAGCGCGGGCGGGCGTGGCGGCGGGGGCACAGGCGCTGCACCTGCATCCCCGGGATGGGGGCAGGGCCGGGAATTGCTGGAGACCAGGGTGGCGGCCGCGGCCCTGACTGCCGTTCGCGCCGTCTGTCCGGGCATTCCCGTGGGCATCTCCAGCAGCTTCTGGATTCTCCCCGAGGTGGAGGGTCAACAGGAAGTGGCCCGCGCCTGGACTGTCTGTCCGGATTGTTGTATTGGTCAACTGGCACGGGCCGCACGCCGCCGCTCCGGCCCAAACGCCGGACACGTACGGAGCATTGGCGTCGAGGCGGAGTTGTGAACCGTGGAGGCGGCGCAGGTGTTTCTGCAGTGGCCCGGAAGGGAAGCGGTGCTGCGGGTGCCGATCGAGGGGCAGGACCGGGAGGCGGAGGAAACCCTGGCAGAGGCGGCGGAAATCCTGTCCCTGCTGAACGCCGCCCACCGCGCCGTGCAGCAGGGGGGGCGCGGCGCGGAGCGCCTGCCCCCTGCTGCACGAGGCCGCACGCCGGGGACTTGCCACCCGCATCGGGCTGGAAGACACCTCCGTTCTGCCGGACGGGACTTCCGCTTGCGACAATGCCGCCCTCGTGGAGGCCGCGCGGCGCGTGTTAGCCTCGCCCCGATGACTCCCGCTGCTCCCCCCAGCTTTGCCCAGGCCGTCACCGAACGCACCCGCCGCCTTCAGACCCGGCTGTGCGTGGGCCTTGATCCCCGGAGCGGCACGTACCGGGACGCGGCGCACTTGCGCTCGCACACGCTGGACGTCCTGGAGGCCACCGCCCCCTACGCCGCCTGCGTCAAGCCGCAGCTCGCCTTTTTCGAGGCGTTGGGTCTGCCCGGCTTCACGCTGCTCGAGGAGGTTTGCGCGGCGGCCCGGACCCTGGGCCTGCCCGTCATTCTGGACGGCAAGCGGGGCGATATCGGCTCCACCGCCGAAGCCTACGCGCAGGGCTGGTTGTCGGGGCCGCACGCGGGTGACGCGCTGACGGTCAATCCCTTCTTGGGCTTCGAGACGCTGACGCCGTTTGTGGGCGCAGCCCGGGCAAATGGCGGCGCGATCTTTGTCCTCGTCAAGACGAGCAACCCCGATCAGGCCGATCTTCAGGGAAGCGGGATCAGCGAGCGGGTGGCAGCGGAAGTGGCCCGGTTGGGCGAAACGGAGGGGGGCGAGTATGCCAGCGTCGGCGCGGTGGTGGGCGCGACGCATCCGGCGGACCTGGGCCACTTCCGCGCGCTGATGCCCCGGGCGCTGCTGCTCCTGCCCGGCCTGGGCGCGCAGGGGGCCACGCCCGACGACCTCGCCGCCGCCTTCCATCCCGGTGGAACGGGAGCGCTGGCCAGCGCTTCACGGGCCGTTCAGTACGCCCTGGGCCTGGACGTGACGGCCAGCCGGGAAGCGGCGCGGAGGCTGCGCGACGGGCTCAACGGCGCGCTGCGCTGATCCCCCCCGGTCTCCCGACGCTCTTCCCGTCACCCCCTTGACCTGGAGTTCACTCCAGCACGTAGGGTACGTGCTGTGGACAGCCTCGGCATCGGACAGGTGGCGGCGCAGACGGGCCTGAGTCCCGATACGCTGCGGTATTACGAACGGCTCGGACTGCTGCGGCCTGCGCGTGACCCGGGCGGACGGCGGCGGTATTCGGAAACCGACGTGGTGTGGCTGACCTTCGTGGTGCGGCTGCGCGCCACCGGCATGCCCCTGGCCGATCTCCAGACCTACGCGGCCCTTGCCCTGGAGGGTGCGTCCACTCTCCGTGCCCGGCGCGAGATCGTCGAGGCCCACGCCGCGCGCCTTCAGGCGCAGATGCAGCTCCTGGACGAGGCCTTCAGGGCCGTGCAGGACAAGCTCACGTTCTACGACAGGCTGGAACGAATGGCCCAGCGGGAGACAACATGACGCGAAATTCACCCCCAACCGCCCTCATTACGGGAACCTCCACGGGCATTGGCCTGGCAGCGGCAGTGGGACTCGCGCAGGCCGGGTTTCGGGTCACGGCCACCATGCGGGACCTCACCAGGGCGGATACCCTGCGTAGAGCAGCGGAGGCGGAGGGCGTAACCCTGGATATCGCGCCCCTTGACGTGACGGACGGCGCCTCCGTGGAAGCTGGGATCAGGCGGATGATCGACCGATATGGCCGCCTGGACGTGCTCGTCAACAATGCCGGGGCCGGATTCGTGGGCACCACCGAGCAGATGACGGTGGAGGAGGCCCGGCGCGTGTTCGAGGTCAACTTCTTCGGTGTCTGGCGGGTCACGCAAGTGGCGCTGCCCCACATGCGCGCCGCCGGAAGGGGCCGCATCATCAGCGTATCGAGCATCGGCGGGCTGGTGGGCCGCCCCTTCAACGACGCCTACTGCGGAGCCAAGTTTGCGCTGGAGGGCATGATGGAAAGCCTCGCGCCCGTGGCCGCCGCGTTCGGCGTCTCGGTGTCGCTGATTGAGCCGGGGGCGGTGGCCACGCCGTTCGTCACCAATGCGGTTGGCCTGGACCGGGCGCAGGACCCTTCCGACCCTTATGCCCCCCTGCTGGGAACCTATCTGGAGACGCTGCGTTCGGCGTTCGCTGGGCAGGCCAGCCAGCGCCCGGAGGAGGTGGCCCAGGTGATCATCCAGGCGGCGACGGAGGCCCACCCGGCCCCGAGATACCAGACCTCCGCGCACGTCCGTGCCCAGGTGGTGCAGAAGTGGGCCGATCCCTCCGGCCGGGCGCTGCTGAGCGATTCGCAGCGGCTTCTGGGGGTTGTGCCCGCACAGGGCTGAGTGCGGCTGGACGGGACGGGCCCTTCACGCGCCTTCGCCCCCTGTGCTTCGCGCACCTTCACCCAACTCGGGACAAACCCGCCTCCTCACCCCCCACACTCGGCGGCATGAAGCTCAAACCGCTGTCCGAACAGGTCATCGTCATCACCGGAGCGTCCAGCGGCATCGGCCTGAGCACCGCCCGGATGGCCGCGAAACAGGGCGCGCGTCTGGTGCTGGCAGCCCGCAGTGAGAACGCCCTGCGCCAGCTGACGCAGGAGATCACGGACGCGGGCGGGCACGCGGTGTTCGCGGTCGCTGACGTAAGCGTGGGCGAGGACGTGCGCCGGGTGGCGGACATCGCGCAGGCCGCGTTCGGCGGCTTCGATACCTGGGTCAACAATGCGGGCGTGGGCATGTACGGCAAGCTGCTGGAACTGGAGGAGACCGACATGCGACGTCTCTTTGATGTGAACTTCTGGGGATTGGTGTCCGGCTCGCGCGTGGCGGTGGAGCATCTGCGGGAAAAGGGCGGCGCGCTGATCAATGTGGGCAGCGTGGCCTCCGAGCAGGCCATTCCCCTCCAGGCGCTGTATTCGGCGTCCAAGCACGCGGTCAAGGCGTTCACCGATGGGCTGCGGATGGAGCTGGAGCATGACCACGCGCCTGTGGTGGTCGCGCTCATCAAACCGGGGCCCATCGACACGCCCTTTCCGCACAACGCCCGCTCGTACCTGGACACCGAGCCCAAGCACGTGCCGCCCGTCTATGCGCCCGAGGCGGTCGCGGAAGCCATTTTGCACGCCGCTGCGCACCCGGTGCGCGAGGTATTCGTTGGGGGTGGGGGCAAGGGCATGGCGGCCTCGGGGCAGGTCGCGCCAGGCCTGACCGAGCGGGCAATGGCGGGGGCCGTCATTCCGGGGACCGGGAGTGACCGTCCCCCGCTGCCCCGCCAAGCGAACATTCTGTACCACCCCTCTGAGCGGCTGGAGGAACGCGGGGACTATCCCGGCCTGGTTCAGAAGACGAGCTTCTATACCCGGGCGGCCCTGCACCGGGGCTTGATCGGCGCGGGGCTGGTGGGGGCCGGGTTGGCGGCGGCGGTGCTCAGCCGGGCGCGGCGGGCGTAGGGACATTCTCCCGAAGGGCACCACCGCCATGGAGACGAGCGCAGCAGGACCTGAAGCGGACTACGTGAACGGCCCACGCCCGCGGGGGCGGCGCTGGAACTGGGTCAGCGGGTATCTCGGCTCGCCTGAGGGCTTCTCCCTCACACGCTGGCTGTTCCTGCGCGGCCTGGGCCTGGTCTACCTCGCCGCTTTCCTGTCGCTGAGCACGCAGATCACCGGCCTGGTGGGAAGCCGGGGCCTGCTGCCCGTCCGGAAATTCACGTCGGAGTTGACGGAGCAGTTCGGCGGGCACGCTTTTTTTCGGGTGCCCACCCTGCTTTGGCTGAATCAGGGCGACGGCTTTCTGCACCTGCTGTGCGGAGCAGGTGCGGTCCTGGCCGTTCTGGTTCTGCTGGATTTCCTCACACTTCCAGCCCTCGCCGGAATGTGGGCGCTATACCTGTCGCTGTTTTACGCCGGGCAGGACTTTCTGGGGTTCCAATGGGACCTGTTGCTGCTCGAAACGGGATTTGCGGCGGTCCTCTTCGCGCCGCTTCATCTCTGGCCCCGGCGACAGACGCCCGTTTCCCTGCCCGTGCTGTGGCTGCTGCGCCTGCTGCTCTTTCGCCTGATGTTGGGCGCGGGGGTGGTCAAGCTCGCCAGCGGGGACCCCACCTGGCGGGACCTGACCGCCACCACCTACCACTACCAGACCCAGCCGCTGCCCAGTCTGCTGGGCTGGTGGATGCACCACCTTCCCCTGGGCTTTCACCGGGTGGAGGTGGTCTTTACCTTCTTTGCCGAGTTGATTGTGCCCTGGCTGATTTTCGCGCCGCGCGTGCCCCGGATGGTGAGCGGCCTGATGATGATCGCGCTGCAGCTTCTGATCATCCTGACCGGGAACTACAGCTTCTTTAACTGGCTGACCATCCTGCTGTGCCTGACGCTGTTTGACGACGCTTTCCTGCGGAGACTCGTTCCGGCTGGGGGTAGACGCCGGATGGTCCAGTCCGTTCAGGGCGACGTCTCAGGGCCGCGCCGCATTGTGCCCGGGCTGATCGCCGCAGTTCTCCTCGCGCTCAATGGGGTGCAGTTGTCGCGCCAGATGCTGCCGGGCGTCGCGGTCCCCGGACCGCTGCTGCGGTTGCAGGAGGGGCTGGAGCCGTATTTCCTCGTGAACACCTATGGCCTCTTTGCCACCATGACAACGCAGCGGCACGAGATCGTGCTGGAGGGCAGCCGTGACGGCACCCACTGGCTCTCCTACGAATTTCGCTACAAGCCGGGTGATCCTCACCGCGCGCCCGTGTGGGTCGCCCCGCACCAGCCCCGACTGGACTGGCAGATGTGGTTTGCCGCGTTGCAGGGCGATCCGGGGCAGACGCCGTGGATGGGCCCCCTCGCGCTGCGCCTGCTCCAGGGAGAGCCTGAGGTCTTGAGGCTGCTGGGTAAGAACCCCTTTCCGGCCGCCCCGCCCCGGTACGTTCGGGCCCAGCTGTACGGCTACGTGTACACCACCCCCCCCGAGCGGCGAGCGACGGGCGACTGGTGGAAGCGCCAGTTGCTGGGGCTGTACTTCCTGCCTGTGTCCCTCAAAGACCTGAACGCGGCTCCGGCCACCTCTCCCGGTGGTCCGCCCCAGGGGGGAACGGAAGTGGGGCCGAGGGCACAGGCGGCGGAGTAGGGCTGTAGGTCATCCGCCTTCTTCCTCCCCATGCGCTTCCTGCATGCCTGAACCTCATAGACCGCCCTTAACTCGTACCCCCCAGTCTTCTTCCAGCCGATCTCCACCATGCTCGGCAGAGCATGCGCCCAGGGAAGAATGACGTTCTCTACGCTTTTTCCAGTGGAGAGGATGAGATGGCCGTCCTTAAGGCGAATCCCTGAGGACTTCCAGGTAATTTTGCAGTACCACTTGCGACGCCGAGGATACTTGGCTTCCTTGTGCCCCTTCTTCTTGCGTTCGCTGGCACTCTTAATCGAGGAATAGAAGTTGCCGACAATAGCGTCGCAGGTGTGGGCATGCAGCAGGCCGTCAGGGTCTTTGGGTACAGCGCTTCCATACCGTATTGCAAAAGAAAGATGGGGCTACGGCTATTCTTTCCCGTCCCCGTCTTCCGGAGGATACGCCAGTAGGTGACAAGAACCTGCGTGTACAACTGACCCGAAGCGCGCGACAGCTTGTCCAGAAGATCGCTCTTGGGCAAGGCGGCCTTACGGACAAATCGCTGAACATCGCGCCGGGGCTTCTTAGACATACTTCTGGTTCTCCACGTACTGCTTATTGACCCCGGCGTAAGTTCGCACCAGTTCTACCCGACTTGAGGCATGAGGAACGTGGCCAGCCCACATGACGTCCCACCGTGATCCATACCGGTTTATGCCGTGATCAGTAATGACGCTGAGGGGTGCGCCTCCCACCGTCGAGACGAAATAGCTGTTGGTCCACAACGTTGGAAGTCGGGATTTGAGCCGCGGAAACCCGGAGCGCAGCAGTCGGCTGGAGCGGCCCTTTGCCACCTTCACGAAGGTGTGGATGCCGAATTGGGGATCTCCCTCCACCAGGAGGTGAACGTGGTCTGGCATGATCTCCACCGCCGGCAGCACGCACGGTTTCTCAGTGCAGAGTCCATTCAGGATGATCTTGAGCCGTTCGTCCATACCCCCGACCAAGACGCCTCTCCGGTACTCGGGCGTCCAGACAACATGGGACTTGCAGGAGTAGACCACGCTGCGATTGGCCTTGTACTGAAGAGGCAATTTTGCCAGAAGAGGATTATATGGCGCGCACCTGTCCAATGTAAGGGAGCCTCAAGCTTGCTGCCCCCTTCGGGGGTGAGCGGCTCTATCGGTCAAGAGCCTGCTGGACACAGGAGACGATCTGCTGAAGGCGTCATCCCGGGCCTGGTCTAACCCTGGCCTGTTCTCAAAAGACGTGGCGTGGGGCATGGCCAGGATTCAGCGGATGACGTACGTCATCCACGGCTCCCCTGAACCCAGCCCCTCGGCACGATGCACGGCTTCGCCCCGGAGCCGTTGTTTCATGACTGGGAGGAAGGCCCGCGAAAATCCCAGTGCCTCCGGCGGAGAAACCAGACCGTTCTATTGGTTTTGCCTTTCCCAGAAAACACCCGCATCTGGTCTATTCCACTGGACCGTGACAAAGGTATCCGAACGCACGGGGCCTTTGCGTTTGTAAAAGGCAGTCCACAAATAGAACCTCAGCCCTTTCCCTTCGCTCCCTCCCCAGGTGGGAAAGGAGGCCGGATGATACGACTGGGCTCAAGACAGCTTCATTCGTCTGGGGGCATAAAAAAAGAGATGAATGACGGGTGTATCGTTCTTTTACCCGGCGCTGAGTGAGGCTTGAGAAGGTGCGCTGAGGCAAGTTGAGGCCACGCGCAGCGAGCGAAGATACGTTCGTTCCCGACACCCTTCCTTTCCTTCACCCTCTCTCCTCAAGTACTGGAGGTAAGCCATGTCTTGGATCATCACCCTTCTCGTCGGCGCTCTGTGCGGTTGGCTCGCTTCGCTCGTTATGCGGACCGACGCACAGCAGGGTGCGGTGGCGAACATCCTGATTGGCATTGTGGGCAGCGTGCTCGCGCAGTTGCTGTTCGGCAACCTGCTGCACCTCGGGGGGGATATTGCGGGCAACGGCTTCAACATCATGAGCATCGTCTGGGGCGTGGTCGGCAGCGTCGTGCTGATCGCCCTGCTCAAGGCCCTGCGCGTCCTGCGCTGAAGGCCGCTGGGCATACTTGGGGAAATTGCGCGATCGACCTGTAGCGTTCGAGCACAAGAGAGAGCCGCGGCCCAGTGCCCGGCTCTCTTCCTTGCGCGGCCGTGTACTGGGCCGGCGCCCTTTACCGCTTCCCGAAGGCGGGCGCCAGTTCCGGCCGGTGGTGTTCGGCGTAGCCCCGGGTCAGCAGCCGAAGGCCGCTGGACGTCTTCACAATCAACACGTCGCGCAACTGGCCTCCGGCTGGGCGAAACCCATCCCCGTCCGGCGTCTGCACCTCCCGGGCCCCCCGGCCCGCCACCTCTTGGGCGGAAAAGCGGGGGGCCTCCACCTGCATCTCCCAGCCCAGGGGACGGGCGTCGCTGTCGTACACCACGGTGACGGTGTGGGCGTCAAGCGGCGGGCGGGTCTGCCACAGCACCCGGCGCAGGCCCCCGCCCTGGCGGTCCCGGGTATCGGCCTGGGCGTCGTAACTGCCATTGGCGGTAAACATCACCCGTGAGGTCAGGTCACTGCGCCCGCCGCCCTTCGGCCCGCAGGCCGCAGTGCCCAGGCACACGAGCAGGCTCAGCAGGGCAGCGGACGAACGCTTCATGGGGCCAAAGATACGCTCCTTTCTCCGGCCCACGTGTCCCGGCCCCGCTATGCGAGCATGGCTGCGTGGACGCCCACCGCCTCACGCTCCTCGTCACCGCTGCGCTGCTGGCTGCACTTCTGGCGCTGGGACTGCGGCTGCAACTGTGGAGGCGGAAAAATGCGTCCCGCTGGCTCCACCACACCCTGTTTTTCCTCGTCTGCCTGGGCGTCGCGCTGACCGCGCTGCTGACCTGGTGGGCTGAAGGTTGGAGGCTGGGGGGAAGGGGTACCGCCCTGCTTCCCGCGCTGGCCCTGCTGCTGCTGATGCCCCGCACCCAGCCAGGACGAGCGAACCACTGGAAGCTCGCGCTGTGCTGTGCGGTGGCCTTCGGTCTGGGGGCATGGGCCGCGTGGTAGGGGAAGAACCCCTTCCCCTCACTGGGCTTGGGCCGGAGAGGGGAAGCCTCGCCCGAGCTATTGATACTTGGGCTTCGTACCAGCAGACCTTCGCGGCTGCCACAGGGCAGATACGGAAATGTCCTGGGAGGCAGATCGGGTGCGCTGCTCCTGGGGTTGCGGATTCCGGCGGCCGTCATTCTCGTGCGCATTCACCGCGCTCTGGCCTGGATGCTCAGACGCCGGAAGTTATTTCTCCGGCGCACCGTCGGTCATGCTCACTTCCCCTAAGTTGTCCCGAACAAGAGAAAAAGAATAGGTTTTACCCAGGTAAAACTCAAAGGGCCCCGTCTTCTTCATCGGTGTTGCGGGAGGTCTGACTGTACCCATCAGGGTTCGTAAGAAGACCGTTGGGAGAGGCTCAGTATTGTGATTCAAATGAAAACAATCTCTGGGCCCCTTGCCAAGATGTTTTGCTCGACGACAGGATTTCCCGCGCTCCCGAATACCTCTGGTGTAAGGCCGACTGGTGCAGGTGCGCTCGCTTTCAGCCTTCTGGTTTCTGGCCTCTCCAGCGCTGCAGAAGTGAAGCTCGACGGTTTGCTGGCAGTTATCGATGCCCCGTCGCCCTGCATCACCGTACAAGTTCAGGTGTATGAATCTGGAGTCCTAAAGACTGTGGTGGCCCTGACCCCGACAGGTCAGGTAAATCCACTCGGCAAAAAAACGCCGATCCCTCATTTTCTCAAGGGCAAGGATTACAGGATACGGGGGGCCTGCGTAAGTACCAGTGGCATCTTTCAGAATACGGAATTGAGCTTCAAAGCTGACGGCCGTACCGTTATGGTGGTGTTTACCAAGTCGGGCTTTCAGCTCAAGCGTGGTGGGCTAGCCTATTAGGGCAAATGATCTGAAGATGCTTCCTGCCCAAGTCGGTTCAGGCCGGAGAAAAAGCACTCTTTTAACAGCACGAAGATGTCAAGTAGCGTGGAGGACCGTGGGTTGGAGTCGGGCCGAGCGGCAGCCCAGGCGCTGGGCCGTTTGACAGGCGCCAGGCCGGGTCGCTTCCAGGACCTGCCTCCCCGGGGTCCACCGCCAGCCGCACGGGCTTAAGGGCCACGAGGCGTTCATTTTCAGCCGTGGCCACTGGCCAGGCCAGCGTGGACAGGGATGGTGGGGCGGGGGACAGGTGCCGGGGGGTGAACGCGCTAGCCTGCCTGCCATGACCCGCCCGCCTGTCCCCAGGTCCCGCCCGGTCCTGCCGGACACCGACGCTGCTGCCGTGCCCCTCATCGAAGGGATGCTCCAGCGGCGCACCACCAACGGCCCCTTTCGCCCGGACCCAGTCAGCCGCGAGCACCAGCACCTGCTGATGCGGGTGGCGCAGGCGGCTCCCAGCCACTTCAACAGCCAGCCGTGGCGCTTTGTGCTTATCGAGGACCCCGCAACCATTGCGCACGTGGCCGGTATTTCCGGCCAGAGCATGACCGAGCTGATCGAGGCCGGGGCCTTTTTCGAGCGCTACCGCCGCTACTTCCGCTTCAGCGAGGCCGAGATGGAAGCGCGGCGCGACGGCATCCACATCGATCATCTGCCCGGTCCCCTGCGCCCCTTTACCCGGCAGGTGTTTTCGGACGCGGGCCTGAAGCTTATGCGGCAACTCGGCGTGCCCAAAAAACTGGGCGAGGACAACCGCAAGCTGGTGGCTGGAAGTCCGCTGCTGCTCGCCGCTCTGCTGGACCGCACCGAGTACCGCCCCGGCGAACTCAGCGGCTTTTATTCGGTGTTCGGCCTGGGCGCGGCGGTGGAAAACATCTGGAATGCGGTGGGGGCGCTGGGAATGGGCATCCAGTTCATCTCCACACCGATGGAAATCCCAAGGCAGTGGCAGCGGGTCCGTGCGCGCCTGCATGTGCCCGAAGACCTGGAACTTATGGCCGTCTACCGCCTGGGCTACCTGCCCGGTGGCGAGAGACGCCCCACCATCGACTGGAACAGCCGCCACCGCAAGCATCTGGGACAGTTTGTGAGCCGGGAGGTATGCGGGGTGGCGGAGGAGGAGTCGCCAGCGGTCAGCAGCCAGATGTCAGCAAAAAGCCCCCGCCGGTAGGGGGCCCGTACTGAATTCGGTGTGCCTCTAGCGCACGTCCACGAGTTCCACGTCGAAAATCAGGGTGGCGTTGGGTGGGATCACGCCGGGGATGCCCCGCGGTCCGTAGGCGAGGTGGCCGGGGATGGTGAGCTTGGCCTTATCGCCGACGCGCAGCTGCGCGATGCCCTGGTCCCAACCGGGGATGACGTGGCCGCGTCCCAGCGGAAACTCGATGGGCTCGCCCCGGTCACGGCTGGAATCGAACTTCTGACCGTTTTCCAGCGTGCCGGTGTAGTGGACGCGGACGGTTTTGCCCGCCTGGGCAGGGGTGCCTTGGCCCTCGTGGTACTTGTCGACGATCAGTTCCTGAGCGGTCATGGAAGTCAGCGTAAGCGCTGCGGGGCCACCCAGCGCAGGAGTGTGAAGCTCACCTGAAGCCTACAGCCGCCGAGGGGCCCGCCTGCTAGCATGCGCCGCGTGACGCCCGCGCCCTCACCGCCCAGCGACTCAGGCGGATTCCGCCACTTCTGGCGGGTATGGATTCTGGGGGCGCTGCTGCCCGTGTGGTTGGTCACCACCTTCGCCTGCACCTTCGCGCGGGTGGACGGCGACAGCATGAATCCCACCCTGCACAGCGGTGACCTGCTGCTGCTGCTCAAGTATCCACGCTGGCTGCGCGCCTGGGACCTGTCCACCGCCTACCCGCGCCGGGGAGACCTCCTGATCTTCAAGGCCCCGGCGAACAGTCCCTACAGCTACGAGACGTTGTGGGGTGTGCGTCACCGTCCCTACAACGTCAAGCGTGTGCTGGCGCTGCCCGGCGAGACGGTGGCGATCACCGGAGGCGAGGTGGTGGTCAACGGCCGGGCCATCACCGAGCGCTACGTGAACGGCGGCGTGCTGAGCGATCAACCCCCCCTGAAGGTGCCCTCCGGTCAGGTCTGGGTGCTGGGCGACAACCGCCTCCTTGGCGAGAGTCTGGATTCCCGCGCCTACGGTCCGGTGAGCCTGCAAGACGCCGCCGGAACCGCCGACTTCCGGTTGTGGCCGAAGCCGGAGCGGGTGGGGGGAGCGCCTTAGCAGCGGTGTGACCGTCAAAACGTCTGATCGCCGCCAGGAGTCCCCAGCGGTCAGACCATGGGGCCTTGCGGTGGTGATGCGGTTTGCGGATCATCCGTTCCGTCCCCTGCGCTCCAGGGCTTCCACGCCGCTCCATCACCGTCTTTCCTGCTCGCTCCGCCCGGGTTGGCTCTTTCATCACGGATTCACCGGGATCCTGATGAGACGGCGCGCAGCGCCCCTGCTCCTCAGTACGCCATGACCTGCCGGATCGCCTTTGCCACCCTCACCGGGTTGGGGCGGTAGCTGTCCTCGATGGAGGTAAAGGGCGGGTAGGGGGCGTCGAAGCCGGTCACGCGCACGATGGGGGCGCGGAGGTACTCGATGGCCTCCTCGGCGATGATGGCGCTGATCTCAGAATGGAAGCCGCCGGTACGCGGGGCCTCGGTGACGACGACCACGCGGCCCGTCTTGGCGACGCTCTCCAGTACTGTCTCGGTGTCCAGGGGCACCAGGGTCCGCAGGTCCACCACCTCTACGCCGATGCCGTGCGGGCGGGCGGCGGCGGCAGCCTTCTGGGCCACCTCCACCATTCCGCCGTAGCAAATTACGGTCACGTCGTCGCCCTGGGTGGCGAGGCGGGCCTGGCCCAGCGGCACCGTGTAGTGGCCCTGCACCACCTCCTCCTTCACGGAGCGGTAGAGCTTGATCGCCTCGAAAAAGAACACCGGGTCCGGGTCTGCAATGGCCGAGAGCAGTAGGCCCTTGGCGTCGCCCGGCGTGGAGGGAATCACCACCTTCACGCCGGGCGTGTGGGCCAGTATCGCCTCAGGCGAGTCGGCGTGCTGCTCGGGCGTATGCACCCCGCCGCCGTAAGGTGCGCGCACCACCATGGGCAGGTGGTAGCGGCTGCGCGTGCGGTGGCGGTAGCGGCCCAGGTGAGACAGCACCTGATCGAGCGCCGGGTACAGAAAGCCCGCGAACTGAATCTCCGCGATGGGCTTGAGTCCTGCCAGCCCCATGCCGATGCCCATGCCGACGATGCCCGCTTCAGCCAGGGGGGTGTCGAAGACGCGATCCGCGCCAAAACGGGCCTGGAGGCCGTCGGTGGCGCGGAATACGCCGCCCATCACGCCCACGTCCTCCCCGAAGATGTGAACGGTGGGGTCCGTCTCCAGCGCGAGGGCCAGGGCGTCGTTGATGGCGGACACCATCGTCATGGTGCGGGTTTTGGTAGTGGGAGAGGGAGCGGTCATGCGGAAACCTCAGGAGTGCGAATGGAGGCGAACGGCGAACGGCTCCGGGCCACAGGCGGCCTCCACCTCATCCGCGCTCCTCCTCGAGCAGTTGTGCCCGCTGGCGCACGAGGGCGGGCGTCGGCTCGGCGAACACGTGGTCCACGATCTCGGCGGGTGTGGGCTCGGGGAACTGGTCCGCCTCGGTCACCGCCGCCTCAAACTCGGCCTCAATTTCTCGCAGCAGCTCGGCCTCGCCCTGCTCGGTCAGGTGGCCCTCGCGCAGCAGGTGCGTCCGCAGGCGAACCACTGGATCTTTGGTGTCCCAGCCCGCCGTGTCCTCGGCGGAGCGGTAGCGGCTGGGATCGTCGGCCACGGTGTGGGGTTTGACGCGGTAGGTCACGGTCTCTATCAAGGTGGGGCCCTCGCCGTTTCGCGCCCGCTGGACGGCCTCGGCCGCTGCCACATACGTTGCCAGCACGTCGTTGCCGTCCACCCGGACGCCGGGAATGCCGTAGCCCTCGGCGCGGCGCGACAGATTGGTGGCCTTGGTCTGCGAGCGGGTGGGCACGCTGATCGCCCAGCCGTTGTTCTGGAGGACAAACACGCACGGGGCGTTCAGCGCTCCGGCGAAGTTCAGCGCCTCGTGAAAGTCGCCCTCACTGCTGCCGCCGTCCCCGATAAAGGCCATCGCCACGTTCTGCGTGCCCTTGCGCTTCTCGGCCAGCGCCGCCCCCACCGCGTGTGGATACTGGGTGGCGATGGGGATGTAGAAGGGCAGCACCTTGAGGTTTTCGGGCATGGCCCAGCCGTGCGGGCTGGTGCGCCAGTAGGCCACGGTTTGCGGAATGGGCAGGCCGTAGGTCAGTGCCGCGCCCGTGTCGCGGTAGGTGGGAAAGAGCCAGTCCTCATTCGTCAGGGCGGCGGCGGTGCCCACCTGGCTGGCCTCCATTCCGCCGAAGGGAGGAAAGACACCCATGCGGCCCGTGCGGTACAGCACCCAGGCCCGCTCGTCGAAGTGGCGGATGCGGCGCATGTGCCGGTAGAGGTGCAGCCGGGTTGCGGGACCGGGGAGGCGGGCCGCGTCGGTCACGCTGCCGTCGGGCGCGATCAGCTGGAACATCTCGCCCTGGGCGGCCTGATAGGCGGCCTCGCCGGGCTGGGCGGGACTGGCTTGAGGGGGGGTGGTCTGGGACCTGGGCATGGAGCCTCCACGAGAAGCAGGGAAAAGCGGGGGAAATCGGGCGACACCGGACACCGGGATGGAGACCAGGCGGGAAACGGTCGCCCGCGCGCCGCGTCCTCCTGATCACGCCCCTGCCGCTACGGTGCGCGGCGTTGGTTGAGCAGCCGGACAGGCCGGGGCCACCCCGGGACCGGGAACCCCGGCAGGGCGCGGACAAACTGCAGCGGCAAAATCGGCATCGGCAGGGAAGGCGGGGAGGCGCTGGGGCCCACGCGCAGGGGGAATGGACCCAGCGTAGCAGATGCCTTCCGGCCGGAGCCACAAGCGCGTGCCTCACGCTGCCCGCAGGGCTGGACGGTCCGCCGCGGCGAGGCCCGCTGGTACACTGGGTACACTGACGCATGAACCGCGCCCTGGCTTCCGGCTTTGCCCTCGTTGCGCTGCTCGCCCTGTCGGGCCTGGCCCTCGCGGATCACCAGCAGGGCAATCTGCGCGGCCTGACCGGCCCGGACCTGTGCCCACCCGTCTCCTACGTCTATTTTGAGGACGAGGAGCAAGACGACTTGGCCGCCGAGGTTGATGCCCAGCTCGCCCGCTACGCGCAGCTGTACTCGGTGCCCTACGGCGATCCCAAGACCTGCACCGTGGCGCAGGTGTTCACGGTAGCCGCCTTCCAGGCCCGCGACGGCCGGGTGCTGTATTCGGTGCAGCTCAGCGTCGAACTCGTCAAGGATGCCCGCGTCACGCTGGGCAGCCGGACGCTGAGCGCGGCCCACCTGCAGCTGTGGTCGTTTTCGGGTTACGGCTCGGTGGCCGGCGAGGACGCCCTGGCCGGTATGGCGACCGAGCAGGTCCGCGACTCCTACGAGGAGCTGGCCCTCGACTGGAAGAGTACCCACAGCAAGTAGTCTCCGGGCTGGCCCGCCCCAGTCGTTGACACAACGCGAGCACAGCGCGCCCTGCGGTCGGGCAGGGCGCGCTGTGCTCGCCGAAATGGAGTCAGCGGCGGTTCAGCTGCACTTCAAAGCGCTTGCCCTTTTGCTTCACTTCCAAGGTGGCGCTGGACGTGCCCTTGCGGAATTCTCCGCGAATGTGATTGCCGGTCTGGCGCATGCTGACCTGGCTGTAGCCCTCGGCGCGGACACGGGCGGCGAACTCGGCGTACACCTCGCCGAGGTTCCCGCTGCGCTCCACGGTGGTCTGCCACTCGCGTCCGGCAGGCAGGGGCTGCGGGGTATTCGTGGGGGTGGCGGGCTGCACGGTCACCGACAGGGCCGAAGCTTTGGGGGCGACGGGTTGAATGGGCGTGCCGCGCGGAGGTGGAGCCGTGGCCGTCTGGGCCGCTGTTGCGGGCGTCTGCAGGGGAGCGGCCGCGCTGGGCTGCGCCACGTTGTAGTAGGCCGTTGCGCTGATCCAGTTTTCGGCGGGCACAGGGTTGACCACGATGCTCAGCGCCTGCGCCAGCTTTTCCTGGCCCTGCAGGTTCACGGTGGCGAAGCTGTCTTGCTGCGCCTTGAACGTGGCGATCTGGTCGAGCTTGAGAGGCGTGCGGCTTGCCAGCGCCAGTACCTTGTTCAGACCGTACGGCGCGGCAATGTTGAAGGTAAAGGGGTCGCTGGCCGCCGGAAAGGTCCGGGTGGTGTTGGCCTTCAGGAAGTTGCCCCCACCCTGAAAACGGTTGGGCAAGATCAGGTCCACATGACCCTGGGGGTCCACGTTGAACAGGTACACGTAGGCGTCCTGGTTCACGCTGGTATAAAGCCGGATGCGCTCGCCCGGCACGTATCCCGGCACTTGCGTGCCGCTGCCGCGGTCCGTCCACACCTTTACCGTCAGGGTGGTCTGCGCGGGGTTCACGATGATGCTCTGGGCACTGATCACGGGCGCCGCGCCAGCCGCACCCAACAGCAGGCCGGTTCCAACGAGGAGGGGAGAGAGAGACGTCATGGCCCGCACTCTGCGCGCTCCGGGTGACCCCTGCCTGACCCGCACCGGCGCAGAGGGTGGATCAACCTTCACCCTTTTCTCAAATCACCGGCGGTGCAGGGCGGGGGAAGGGCGGGACCTGCCGAGAGAGGGATTGAGGAGTTCTTCCGCGCCCTCTAGAGTGGGGCGTGCGCCTGCGAGTCCTCGTTCTGCTGTCGCTGGGCCTGGGAAGTGTGGCCTGGGGTGTGCCCCGCAGTTCGCTGCCCATGGCCTTTCCCTATGTGCGCGGTGGGCAGGCCATGTCCGCGCCTCAGCCCGGCGAGGGCGTGCTGCTGACGCTGGAGGGCCGCGCCCGCCCGCTGCGCCTCACCCGGGCGCAGTTGCTTACGCTGCCCACCGTGCGCTACACCACCCACCACGCGCAGCTGGACCGCACCTTCACCTATGAGGGCGTCCCGCTGCGGGACCTCGCCGTTCTGGGCGGCTTCGGAGGCAAGGACATGCGGCTGTACGCGAGCAACGGCTACGTGACGACCCTTCACGCCCGCGACTATCTTGAGGCGCCCATCATGCTCGCGCATACCGCGAACGGTCACCCCATCTCCGTGCTGGAAAAGGGACCGCTGACGGTGGTGCTGCCCGATGACCCCGCGCGGTTTCCGCGCAAGCAGTACGGCTCGGCGTGGGTGTGGTTCGTGGAACGCATCACCCCCGCGCCGTGACGACGAAGCGGACGCCGCAAGGGCTACCGGAGCGGTCTCCGGGCCCTCGCCCGCCGGGAGCGGTGCGGCGTTGGGTGGTGTGGCGCGAGGCGCTGCTCGCCGCGCTGCCCGCGCTTATGGCGGCGGCGCTGCTGACGCTGGCGGCCCGGCCGGCCTACGACACGGTGGTGCGGCGCAGCAGTGGCTGGAGTCCCTACGCCTACCAGGGCCTCGCGCAGGACGTGCAGGCGTACCAGGTGGCGCTGCTCGATCCAGAGGCGTCGGCCGCCGAGCGGCAGTTGCGGCGTGACATCGTGCTGTCGAGCCTCAATGCCCCCGGACAGTTCTCGCTGCTGCCCGTGGTGGAGACCTACGGGGAAGCGCGGCTGAGTCACATCCGCGCCCTGCTGCGGCGCGGCACACCCGGTTCGGCCGCCGCCGCCGCCCGCGAGGCGGTCATGCTCAACGCCCAGGCGAGCAGCCTGACGCACGACACGCAGGCGCAGGCGCTGGAGGTCCTGACCTTTCTGCGCTGGGTGCTGGTGGTGGCCGCCGCCTTGACCGGCCTGCTGAGCATGTTGCTGACCGCCCGGGCCCTGCTGCGGTGGCGCGCCGAGCGTGAGCGTCAGGCCCACCGCGAGGCCCGGCAGCGCGAGGCGCTCGACTTTGCCAGCCATGAACTGCGCCGTCCCCTGCAGTCACTGCTGCTTGCCAGCGACCTGCTGCGGCAGGCCGAGACGCCCGAGCAGCGCGCACATCTGCTGACCCTGATCGAGGACAGCGCGGGCCAGATCGCCAGCCGGGCGGACCTGAGCCACCTGCAGGACCTCTATCTCGACGCTGTGCTGGACGTCACGCAGCTGGATCTGCGCTCCCTGGTGGAGCGGATGGAGGCACCCCGCGTGAGCGTCGAGGTGCCCGCGCAGCCCCTGGTATGGCTGGTGGACGCCGCCCGGCTGCGTCAGGTGATCGAGAACCTGGTGGAAAACGCGCTGAAATACACCGGCGGTCCGGTACAGGTGCGCCTCGCCCAGGTGGACGGCCGGCCCGAGATCACCGTGCAGGACGCGGGCCCTGGCATTCCCCCCGCGCTGCGTGAGCGCCTTTTCTGGCCCTTCGAGCGCGGACAGGGCCACGCGGCGGGCGGGCAGGGGCTGGGCCTGACGCTGGTGCGCCGCCTGGTCCGCGCCCACCGGGGCGAGGTCACGCTGGAAGACGCCCCGTGTGGCGGCACGCTCGTGCGCGTCACCCTGGGTGGGCCGCGTGGCGGGAGCGGGGAGGCGTAGGGGAGAGGCGGCTCAATCCGCCGGAGTGGCAAACACCTGCGTCCAGTAGTGGGTGTATTTCGTGTAGGGGCGGCCCACGTACGACACGCCCATGTGGCTAAAGTCTCCCATGATGTTGCGGCAGTGCCCGGGACTGCGCAGCCACGCCCGCACCACCTCATCGGGGGTGGCCTGCCCGGCGGCGATGTTCTCGCCGCTCGCCTCTGCGCGCACCCCCGCCGCCTCCACGCGCGCCGCGGGGGTGCTGCCGTCCACCGCACTCAGGTGATCGAAATAGTCGTTCAGGGCCATGCCCGCTGACTGGGCGAGCGCCGCCACCTCCAGCTTGGAATCGCGGGTCAGCGGTGCTCGGGCCGGACCGCCCTCCTTCAACGTCGTGCAGTTCCAACCGCGCGCCCGCGCCCGGTTGGTCAGCCGCAGCACCTCGGTCTCGAAGGGCACGCTGGCCGTCAGCGGGGCCATCCGGAACCGAACGCTGCGGCTGAGGTTGCCACCCTCGCCGCTCAGGTGAAGGCTGGCCCGGTACTCGCCCGCCACCACCTGCACTGGCCCCGCGCCCACGGGACGGTCATTGAGGGTAAAGGTGGGCGTGGTCCGGCGGTACACCACGCTGCCCGCCGCCGAGAAGCGCACCTCGCCCCGGCCCAGCAGCACCACCATCTGGGCCCGCTCGCTGCCTGCGCTCTTGACCTCCAGCGTGCCGGTGGCCCGCGAAAGCACCTGTCCGGTGGCCGTGCGCAACGTTGAACGCACGGTGTAGGTCCCGGGCCGGTAGTAGGTGTGCGTCTGGGTCTGGCCCTGGCCCGCCGTCCCGTCCCCAAAGTCCCATTCCACCCGCTGCTCGGGGCGTGCCCCCCCCTGAAAGGTGACCTCCAGCGGCGCGAGCCGGTCCTCGTTCATGGAGAACCGGACCTGAAAGTCGCCCGCCGCGGCCTGCGCGCTCACCAGCGGTTCCCACGGCGCGGCCGCCAGCAACAGCGCCAGCAGCGCCCCCCGTCTTTCCGTTGCCCCCATGCGTCCAGGCTAGCGGGGAAAGGGGGCAACGCGCCGTGAGGAGGCGCACGAGGCGTGGCCGCGCAAAGAGCGCAGGGGATGGGCCCGCTTGAGCGGGAACTTCTCTGGCCTTCGGCCCTGCGCCGAGCGCAGTTGTCCGAATGGCGCCGCGCGTGGAGGGCGCAGCCCTCACGGCGCCCCATCCTCCCCCATGCGCATTGCGCTCGCCGGGCTCGGTCAAAAAGAAGTTCACACGTTGACAACTGCTCTAAGTGCACCGTAGTTGATCTTTAGATCAACCGAGCGGAGTGAGAAGCGGAAAATGTGCAGCTCACCGGGAGTGGAGACTTTTCGGTGCCCTCCTGAAAAGTCGCAACGTTAGGTGCGGTGTACTTAATTCACGTCCGCCACGCCTGAGAGCAGCTCTGCCAACTGCTCCTTGGCCCTAAACACGCGGCTCTTGGCTGTGCCCACCGCCACGCCCTGAATGCGGGCGATCTCGTCATAGGCGAGGTCTTCGACAAAGCGCAGCACCACGGCCTCGCGGTATTCCTCGGGCAGCTGCATCAGGGCGCGCTGTACGCGGTCTTGCGCGTCGGCGCTCTCGGCGTTTTGCACGGGCGAGCGTGCGCCGCTGGTGACCTCGAAGCCCACCTCCTCGCGCGCCTCTTCCAGGCTGAAGCGCTGGAGCTGCTTGCGGCGGTGCGACTCGATCTGGGTGTTGCGCGCCACCTGGTACAGCCAGGGCAGCACCCGCTCGCCGGGCCGGAAGGTCCCGATGCTGCGCCACGCCCGGTAAAACACCTCCTGCGTCAGGTCCAGGGCGTCTTCCGAGTTGCCCTCCAGGCGGTACAGGTAGCCGTACAGGCGCCCCTCGTAGGCGCTGACGAAGCTGTACCAGGCCTCTTCCTCGCCGCGGCCTAAGCGGGCAAGCAGTTCGGGCGTCAGGACATCCGGCTCGGCATTCACGTCGCTTCCCACCATACCGCCTCACCGCGGGGGAAGCGTCAGCCTTTTGGCGGTGGCGCTGAGTGGCGGCGCTGGGCGGTGGGCGCGCTACCATGCCCCGCACGTGTCTGCGCCGCCCGACTCCTCCGTTTCCCTCCTCGACGCCCTGCGGCCCCTCCTGCCCGATTTTAGCGTCGGCGCGCTGCTGGGCTTTGCCACCGGCCTGGCCCTCAAGAAGGTGGGGCGCGCGGTCCTCCTGGCCCTCGGCCTGCTGTTTATCGCGCTGCAACTCCTCGCCTATTTCGATCTGGTTACGGTCAACTGGCCGCGCCTGCAGGCCCTTTCCGAGCCGTGGTTGCGTCAGGGCGGCGAACTGGGCAGCCGCTGGCTGATGCGCGTGCTGACGGCCAACCTCCCCTTTGCGGGGGCTTTTACAGCGGGCCTGCTGCTGGGCCTGCGCGCGCGGGGCTAAGCGGGCTTCGGCCTGATGGGGGGGACGCTCACGGCTGCCTCGCCGAGTTGACCGAACTGCTGGAGGGCTTGGGGTACGAGGTTCAGGGCGCGGGGGTTCACGCTCCCTCAGGGCGGCAGGTCTTTGTGGGGGATCTGGTGGACCGTGGTCCCGGCGTACCCGGTGTGATGGCCCGGGTGATGGAGGCGGTGGCCGACGGCGTGGCCCTTTGGGTGCAGGGCCACCACAACCGGCGGCTGGCGCAGGCCATGGCGGGGCGTCTTCCAGCCCCGACGTTTTCCTGCGGCAGTCACCGGTTGTGGTTGAACACGCCGTCAAGGAGGTGCGGAGCGCGCTCTCGGCCTTGCCCCCACGGCTTGAGCCAGGCGGCGAGCGGCGTGTGGTCCACGCGGGCGATCTTTCCGGGGCGGCCGCCGACGTGCGGGCAGAATACAAATACACGGGCCGGGGAGATGCGCACGGCGTGCGCGAGCGGGCCGGCTGCGTGGGAATGTCCGCCGGACAGCCCCCATCCTTGCGGGCGCTTGACGGCCCTGCATTTTCCCCAACGGGAAGTGTGTTCCGCTCCTGCCGCGAGGGCCGACGCGCAGGGAAGCGCCGACCGGGCACAACGAAAGACCCTGGCCTCCAGGCCAGGCTAGAGGTACGCCAGCGCCCAGTCGCTCGCTCCATGGGCCTGCCCCGCCCGCAGCAGCGCCAGCCCGTCCGGCGTCACGTCCCCCAGGTGCGGAAGTTCCGCCGCCAACGCCCCGAATTCCTCCAGCGTCTGCTTGGTGGGAGGGTGGATCACCCGGGCCACCACTCCGCCCGCCACCCCGTACACCGCGCCATAGACGTTGCCGCGCCGAGCACCGAGCGATACGGCCACCGCTCCGTCTTCTGCGCCGCCCACCAACGCTTCCAGCGTGGGCACGCCGCGCACCGGCGCTCCCCAGACCCGGCCCAGCCCCAGGGCATAGCTCGCCCCAACGCGCACGCCCGTGTAGGACCCTGGCCCGGTGCCAATCACGATTTCCGAAGCCCGGAAGGGCAGGCCCGCCTCCGCGAACAGGGCGCGCACGCCGCCGGGCAGCCGCTCGGCGTGCAGTCGGCCCACCTCCTCGGCCGACTGCACCGCGCCGCCCTCCCAGGTCAGCGCCAGCGTCAGGAAAGGCGTGGCGGTATCGAGGGCGAGCGTGACGGCGGCGGGAGGGGCGGACATGCGTGGCATTGTAGGGCCCGCTTCCAGGCGCGCTGTCACCGCTGCGGGAACGTGACACGCAGGCGGAATTGGAGGCCCGCCCCCCGGTGGTATGGTAGGCGCAACATGACCAATACCGCCAACATCGCCAAGGGGCTGGAAGGCGTTCTGTTCACCGAGTCGAAACTCACCTTCATCAACGGCTCGGAGGGCATCCTGACGCACCTGGGCATTCCAATTCAGGAATGGGCCGAGAACAGCACCTTTGAGGAACTGTCGCTGGCGCTCCTCGAAGCCCGGCTGCCCACCGCCGAGGAACTCGCCCGTTTCGATGCGGACCTCAAGGCCAACCGCGCCGTGCCCCAGTCCCTCCTCGACGTGATTCAGGCGATGCCCCGGGGCGTTCACCCCATGCAGGCGCTGCGCACCGCCGTATCGTACCTTGGGCTGCTCGATGCCCAGGCGGAGGAAACCACCGAGGAGGCCCGCCGGGCCATCTCCGTGCGCATGATCGCCCAGTTCGCCACCGTGATCGCGGCCATCAACCGCGCCCAGGAGGGCCAGGAAATCGTCGCGCCGCGCATGGACCTGACCCACGCGGGCAACTTCCTGTACATGCTTACGGGCAAGGAGCCGACGCAGGAGCAGGCCCGCCTGTTCGACATTGCCCTCGTGCTGCACGCCGATCACGGTATGAACGCCAGCACCTTCACGGCGATTGCCACCGCCAGCACCCTCAGCGACATGTACTCGTGCATCACCTCCGCCATCGGCGCGTTGAAGGGACCGCTGCACGGCGGAGCCAACGAGGCGGTGATGGACATGCTCGACGAGATCGGCACGCCGGAAAAGGCCGCCGAGTACATCGGGGGCAAGCTCGACCGCAAGGAAAAGGTCATGGGCGTGGGCCACCGCGTCTACAAGTACTTCGACCCCCGCTCCCGCGTGCTGCGCGACTACGCCGAGCACGTGGCGAACAAGGAAGGCAAGAGCCAGTACTACCAGATCCTCGAAACCATCGAGCGCGTCGTGGTGGAGCGCATCGGCTCCAAGGGCATCTACCCCAACGTGGACTTCTACTCGGGCACGGTGTACTCGGATCTTGGGATTAAAAAGGAATACTTCACCCCGATCTTCGCCCTGGCGCGCATCAGTGGTTGGTGCGCCTCGGTGATCGAGTACACCCGCGACAACCGCCTGCTGCGCCCCGACGCGCGCTACATCGGTGAGACGGATCAGCATTACGTGCCGCTTCAGGAACGCTGAGCGCGCAGAAAACCGGGAGCAGAGCGCAAAAAGAAGCCGGGGTGCAACTGCCCCGGCTTTTCCCGTTTGCCCCTCTGTTCTCGGCCTTCTGCCCTCTGCGCGCCGTCAGGCGCTCATGCCCTTGCTGCCGTGCAGCGTCCGTTCCACCGCTTCCGTGACCTCAGCTTCGAAGCGGCGCAGGTGTTCGCGCAGCCGGGCCAGTTCGTCGGGACCCAGGTCGCGCAACCACAGCACGGCGCGGCCCAACACGGCGAAGGTCAGGGGGCTGTCGTCGTCCGCGTCTTCGTCTTCCACGGGGTCAAGGTTCAGCGCGCCGTAGTCCAATCCCTGGTTCATCAGGTTCATGCCCATCAGGATGTCGGGGAGGGCGTCTTCCTCCACGAACAGGTCGAGGTCGAGGTGCAGCCGCACCACCACGCCGCCCGCGGGGTCAGGTTCCGCGAACAGGGCCAGCCGGGTTTCGCCGTCTTGCACGAGCGCGCCGTCCTCCACCGCTTCGACGGTCAGTCCACTGTCCTCCAGGGCGCGCATGATGCGCTGAAGTTCTGTCTGCGAAACCGTCATGCGGGCGAGTATAGAGCGGGGCGTGCAGACAAACGGGCCGGGTGGCACGCTCGGAGCCCCCGGCCATCCGCCCTCTGCCTTTACCCGTGGTACACCCACGCCTCCCCTTGCCACGTTCGGGCGAGTTGCCCCAGCAGGCGCAGGTGTTCGGCGTGGGCCAGCGTCTCGGCCAGGGCAAAACGCCGCCCAGCCATGTTGAGCTCTCTCGGAAACATGGCGAGCGAGAGTTCGTAGGCGCTGCGGGCCTCGCGCCCGGCCTCGGCGCGGATAAAGTCCAGCCGCTCGTGGTGGTGGGCGCGCAGTTCGCGGGCGCGGGCCTGCACCCCGTCCATCACCGGACCGTGGTGCCCCACCACCGCGCGGGCGGGGTTGAGGGCTTCGAGTTTGCCCAGCGTCTGGAGGTAATCCCCCAGTGGATCGGGACGGGTGTAGGCGTACAGACCGATGTTGGGGCTGATGCGCGGCAAGACGGCGTCCCCGGCGATCAGCAGGCCCCCGCTCTCATTCCACAGGCCCAGGTGCCCGTCGGCGTGGCCAGGCAGCCACAGCACCTCCCACTCGGCCCCTGCCAGGGGCAGCATCGCGCCCTCACGCAGGGGTTGGACGCGGCTGGCGGGTTGCACACGGGCGCGGGTGCGGCGGCTGTCAAGTTCCAGGGTATCGAGCAGTTCCTGGGGCAGGCCGTGATCCGCCATATGCTTGAGGTGGCCGGGCAGCCACTCCTCCCACAGGTGCCAGTAGCGCTCTCCGCGCCCGATCTCCACGTCCAGCATCTGCACCGCCGCGCCGCTGCGTTCCTCCACCAGCCCCGCCAGTCCGTAGTGGTCCGGGTGGTGGTGCGTGATAATCACCCGCTCCACGTCCGGCCAGTGCAGCCCCAGCGCCGTCAGGCCGTCCTCGATGGCCGCCCGCGCCTCAGGCGTGTCCAGCGCTGTATCGATCATCGTAACGGGGGCCGAGGTATCGATCATCACCGTGACCGTCTTCATGGGGTAGGGGATCGGCACCTGCAGGGCATGCAGCGTGCCGTGAACGCGCTGGAGGGTGGAAGGGGAGGAGGTCATGCCCGGAGGCTAACACCGGGGGGAACACTTCGCTGGACTGCCGGCCCCGGACAGGGACGAAGGCAAAGTGACGATCCGGGCGAGAAGCCGTTCCGCGGGATGCCGTTTCCATTCAGGCCGTTTCCGCACCGGGAAGGATGCCGCTGCGCTCACCCCTTCAAGGCTTGAATTTCCGGACGGCCGCCCCGCCGACAGACGTGAAGAAATTGATCATGTTGCCGTCTGGGTCCCGGAACAGCAGCCAGCGGTTGCTCCATGGGTGGGTGGTCGGCGGCAAGGCCACGTCGCCGAGAACCGGCCTGGTCCGCGCGTATTCTGCGTCGCCGTCATCCACCTGGAACTCGGTGATGGCGCTGTGGTTGTCGGCGGGGTGAGCGGCCCCTGCGCCGAACAGGGCGGTGGTGCGCGTGCTGGCAATGGTCAGGGTACAGGGCGGCGCGACCAATTCGGCAAACTCTGGGGTGGCCCAGAGGGCGCGCGGCCCACGCACATGGTTTCCGGGGAAGCCGTTCCATCCCCTCCGCTCCGGTGATTCCACGCCTCTCCGCCTGCGTTTTTCCTGCTCGCTCTGCTGCGTAGCGTTGCCCGTCCGCTCGGGTTGGCCAGTGGTTTCATCACGGATGAACCGGAATTCTGATGATTCCTTCCCCGCTCCCAGCCTTTATTCCAGCAGTGTCACCGGCTCCACGCGCACCTGTGCCTCCGCCACATGCAGCCACGCGCAGGCGACGGGCAACCGGAAGCGGCGCGGCCCCACCGAACCTGGATTGAGGGACGTCACCCCGCCCCGCTCCTCCAGCCGGGGTACGTGCGTGTGCCCGCTGATCACCACCCGGATGCCGGCCACTTCCGGCGAGAGGTCCAGCGCCTTCAGATCGTGCAGCAGGTAGATCCACACGCCTTCCAGCTCGAGCAGCAGCGTTTCGGGCAGCCCTGAAAGGGGAGGGGAACGGTCCACATTTCCCCGAATGGCGTGAACGGGACCGGCCGAAGCTCCGCGGAGCGTCTCCAGCACCTCTACTTTGCCCACATCTCCGGCGTGCAGCACAGCGTCCGCCTCCCGCACGAGAGCCAGCACCTCCGGGCGCAACAGACCGTGGGTATCGGAGAGAACAAGGACGCGCATGGGGAAAGTGTAAAGGGAGCCGTCGGCCACCGGGAGTGTGCGGGGAACAGCCAGACGGCCGAAGGCGGACCCCTCACGGCGCCATGAAAACGCCCCCACTTCGGTGGGGGCAAGACGTTTTGAATGACGTTTACAGGCGGCTCTTGATCGCCTGCAGGCTGGAGCTGTCGGCCCACGCCATGCCCTTGTCCACGTACATGGAGGCCGTGGCCTTGTCGCCGCGCTGCAGGGCGAGGTAGGCGAGCTTGGCGGCGGCCAGCGAAGCGTACTGCTTCTCGGTGTCGTTCAGGTCGCCGAGGCGGGTCCAGGCGTTATAGGCGTTGATCCACCACTGGGTCTTGGTGTACAGCTGCGCGAGGTACGCCTGGTAGTCGCGGTTGCCCGACTCCATGTTGGCGGCGTAGTACGCCGAATTCACGGCGGCCTTCCACAGCGTGCGGTCGTAGAAGGGCACGGGGTAGGCCACGTCGGCCTGCACAGCGTACTCCTGGGCGCGCGTGAAGTTGTCGCCGGCGCTCATGGTGGAGGGATCAGCCATGTTCATGTTGTCCATGCCGGTCCCCGCGTCCGTCGTGGTGGCGGTATCGGTGGTCGTGCTGGTGTCGGTCGTCGTGCTGGTATCCGTCGTCGTGCTGGTGTCGGTCGTGGTGCTGGTATCCGTCGTCTCGGTGGTGCTGGTGTCCGCCGGAGGCGTGGTGGTGTCCTGCGCGGCGGCGAGGCCGGCGAGCGCGAACGCAGTCAGCATGAGAATCTTTTTCATAACCAACCGCATCTTAGGACGCTACCCTTTGGGCCGTCCACGCGACGCCCTTCTCATAAAGGCAATGTAAAGGAGCTTACCTTCAGATGAGGAAACCTCTTGCGGTTATCACCTTGACACTCCTGGGCAACCTGGCATTTGCCCAGTCCCAAAAGGCCCCCCAGGTTACCTGGTACAAGGACCTGAAAGTCCTCTCGCCCGTCGCCGTGACCGACGCGGGTGACCTCGTGTTCGTCGGATCGGACGCCCGCATTCACCGCACCGACGCGCGCGGCGTCGAGAAATGGAACTTCGCCACCGGCGATATCGGCCGCGCCCACCCGGTGATCACGCCGCAGGGCAACGTCATCGCCGCCTCCTACGACGACACCGTGTATGCCCTGGACCCGTCGGGCAAGCTGCTGTGGAAGGCCAAGCTCGACGGCGACGTCTTTGCCAGCCCAGCCCTGCGCCCCGACGGCAGCGTTATCGTCGCCACGGCGGGGGGCACCGTGTATGCCCTCGGTCCCCAGGGGCAGCCACTGTGGAGCTACAAGGTCGGCGCGCCCGTCTTTTCCAGCCCCGCCGTCGCGGCGGACGGCACAGTCTATTTCGGTGCGCAGGACTTCGGAATGCACGCCCTGACGGCCGAGGGCAAGCCGAAATGGATTTTTCGCGCGAAGTCCCTGGTGTTTTCCAGCCCGGCGCTCGACCGTCAGGGCAACGTGTACTTCGGCTCCAGCGACCGGCAGGTCTACGCGCTCGACCAGGGCGGCAAACTGCGCTGGAAACGGGCCACCGGCCTGTTTGTGAACGCGAGCCCCATTGTGACGGGCGGGGACCTCGTGGTGGTGGGGAGCTATGACGGCACCGTCTACGCGATCAACACCACCGGCGAGGACGAGTGGACCTACAAGGCCGGGGCTCCGGTGGCGGCGGCGGCAGTGGAACTGGCGGACGGCTCCATTGTGGTGCCGGACCTCGCCGGAACCCTGCACGCCATCAGCAAGGCGGGGCAGACCCTCTGGGAGATCAAGACGGGCAAGAAGATCGACGTAAACGTCTCGGTCAGCAATCAGGGCACCCTGTACTTCGTCACCGAGGGCGGCGGCCTGAGCGCCGTGGCGAAGCAGCTCCCACTGGCCGACGGTCCTTGGACCACCTTCCGGGGCGTGCCCACCGGCTGGGGCCGGATGCTGAGTGCGTCGGAGGCGCAGGCGCTCACGCAGTTCCGCAGGGCGGCGGCCGCGGCGGTGCTGGGGCAGCGTCCCACCCCGCCCACCCCGGCTCCATCCAGGCCAACGCCCACCGCGCCGCCCAAGCCCGTCGCGTCCCCCCCGCCGGTCCTGACTCCCGAGCAGAGCGCCCAGGCCGCGGCGCGCGGCGCGCAGGTTCTGGGCGGCGCGGTGTTCTTGCCGCTCAGGGAAACGGTGGGCGCCCTGGGCGCGCGGCTGCAGGTCCTGACGCCCCGCACGGCCACGTTGGCTTGGAACGTTGCGGCGGGTGGTGCGGGCAGCGTGGTGTCCCTGCCAGTCCGTATGGTGAAGGGCAGCGCCTTCGTCCCCCTCAGCGCCCTGACGAAACTGCCTGGGGTGCAGGTGGCCGCGCGGCGCGCTCCGGCGGGCCTGACATTTACCCGCGCGGGGCAGAGCGTGACCTTTCCGGTGAACGTTCCGGCCCTCACGCCGCTGAAACGCCAGCCCGAGTTTCCACCCGTGCTGGGGCAGTAGCCGCCGCGGCAAAGAAGCTGGGCCAAAGAAAAAGACCCGCCTGTGAGGGCGGGTTTTGTGTGGTGGAGTCGAGGGGGATCGAACCCCTGACCTCGTCATTGCGAACGACGCGCTCTCCCAGCTGAGCTACGACCCCACGTCTGCAACTTCTTGAAAGACGGGCACCCAAATGGGCGAGGCAGAATCTAGCATGGCTTTGTTGGGCGCGCAAGGGGGCGAGGGCCGTTCCTGCCGGACAGGCCACGGTGTTCCACAGCCCCCGAGGGTAGACTCGGGTGCATGAGCGCTCCCGCCACGCCTGCCCAACCCGTCTCTGCCCCCACAGAAGACCGCTTCGCCTACAAGTTTGCCCAGGAGGGGATCACCTTCGACGACGTGCTGCTGCAGCCTCGGCACTCCACGGTGTTGCCGCACGAGGTGGACGTGTCGGCCCAGCTGACCCGCCGCGTGCGGTTAAACATTCCCTTCGTCTCGGCGGCGATGGACACGGTGACCGAGACGAATATGGCCGTGGCGATGGCGCGTGAGGGCGGCATCGGCGTCATTCACAAGAACATGCCCGTGGACGCCCAGGCCGAGATGGTCCGCAAAGTCAAGCGGTCCGAGAGCGGCATGATCGTGGACCCCATCACCCTGCCTCCCAGCGCCACTGTAGGCGAGGCGGACCGCATGATGGGTGAGTACCGCATCAGCGGCGTGCCCATCACGGACCCCACCGGCAAGCTGCTGGGCATCATCACCAACCGCGACATGCGCTTTGTGGACGACCTCTCCACCTCCGTCAGCGACGTGATGACGCGCGAGAATCTCGTCACTGTGCCCGTGGGCACCACGCTGGAGGAAGCGCAGGCGATCTTCAAGCGCCACCGCATCGAGAAACTGCTCGTGACCGATGCCGAAGGCTTTTTGCGCGGCCTGATCACCATCAAGGACCTGACCAAGCGGGTCAAATACCCCCGCGCGGCCAAAGACAGCCTGGGCCGTCTGCGCGTGGCCGCCGCCATCGGCGTCTCAGCGGACCTGATGGACCGGGCGGGAGCGCTTGTGGCCGCCGGGGCGGACGTGCTGGTGCTCGACAGCGCCCACGGCCACAGCCAGGGCATCCTGAACGCATTGACGCGCGTGAAGGAGAACTTCGACGTGGACGTGATCGCGGGCAACGTGGCGACGGGGACTGGAACGCGGGACCTGATTGCGGCCGGGGCAGACGCCGTAAAGGTGGGCATCGGGCCCGGCAGCATCTGCACCACCCGCGTCGTTACGGGCGTTGGTGTGCCGCAGATCACCGCCATCTTCCAGGCCTCGGAGGCCGCAATGGAGGCGGGCATTCCCATCATCGCCGATGGCGGCATCAAGCAGACGGGCGACGTGCCCAAGGCGATTGCCGCCGGAGCGAGCGCCGTGATGATGGGCTCCATGCTCGCGGGGACCGACGAGGCCCCCGGCGAGACGATCCTGCGCGACGGCCGCCGCTACAAGAGCTACCGGGGCATGGGGTCCCTCGGCGCAATGGACCAGGGCTCCAGCGACCGCTACTTCCAGAGCGGCAGCCGCAAGTTCGTGCCCGAGGGCATCGAGGGCATCATCGCCTACCGGGGCACGGCAGGCGAGGTGATTTACCAGTTTGTGGGCGGCCTGCGCAGCTCCATGGGCTACTGCGGCGCTCCAGACCTCCAGACCCTGCGCGACGCGGCCCAGTTCGTGCGCATCACGGGGGCCAGCCTGATCGAGAGCCACCCTCACGGCGTCACCATTACCAAGGAAGCGCCGAACTACGGAGGGAAATAACGGCCCCCTGAATTCCGTCCCAATCCCCACGGCGCACCCCCTCGTGCCCCTTACCCTGGAGGGGTGAAGCGCCTCCTCACTGCCCCCCGCGAACCCGTCAATGCCCTGACCCACTGGGCGGGGGCCGCGGCGGCTCTGGCGGTGCTGGAGCCGCTGCTGTCATGGGCGCACGGGCGGGGGCTGGCCCTGTGGCCCTTCGTGGTGTTCGGCCTGAGCATGGTGGCCCTGTATGGGGCCAGCGCCAGCTACCACTCGTTTCGCCCGGGTGAGCGCGGACTGCTGTGGCTGCGCAAGTTGGACCACGCGGGCATCTTCTTGCTGATTGCGGGCAGCTACACGCCCGTCGCGTATTGCGGGCTGGAGGGCGAGTGGCGCGGTGCGGTGCTGTGGTTGGTCTGGGGCATCGCGGCGGCGGGGGTGCTGCTCAAGGCCTTCACCATGAACCTGCCGCGCTGGGTCAGCACGTTGCTGTACGTGGGCATGGGTTGGCTGGCGCTGGCCTTCTTGCCGCAGCTCAGGCGCAACCTGCCGCCCGCCGCGCTGCTGTGGTTGGCGGCAGGCGGCGCGCTGTATTCCATAGGTGCGGTGATCTACGGCACCAAACGCTGGAACCCCCGCCCGGGCTTCGGCTTTCACGAGATCTGGCACCTGTTCGTGCTGGGCGGCACCGGCGCACATGTGGCGATGATGTTTCACCTCCGCTGAGGGGCAAAAGCAGCGCCCCCGGGGTTGAGGCCGGGGGAGGGTGCTGATCGCTGAGGTTACAGGCCCACCAGTCCCTCCACCCACCCCTGCACGCTGCCGATGATGCCGTCAATGGCGTCGCGGGCGATGAAGATAAACAGCATCACGATCACGAAGCTAAACGGCTGGGCCTCGAACTGCGCGAGGCTGCGGCCCAGCGAGGGCACCAACGCGCCCAGAATCCGGCTGCCGTCCAGCAGCGGAATGGGAATCAGGTTGAACACCGCCAGCACCACGTTCACGCTGAGAATGACCGCGAGGATCTCCGCGGCATAGGGCACGCTCACCAACATCCGCATCAGCAGACCCGCCAACACGGCGATGAGCAGGTTGCTGATCGGTCCCGCTGCCGACACCCACAGGGTGCCCCAGCGGCCCAGGTTGCCCGGGTTGATGGGCACCGGCCGCGCGAAGCCGAAGCCCGCGAACAGCAGCAGCAGCACGCCGAAGGGATCCAGATGTTTGCCCGGGTTGAGGGTGACGCGCCCGTAACGCCTCGGCGTGGGATCCCCCAGGCGGTCTGCGGTCCAGGCGTGGGCGAACTCGTGGACGGTCAGCGACAGCACGAGCGCCACCGCAATGATCACGAACGCCACGGGGTTCGTGGTCAGGAGATTGATCAGGCCCATAGGGGTGCATTCTACGGGCCACCGGGGAAACTGACCGGATGGCGGATGGGCCGTTACGGGGAGGAGGATCCCTGCAGGTACGCCGCCAGGGCCGCCCGCTCGTCCTCCTGTGACCGGAAGTGCCCACTTCGCCGCAGCTCTGCCAGGTGGGCCAACGCCGCCCCCACCGCCCGGCCGGGAGGCACGCCCAGCGCCACCACATCCCGCCCCGTCAGGGCCGCGTAGGCATCCGGGCGCAGCAGCGAGCGGAGAACCGCTTCCGGACTCCCTTTGGCGGTGGGGACGTCCGCGCGCGCGCGGGCCAGCAGGCCCCCAGGCTTTTCACCCAGGCCCAGCCGACCGGCCAGCGCGGCAGGCTCGGGCGAGGCCGAGAGGAGGGCCGCCGCGTAGACCTGCGCGGGGAGCTTCTCCCCGGCGTCCTGCTGTCTGTCCAGGGCTTCGAGCCGTTCCACCGTTCCATTTGGAAGGAGGGAACCTGCGCCCCACTCCGTCAACTTCCGTGCGGCCCGGCCCGGCCTGGGCTCCTGAAGCAGCAGCCGGAGTTCGGCCCACAGGCGGGGCGTGCGCTGCGCCATCTCCAGCGCGTCCGGCACCTGCCGGAGCAGTTCGGGGGCGGCCTCCAGCGCCAGCCTGCCACCGAGCCGCGCGGCCCGGACGAGGCGGCTGGCGTCCTCACGCAGTGACCCGGCGTGCAGGGGCCGCAGCACGCGCGCGCTCAGGTCCTTCAGGCCGCCCGCCTCGTCGAGCAGGGTCACGCTTCCACCGGGCCCGATCTCCATGGCCAGCGCATTGAGCCCGAAGTCACGCCGCTGCAAGTCGTCCTGCAGGGTACCGGGAGCGGGGACGGGGTTGTGGCCCGGAACCGGATAGTGTTCCCGCCGCGCCCGCACGAGGTCCGCGTGCCGCCCGTCGGGCAGGGTGACGGTGGCGTTGCCGAAGGCGGGGTGGACGAGAAAGGGCAGACCCGTGGCCACCGCAAGCGCTCCCGCGTCCGTGCCCTCCACCACCACGTCGAGGTCCAGCGGCGTCTGGCCCAGCAGGGCGTCGCGCACGGCTCCGCCGACGAGGGCCACCCGCGCTCCCGGTCCCGTCAGGCGCGCCAGTTTGGTCAACCAGGCGCGGTCCCGGGGCTGAAGGTTGGCCCAGGCGGGGGCTCCCGATGGGTCGATCACTGAAAGGAACTCCCGTCGAGCGTGACCTTTACGTCGCGCGCCTTGCCTGCGCGCGACACCTTCAGGGTCACGCTGTCGCCCTCGCGCTTGTCGATAAGCGCCGCCTGCAGGTCTTCGAGGGCGTCTACCGGCGCGCCGTCGATGCCCACGATTACGTCGCCGCCCGTGGCCACCTGGCCGCCTCGGAAGTCCTGCGTGCCGCTCCCTCCCCGCAGTCCAGCATTCGCTGCGGGAGAGCCGGGCGTCACCTTTCCCACCACCAGGCCCGAGTCGGGGAGGCCGAGTTGCCGCTTGCCCTCGGCCGTGAGGGTGCTTAGGCCCACGGGCACGATCTGGCCCTGGCCGCCCTGCACCACCAGGCCGGGCTGAATCCCGATGCGCGGCGCCGAGACCGCCCCTCCCTTCGCTGCCTGAAGCCTGGGCAGCAGGTTCTTGGCCGTGTTGATGGGAATGGCAAAGCCGATGCCCGCGTTTTGCCCCACGCCGGACGCCGCGCCGCTGGGCGAATAGATCTGGGTGTTGATGCCGATCACGCGCCCGGAAGAGTCCAGCAGCGGCCCGCCACTGTTGCCGGGATTGATCGCCGCGTCGGTCTGGATGGCCTTTTGGGTGATGCCCTGGCCCGTGGCGGAAAAGCCGATGGGGATCTGGCGCTGGGTGCTGCTCACGATGCCCTCGGTCACGCTGAAGTCCAGGCCGAAGGGCGCGCCCATCGCAATCGCCTTCTGCCCCACGCCCAGCCGCGCGCTGTCGCCGAGAGGAATGGGCTTGATCTCGTTCTGGCTCAGGCCCTCGGGACGAATCAGCGCGAGATCGTACTGCGGCGCGAGGCCGATGATGCGGGCAGGTACGCCCTCTTTGGCATTCATCACCCGGACCTGAATGCGGGTGCTGGGGTCCGGCGCACCCCCGCCCTCACCCGCCACCACGTGGTAGTTGGTCAGGATGTCGCCCCCTTCGTTCACGAAAAAGCCGCTGCCCACGCCCCGCTGCACTTCCCGCTGCCCCTCTTGCCCGAACATCCAGCCCATCGGGTTTTGCTCCACCACCTCCTGCTCGGTGGAGATGTACACCAGCCCCGGCTCGTAGCGGCGCACGATGTCCATGGTGTTCTGCTCGTTTTGCAAGCGGGAGGCGGCTTCGGCCTGCACCTGCGCGGTTTCGCCCGTTGGGGACCATGCGTCCGAGACGGGCACCGCGTCGCGCAGAACGGTGGCCCCCAGCCCCAGACCGAGGAGAACGAGCGTGACTGCGAGAACCCGGCGTTTCATGCGGCCCATTATCCGCAGCCAGATGGGGAGAATCGGGAGCGCCGGGCCGGGCTTTCTAGTGAAGACGTTCACCCTTGCGTACAGCCTCCGTCACATGCGCGTGACGTGGGAATGGGAGCCGTGCTCTGCTGGTCTGTGCCCATGCCTGACCTGTCCCTGGCCTCTTTTGACCTGTCCCGTGCCCTCGGCTCCGTGCTGGACCGCTCCGGAGCGGAAGGGCGTCTTTCACGTCACGCTTGGTGGTCCCGGCAGCGCGCCCGCCCTGGCCGATCTGGACGTACCCGAGCCGCATCTGGACTTGCTGCCGGAGACACCGACACCCGAGCAGCAGGCGCTGCTGACGGCAGACTGTGGGGCCGCGGGGCAGTACCGGGGCGTCTTTGCCCGTGAGGGCCGGGAAGCCGCTGACAAAGCGCGCAAGGCTGGCGCCCTCGCGCACCACGCCCGCGGCTTTGCCCCCGTGCGTTTCGTCGCTGAGGAGTTGGGTCCCCTCGGACAGCCCCGGATGGTTGCCGGGGGACTGACCCTTGCCGGGGGACTGGCCCTGGACCTGTTTCTGGGGAAT
Source organism: Deinococcus hopiensis KR-140 (assembly GCF_900176165.1). Classification (NCBI taxonomy): domain Bacteria; kingdom Thermotogati; phylum Deinococcota; class Deinococci; order Deinococcales; family Deinococcaceae; genus Deinococcus; species Deinococcus hopiensis. The sequence continues at coordinate 912,406 of NZ_FWWU01000009.1, forward strand.
CCACCCGTCCCCACGATGATCTGGACGTGGTGTGGCCCCGCGCGGCGCAGTTTCAGGTTCGTGACGCCCTGGCCGCGCAGGGCTGGCGGCTCGACGCCTGCGAGATCTGGAACGCCCCGATCGAAGCCCCCGCTTTTCAGGCCCACGCCCGGCACCCCGACTTGCCAGGCGCCCTGTTGCTGGACCTGATGCTGAGCGATCTGGAAGGTGGGCTGTGGCGCTACCGCCGTGCCCCCCGCGTGACCCTGCCGCTGGAGCGGGCGCGGCACATCTCCCCGGAGGGCTTGCCCCACCTCGTCCCCGAGACCGTGCCGCTGTTCAAAAGTGGCGCGGGCGCGGTACCGGGGACAAGGACGCCCGCGCCACTTTCGCCGGGTGCTTTCAGCTCTGGGAAATGACCGAGGGCCAAAGGTACACGGCCATCCGCCCCTGCCGCCTCCCTTAGGCCTGCGCCCGTTCCCGGGGCGCGTCGAGGCCCGCGATCTCGCTCGGGGTCATCTGGTAGTGCTCGCCGCACCAGTGGCACACGATCTCCTGGCCGCCTTCGTCGATCATCTCCTGGCGCTCGTCGGGGCGGAAGAACTTCAGGCTGTCCAGCGCCTTTTCACGGGAACAGCGGCACTGGAATCGGGCGGCCTGGGCCTCGTCGGCCAGCGTCAGGTCCAGGCCCGCTGCCGCCGTCTGCATGGTTTCGAGCAGGCTGCCTCGGCGCAAGTGGTCCGTCAGTTGTCCCATGCCGCGAATGTTGGCCTCCAGCTGCGCCAGTGTCTCGTCACGAACACCGGGCATCGCCTGCACGAGCAGCCCACCCGCCCGGTACACCCGTCCGCCTTCCTCGTACACGCCGAGCAGCACCGCGTTGGGGATCTGTTCGGACACGCCCAAGTAGGTGCTTACGTCCTCGGCGATCTCGCCGCTCACCAGTTCCACGCTGCCGGTGTAGGGCTCGCCGTTGTCGAGGAGCCGGGTGACGGCCAGTTCGCCGTCTGTGCCCACGACGCCGCTCACGTCGAGCTTGCCGTCACGCTCGCGCAGGGGCAGGTCTGCACCGGGCTCACGCACATAGCCGCGAATCTGCCCGTCCACGCTGCCCTCAGCCACGATCCAGCCCACCGGGCCGCCGCCCTGGATGCGGACGTTCACGCGGCTGTCACCCTTCTTGCCCAGCACGGCGGCCAGCAGCGCCGACGCCGCCAGCGCCCGTCCGAGCGCCGCGGTGGCCGTCTTGCTGAGGTTGTGCCGCAGGCGGGCGTCTTCCACCACTCGCGTGGCGTCGATGCCAACAAAGCGCAGGGTTCCCCCCGCCGCCGTGCCGCGCAGCAGGAAGGAAGGGGAAATGGCGTCCAAAGTCATTAGGAAACCTTACACTGATGCGCTCAAACCCGGTGTGGGAGGGCTTTCAATCGGCGGGAACAGCGGAGGACGGAGGCTGGGGTGGGGGGAGCGGCATGGAGAGGCGCTCAGTTTGCGCCCGTGCCCGTTGTTGGCACACCTCGTCTCTTTCTGACGGACAGCTGTGGTCTGAGCGTTTCCTTCTTGTCAGGGAACGCGGGATACCCTCATCGCAAAGGGCTAGTCTCACGGCGTTTCCCCAGGGTGAGAGCGGTGCGGCCCGGGCGCCTTGCATGGTGTTCTGCTCCGCCCGATTGGGGTCGCCCGCGCCGTGGGGACTGGCCCTTGTTCCCGCTGGCCCTCTCCGTTCTGCCATGGTCGGACGTCTTCCGGCCGGTTCATCTCGTTCCCTGCGGGTCTCCCGGCCCTCTGCAAAGGAGTTTCATGTCCCTTCCTTCCTCCCTTTCCCGCCGCTCCCTGGGCCTGCTGGCCTTGCTGCCCCTGACCGTCATGCTGGCAAGCTGCAACAAGAAGGCCGATGCCAACGGCGGTCCCGTCCTCGTGGTGCAGGAAAGCGCCGATATTCCCACCCTGGACCCCGGCACCAGCTATGACACGGGCAGTGGACAGATTGTCGAAAACATCTACGAGACGCTGGTGACCTACAAGGGCAGCAGCCTCAGCCAGTTGCAGCCCATGCTTGCCACCGAGTGGAGGGTCAGCAACGGGGGCAAGACCTACACCTTCACGCTGCGCGACGGCGTGAAGTTTCACTCGGGCAACGATTTCAAGTGCGCGGACGCCGAATACACCTTCCGGCGCAACCTGGTGACCAACACCAGCCAGAGCGGCAACTGGTTCCTGTCCGAGAGCCTGCTGGGCACCGGGGCGAACGCGAACGACGACAAATCCATCACCTGGCAGAAGATCGCCGGTGCCGTCAGGTGCGACGGTGAGACGCTGGTGTTCACGCTGCCGCAAGGGGACCCCGCCTTCCTGTCCAAGCTGGCCTACCCGGGCCAAAGCGTCGTGGACAGCGCCCACGCCAAGAAGATCGGTGAGTGGGACGGCACGGAAGCCACCTGGAAGGCCGCCGTGGGCAAGGACCTGACGGGCAGCCCACTCTCGAATGACCCCAGCGGCACCGGGGCCTACCGCCTGGCGGGGCGCGACGCCACCAGCCTGCGCGCCCAGGCCTTCGGCGACTACTGGGGCGAAAAGCCGAAGATCCCCAATGTGCTGATTCAGAAGGTCTCGGAACTCGCCGCGCGGCAGCAGGCCTTTCTGAAGGGTGACGCCGACATCATCGAGGCGGGTACCCGCGCCAACATCGAGTCGGCCCTCAAGGGCAAGCCCGGCGTCGCGGTTCTGGATGATCTGCCCGACGTGTCGGCCTTCGGTATCTTTATGAACCAGTCCATCAAGGGTGGGCAACTGGGCAGCGGCAAGCTCGACGGCAAGGGCATCCCGGCCAACTTCTTCAGCGACGCCGACGTGCGCCGGGGCTTCGTGTCGGCCTTCGACGTGCCCACCTATGTTGCGCAGGTGCAGGGCGGGCAGGGCCAGCCGCGCAACTTCCTCTTGCCCGAGTCCTTCCCCGGCTACAACCCCGACATTGCTCCGGCCGAGTTCGACCTTGGTGCTGCCCGCGCCGCTTTCCAGAAAGCCTGGGGCGGAGAGTTGTGGAAGAGCGGCTTCGTTGTGAACGCCACCTACCGCGCAGGCAGCGTGGGCGCGCAGACGGGAATGGAACTGCTGAAAAAGAACATCGAGTCGCTGAACCCGAAGTTCAAGGTCAACCTCCAGGCCAAGGAGTGGAGCCGCATCCTGGACGACGCCGACAAGGGCCGGGAAATCCTGATCATGACCGGCTGGGCTCCCGACTACGCGGACCCCGACAACTTCGTGAACACGATGTACAGCTCGACCGGCTTTTACCACCCCCGCGCCAACTTTGTGGATCCGCAGATCGACGGCTGGATCGCGGAGGCCCGTTCCACCGACGATGCCAGCAAGCGCAACGAACTGTACGGCAACATCGCCCGCCGCGCGCTGGAGCAGGCGTACTACATCGTGATGCCCAGCAATCCCGGCATCCTCGCCTACAACGACAAGCTGACGGGCATCAGCAAGGACGACTTCAACCCCATGCTGTCTTTCCCGGCGGGAGCACGCTGGAAGGACCTGAGCAAGTCCTGAGGCGCTGCCGGTCCCCGTTGAGGCAAGACATTTCGGGTCAGCCGCTTCCCTCTGTGGAGGCGGCTTTCTCCCGTTCTGGCCCGGGGGCGCGTATTCTTGGGGGCATGGACTCTGCCGAAGGCACGCCCACCGATCCCATCCGGCCCATCCGCTTGTTGCTGGTTGACGACCACCCGGTCGTGCGCAAGGGTACCCGCGAATTGCTGGAGGGCGAGGCGGACCTGCGGGTGGCGGGCGAGGCCGAGAGCGGCGAGGAGGCCATCGTGCGGGCACGTGAACTGAAGCCCGACGTGATCTTGATGGACGTCTCCATGCCCGGCATGAACGGCATCGAAGCCACCCGCGCCATCAAGGCCGAGCAACCGGGCGTGGGCGTGCTCGTGCTGACTTCCTACGACGACGACGCCTATGTGTTTGCCTTGCTGGAGGCGGGTGCGGCGGGCTACCTGCTGAAAAACACGTCCGAGGATGACCTGCTGGGCGCAGTGCGGGCGGTGGCGGCGGGGGAAAGTGCGCTGCACCCCAGCGTCGCGCGCAAGGTCTTGGAGCGTTTCAGCGCCCAGCAGACGCCCACACCGCCCGAGGACGCCCTGAGCCCCCGCGAACTCGAAGTCTTGCGCGTGGCCGCCACGGGCCGGACGAACAAGGAAATCGCTCGCGACCTCGACATCAGCCCGCGTACGGTGCAGGTCCACCTCGCCAACATCTTTTCCAAGCTGGGCGTGGGCAGCCGTACCGAGGCTGTGCTGTACGGCATCAAGCGGGGGTGGATCGATCCGAAGACGCTGTGAGGCGACGCGGAAACGGTCCAGGGGAAGGCGCCGTAAGCGGCCCCACTTGTTGATTCCCCAGCAATCCTGCCGCCCCGCCCCCTGGGAGCACCCCCGCCCATGACGCTTCCCCCCTTCCCCCCCGAACTCAGCGCCGCGCCCACTGTCCGGGCGTTTGGCACGGCCCTCGCGTCGTTCGCCTGCCACAACGTTCGCGCGCACGGCGTGCAGGTCTGGGCGGTGACCGGCGGCTCACTCACCGTGGTGGGCGAGGAAGGACGGGGCCTCGGCCTGAGTGATGGCACCCTGGCCGCGCGGGCACTGGCCGGGGGGCAGCCCGTGGAGGAGGGGATGCTCGCCTGCCTGCCCTTCGGCACGGGGGTGCTGGAGTTCGTGGGGGCGGACCCGGCGGGGGTGACGGCCCTCTCCGGCCTGGGTCCGCTGCTGGGGTTGGCGCTGGAAGGCGTGCAGGCCCGCGAGGCGCGGCGGGGCCGGGGCCGGGTGGCCGAGACGGTGGAGCAACTCGTCCGGCGGCTGGGCGGCAGCCTGGATCTGCCCGAGGTGTTGACCGCCACCGCCGAGAGCGCCGCGCACGCCCTGGGCTTCGGGCGGGCCTTCGTGGGGTTGTTCAGCGAGTTCGGCGAGCAGGGCGCGTATACCGGCGAGGTCTTTACCTATGGCCTGGACGAGGGCTTCACGGGCGGCATCAAGATCGGCCCGGTGTCCTTCGAGCGGTTGGTGATGCACGGCGAGGTCATCCGCTACGAGCGGGTGCGTGACGCGGGCACGCCCCTTGCCCAGGGCCTGTCCGAACTGGACCCCGAAGTGGCCCTGATCGCGCCGCTCAGCGCGCGGGGCCGTCCGCTGGGCGTGCTGTATGTGGACAGCCGCTCGCGGGGCGCGCGGGCCAGCGAGGACGACACCTGGCTGGTGCTCGCGCTCGCCGAGCAGGCGTCCCTCGCCATTGACAACGCCCGCCTCTACGCCACCGAGACCCGCAAGCGCGAGGCCGCTGAGGCGCTGCGCGAGGCGGGGGCGGCGCTGGCCGGCAGCCTCCACCTCCCCGACACGCTGGAGCGCATTCTGGAACGGGGCGTGTCGCTGTTCGGGGCGGACGCGGCGGGCGTGTACGAGCTGCAACCCGACGGCCGGACCCTCAATATCCGCAGCGCTGTGGGCCTGCCCAGCGAGTACGTGCTGCGGGTGCGCGCCAAGGTGGGCGCGGGCGTCACCGGGCGAGCGGTGGAACGGCGTGAGATCGTCACCGCGCTGGACCTCACCCGCGAGCATCTGGGGGGCGGCAGCCGCTACACCCGGCAGTTGCTCGCGCAGGGGAAGTATCCGTACCGGGGCGTCGTCGGCCTGCCGCTGGGGACGCGGGCGGGGGTGTTCGGAGCGCTGACCCTCTACTGGAAGGAGGTGCTGCCGCTGGTGGGCGACGAGCTGGCCCTCACCGAAGTCTTTGCCGCCCAGGCGTCCCTCGCCATCGAAAATGCCCGCCTGTACGAGGAAGAGCTGCGCCGCGAGCGCGAGGCGGCGGTGCTGCTGAACGTCGGGCGGCTGCTGGGCGAGGACCAGGGCGACCGGACGCTGGCCGAAGCGGCGCGCCTCGCGACCCTGGCCCTCAACGCTGGCCGGGGGCTGATCGCGCTGACGGGTCCGGATGGCCAGGTGACCCGCTGCGCGACGTATAACCTCCACCCGCCCTCTGAAGCCGAACGCGCCTCGCTGCTCTCGCAACTCGGTCGGGGGCCCCGGCCCCTGACCCGGCGGCACGCGCTGCCCGTGGCCGGAAGCGCCCTGATCGTGCCGCTGCGGGGCGACGCGGGGGGCGATCACCTGCTGGGCTTCTTGTACGCGGACGATCCCGGCACCGAGGCCCCCAGTGACCGCGTGCTGGCCCTGGCCCGCTCGGTGGCCGATCAGATGGCGCTCACCCTGACCCGCGAGCGGCTGCTCTCGGCGCTGGCGCGCGAGGAGGCGCGCTACCGGCAACTGGCGGAGGGCGCGCACGATCTGATTCTCAGCGCCGATCCGGCCGGAACCATCACCTACGTCAACCCGGCGGCGGCGAGGTTGCTGGAGCCGCTCAGTGGACTGCTGCTCGGCGCGAACCTGCTGACCCTGCCCACACCCGCCACCCGCCCTGCCCTGGCCGCCGCCTGGGACGCCGCCCACACCCAGAGTGCCGGGGGCCGCGCCGAGATCGAGGTCGGGCCGCACCGGCTGGAGGTGCGGCTCAGCGCCGTGCGGCAGGCGGGGGCACCGCACAGCGTCCTGACGGTGGCGCGGGACCTTTCCGAACTCCAGACGCTCGCTGCCGAGATTCAGCGGCGGGGCCAGGCGCTGGAGGCCGCCACCAGCCGCCAGACCGAGCTGCGGACCTACCTCACCCTCTTTACCCAGGCGCAGGAGGAAGAGAGGCGGCGCATCAGCCGCGAGCTGCACGACGACACGGCGCAGGTGCTCATCGCCACCACCCGGCGCGTGGCCCGCCTTGCCCGCGAACTGGAGGGCCCGCAGCGTGAGCGGGCCGACGACATCCTCCTGGACCTCAACGCCGCCATCGAGAGCGTGCGCCGCTTTGCCCGCAACCTGCGCCCCAGCGTGCTCGACGATCTCGGGTTGCTGCCTGCGCTGGAGTGGCTCGCCACCCAGGCCCAGACCGATACCCGGTTGGAGGTCAGCGGCACTGAGCGCCGCCTCACGCCTGCGCTGGAACTCACCGTGTTCCGGCTGTCGCAAGAGGCCCTGACCAACGTGGACAAGCACGCCCGCGCCCATTCGGCGGCGATCCGGGTGGCCTTCGAGGACGGCTGCGTGCGCGTGGCGGTCAGCGACGACGGCCAGGGCTTCACGCCCGAGCAGGCCCAGGCCCGCGCCCAGGCCGGGCACCTTGGGCTGATTGGTCTGCGCGAGCGCGTCACGCTGGCCGGGGGTGAGCTGGACGTGGAAAGTGAGCCGGGGCGCGGCACGACGCTGAGGTTCACGTTTCCGGGCTAGCCGCGCTCAGTCCGGAAAACCGCCCCCTCCTGCTGGGCTCCAGCGGTAACGGCCAGTGCCGAGAAGACGTCGATCAGGGGGCGCTGCTCACCCAGCCGCTGGACCAATTCCACGTCGCTCGTCACCGACACGCCCCGTAGGGGAAGGCAGGCGAGGGAGGGAGGCGCAATCTGCGCCACGCACGCCGGCGCGATGGAAACGCCGAGTCCGGCGTCGATCAGCTGGAGGATCGTCAGCCAGTGCGAGGCCTCCTGGGCGATGCGGGGCCGAAAACCATGGGTTTCACACAGGCTCAGCGGTTTCTCAAACGCCCGCGCGCCCGCATCGCGCGGGTAGTAGACGAAGGGCTCGTCCTTCAGGACCGACGCGGAGATTTCCGGCTGTGAGGCATACGGGCGGTTGCGGGGCACCACGGCGACGAACGGTTCGGAAAACAGGCGGGTCACTCCGATCTCCTCGGCCGGATCGCTGTCGCGTACCAGTCCGGCGTCCAGCGTTCCTTCCCGCAGACCCGCCATGACCTGCGCGGTAAAGGACTCCTGCAACTGCAGCTGCACGCCCGGAGAGCGCGCGCGGTAACGCTGCAGCAGCCCTGGCAGGATGGTGAGGGCCACCGAGCTGCTGAAGCCCAGCCGCAGGCTCCCCTGTTCCCCCCGGCCGATCATACGGGCCTCGGTCACATCGTCTTCGAGGGTGCGCAGGGTGCGGCGCGCCCGTTCCAGAAACGTGGTCCCCGCCGCCGTGAGCTGTACCGAACGCGAGGTGCGGACCAGCAGCGCGCAGCCCACGATGTCTTCCAGCTGCCGGATCTGTTGTGAGAGGGGCGGTTGGGCGAGGTGCAGCCGCGCGGCCGCGCGGCTGAAATGGAGCTCCTCCGCCACCGCGACAAAGTAGCGCAGATGACGCAGCTCAAGCCTTCGGTCCATATGCTGACCATCTTAATGGCCGCCGGCAAGATATTGGACGTCTGATTCCGGGCCTTCCATACTTTGAAAAGAGGACCCCCATGACCCATCTGGATTCGACGCGAGGAGAGTTCACCTTCGGCCCCCTGCACACCCTGGAAGACATCCGCGCCTTTCGGACGCTCAACGAGGAGTGGATCACCCGGCTGTTCTCGCTGGAAGCGGCCGACGAGCGCACCCTGGGAGACCCGCAGGGACAAATTCTCGACCGGGGCGGCCAGGTGTACATGGCCTGGCGCGGCCAGGAACCTGTCGGCTGCGTGGCCCTGCTGCCCATGGGCGAAGGGGTGTTCGAGGTCTCCAAGATGGCGGTTGCGCCCACCCTTCGGGGTCAGGGGGTGGGCCGCCGGTTGCTGTCATACGCGCTGAACGAGGCGCGGAGCCTGGGCGCGAGGCGACTTTTTCTGGGCAGCAGCACCCGCTTGCCCGCCGCTGTACATCTCTACGAGTCGCTGGGCTTCAGGCACCTGCCGCCCGAACGCCGCCCCCAGTTGCCTTACGCCCGGGCCGACGTCTTCATGGAACTCCCGCTTGAGCGGGCGTAGCGCCGTTGTCAAAAAGGGACCTGCCTTTTGACCCAGCAGGGCGGGGAAAACGCACAGGGCGGTTCCATTTGCCCAAACGCCCTGTGCGCTTTCCCGCCTGTTGCGGAACCCGGACCCCACGTTCTGGTCCACCGCTTTATAGAGCATTTGTCAGAAAGATGCCTTCTTTTTGATCGAACAGAACGGGCTTGAATGCGCATGGGGAGGATGGATCTGTGAGGGGTGCCCTTCCTCGCGTACGCAGCCCAATTCAGACAAATGCTCTAAGGGTTCCGGAGAGTCGTTCCGCTTGCTCTGGTGGTTCCGCGCCTCTCCGTCACTGCTTTTCCTGCTCGCTCCGCTCGGGTGGGTCCGTGATTTGATCACTGATTCACCCGAATCCTTATTACCCGTGCCGCGCCAGAAACGCCTCCCGCTCCATCCACGCCAGTTTCGGCTCGGTTTCGGAGGGGGCGTTTGTGGTGCCGTACACGAGGCGCATCACGCGAAAGCCCAGGCTGTACAGCCGGGCACGGGCAGCGGGCAGGGGCACGAGCGTGAAGCCGTGCTTTTCCAGCGGACCGTGAAAGAGGGTCACCGCGTAGACCAGCTGGGCATTCGCCAGTTCGGGCCGCTCACGCAGGGCAGCGGCCACGTCCCGCAGCGAGCGGTGGTAGGCGCGGTAGGCCCCCAGGGCACTCCTCGCGGCCAAACCCACGAGGCGCGGGCTGTGCAGGTGCAGCTCGGCGGCGGGCGTGCCGGGGGTGAGCGGCGTGCCCGCCGGCGCAGGCTGCGCGGCCACCCGCATCACCGCGTCTGCCCGCTCGGTCAGCGGCACCACCCCGTGCGCGCGGGCGAAGCGTTCGTCCACCAGTTCTCGGTAGACGCGCATCAGCAGGTCACGGGGGCGGGCGGGGCGCAGGTCAGGCAGTTCCCGCACCCGCACGGGGCGGTAGCCGAGGGCTTTCAGGCGCGGCAGGGTGGCGGCCAATTCCCCAGGTGGGACGCGCAAGGTCAGGCCCAGCTCCGGCACCGGCGAGGGGACGGGCAGGGGCCGCACGCTGCGCGCGGCCAGGAAGCGCAGGGCCGCTCCGGTGAGGTTCCTCTCCTCCAGCGCCCAGGCCGTCACCGGCTGTCCTGCCACCGCCTCCAGCAGGGTCAGGTCCTCTGGCGGGCCGTTCCCGGCCACCTCATGCCCCGCCTGCGTAGCGGCCCGCACCTCCTCGGGGCACTGCCGCGCCAATCTGGGCGGAAGGAGGAGGGTGGCCCGCACGTCCGCCGCCCTCAGGGCGCGCAGGGCGGGGGACAGCGCCCCGGCTTCGGGGATGGGCACCGTCAGACCGATGCGCACGTCTCCGGGGTGACCGCCATGCAGGGTCCCGAAGGCCCCGGCGCGCATGAGGGCCCGCCAGAAAGGGAGGGAAGAACGGGGCAAGCGAACCATGAGACGACTCTAGCCTCCGGCCAGGATGTGGGGAAGCGGGCCAGGCGCGTGGAAACGCGCGACGCCCTCCGGAGTGTGCCGGCCCGGGCGCGCGGATCAGGCGCAACTCTCATGCTCGGCGTCGTATGCTGCCGGGCAGTGATGCTTCAGCCTTCCTTTATCCAGGCCACCCGCGCTCGGCGCACCCCCGCCGGGCAGAGGCGAGCAGCATGAAGCCTCTTCGCATCGGCCTCTTTACCGACACCTTCTTGCCGGACCAGAACGGCATCGTGACCAGCGTCGGGCTGCTCAGCGACGAACTGCGCGCGCGCGGGCATCACGTGGATGTGGTGGCCCCCTTCTTTCCCGAGCAGGTGGACGACCGCGCGGACGTGCTGCGGGTGCCCAGCGTGCGCTACGTCTTCCTGCCGACCTACCGCCTGGCCTGGCCAACGCGCAAGGACTTCGAGCAGAAGTACGATCTGATCCACACCCACACGCCGCTGACGCTGGGGCTGGCGGGCGCACGGCTGGCCCGCAAGTGGAACGTGCCGCACGTGGCGACCTACCATACCCATATCGAGTCTTACACCCACTACGTGCCGGGCCTGCCGCTGCTGCAAAAGCAGACCCGCATCGTGACGCGGGTGATGGGCCTGTATTACGGCCGCGCGCACGCCGTCATCACGCCCACCGCCGGAATGCTGGACGTGATCCGCGAAATGGGCGTGCAAAACCCCGTCGTCATTCCCACCAGTGTTGAGCCGCAGGTGTTGCGCTCGGCCCCGGCCATCGAAAGCCCCTGGCCTGCTGGAACGCGCCGCCTGCTTACCGTGGGGCGGCTGGCCCGTGAGAAGCGCTTTGACCTCGTGCTTGATACGCTCGCGGGGCTGCCGGATGGGCACCTCGTGGTGCTGGGCGAGGGCCCGGAACGCGAGCACCTCCTTCAACACGCCGAACGCCTGGGTGTGGCGGAACGGGTGACCTTCCTGGGCGTACGGCCCTGGACCGAGATCGGCGCGTACTACCGCCTGGCCGAACTGTTCCTGTTTGCCAGCGACACCGAGACGCAGGGCCTGGTGCTGCAGGAAGCGCAGCTTATGGGCGTGCCGGTGGTGGCGGTGGGAGCGCGCGGGACGCTGAGCGGTGTGGACCACGGAAAGAGCGGATACCTCGTCTCGCCCGGCGACGTGGCGGCCCTGACCCGGCACGCGTCCGAGATCCTGGCGAGCCCGGCGCTGTGGACGCGGCTCTCGCGCGGCGCGCGGATCTTCGGCACCGCCTGGACGCCCGGCAATGTGGCCGAGCGGGTGCTGGACGTGTATGCGGGAGCGCTGGGCCTGTCGAGCGGGATGCCCTTTCTTGGCGAGGCCAGCGCCCTGGGGCACGCGGTGGTCAGTCCCCGAAATACCCTCGTCTATGACCGGTGAGGTTAAGCAGGTGCCGCCACAAGAAGGGCACCCAGCCGCCTTCAAGCCGCCGGGCGCTCGTCTCCACCAGGGCTCCGGGCACATAGGCCACGTTCCCCAGCTCTCCCAGGGCCCGTCCCAGCAGCACGTCCTCGTAGGCCTCGACGGCCGGATACCCTCCGGCGAGCAGGGCCGCCTGGCGCGAGAAGGCCATGTTCGCCCCAGCGAGATTGGGGCGTCCCGCCAGCGCGCAGGCGTGCAGGAAAGCGCCGTACCCCAGCTCAGACAGCACCGTGACGGACGTGGAGACGCCACAAAAGCGCATCGGGCCATACAGGGCGACGCGGCCCGGCTTTGCGGCCTCGCTGAGCCGCGCGAGCCATTCGGGGTCGGGCAACGAGTCCGCGTCGGTGGAGGCGATCCAGGGCGTGCGGGCGGCGTCCACGCCCGCCTGACGCGCCCCGGCGATGCCCGGCACGGTGCAGGCCACCACCCGGGCCCCCCAGGCGCGGGCGACCTGCGCGGTGGCGTCAGCGCTGGCGTTGTCCACCACGATGACTTCCGTGGGGAGAAACGTCTGACGCTCCAGGGCGCGCAACGTCAGGGGCAGGTACGCTTCCTCGTTGCGCGCGGGGATCACCACCGTGAAGTCCGGCACCGCGCCAGGGTAGCAGGCCGCCGCCGCGTCTGCACCTGCTCTCCATTTTCCGGAAGGCCCGGAACCGTGCAAAGGGTGGCCGGGCCACACGTGGCGGGACAGCAGGCCAGAGTGTGGGGCTTGTGACGCGCCGCCTGCCGCCACTGCCGCTGCGCCCGGGGACGGTGGGTGGGGTTTCCGCGGCGGCCCTCGCGCTCGCCTGCGGGGAGTTCGTCCGCAGCGGGCTGTACGCCGCCTACCTGCCCCAGTACGCACCGCACGTGCTGCACCTGCCCGTCACGGCCGTGGGGGTGGCCTGGACGGCCCACTTCGTGGCTGACACCCTGATGCGCGGTCCGGCGGGTGCGCTTATCGCGCGGCAGGGGCCACGGCTGGTCATGCTGGGCGGCTCGGCGCTGAGCCTGGGGGCGCTGGCGCTGCTGCCGCTGGCACACAACCTGTGGACGCTGCTGCTGATCGCCGCGCTGCACGGAGCCGGGTTTGCCACCCTGTGGCCCGGAACGATGAACCTGACGGCCGACGCCTCGCGTGAGGGGTACCAGGGCCGTGCGCTGACCCTCGTGAGCATGACGGTGGTGCCGCTGATCGGGGCGGGCTTCCTGCTGTTTGGGGCGTTCGCAGACCGCCCGGACGCCTGGCCGCTGCTGATCGCGCTGGGGGTGCAGGCCCTGGGGGTGCTCGCCGCGCTGGTGGTGCCCGTCCGCCGTCCCCGTGCAGCGGGGGCCGGTGAGGGGACCGAAACGGACGCGCCTCCGGCCGCGCGCGCCCGCACGGCCCTGCGCGCCCTCGCGCCGCTGTTGCCCGCCGCCTTTATGCAGACGCTGACCATGACGCTCCTGGGACCGCTGCTGTTTACCCTCGCGCCCCGTTTCGGACTGAACTACTGGGGCATGGTGGGCGTGCTGGTGCTGGGCGGCGTGGTGGCCTACGCCAGCTTTCCCCTCACGGGCCGAATGGCGGACCGTGGGCACGCCCGCCTCGCCGTCACGGTGGGCTTCGCCCTGCTGGGCGTTGCCCTGGGCCTGCTCGCCACCACGCCGCCCGCCTGGGCTGTGTACGCCTTGGCGGTGCCGGCGGGGCTCGCCTACGCCTTCATATCGCCGGGCTGGGCCGCCCTGGTGAGCGGCACCCTGCCCGAGGCCGAACGCCCCGCTGCCTGGGGCGCGCTGATGACGGTCGAGAATGCGGGCACAGCCCTGGGACCGCTGGTGGGCACCTTCGCCTTCGAGCGGCTGGGCGCGCCCGGGCCCTTCGTTACGGGCGCGGTACTGGCCCTGATCACCGCGAGCGGCTACGTCTTTTTTCGCCGGGCCTTTCCCCGCCAGCAGGGCACTGGGGCAGCATGAGGTGGGGGAGGTGGCTGCTGGGCGCTGTGGGCCTGGCCGCCTTGCTCGCCGACGTGGCCGGACGCGCGGCGGGGTGGGGTGCCCTCGGCCCGGGAGAGCGGGTGGGCCACCGGGTGGCCCTTACCTTCGACGATGGCCCCAGTGAGCGCACCGCCGAACTGCTCGCGGTGTTGGCCCGCCACGGGGCCCAGGCCACCTTCTTCGTCACGGCCCCAGCGGTCGAGGCCCGGCCGGACGGCCTGCGGGCCCTGATGGAGGCTGGGCACGAGATCGGGGCCCACGGGCGCTGGCATGTCCCAGCCCTGCTGCTGCCGCCCTGGCGCGAGTGGGCCCAGGTGCGCTGGCATCCCCGCGCCGGCGGACCCGGGCCATACCTATACCGGCCGCCCTACGGCGGACACAGTCCCCTGACCCGGCTGCTGGCCGGCCTCGCCGGGCGGCAGGTGGCCCTGTGGGACGTGGAGGGCCGCGACTGGACCGATACCCCCGCGCTCACGCTGGCCGCGCAGGCCCTCGCCCAGATACGCCCCGGCAGCGTGGTCTTGCTGCACGACGGCCCCGCTGTCACGCCCGAGTTGCTGGAGCGGCTGCTGAGCGGCCTGCGTGGGCAGGGCCTGACCCCCGTGCGCCTGCTCGACTTGCCGCCCCGGCCCATCGGCCTGCGGGCAGGTCTGGCGAGGTTGCGGGCGAGTTACGGGCGCTGAGGACGGACGTCAGCCCCGTTCTGCCAGCAGCCCCCCAAGCTCCGCAGCGATGACCGGCAGCGCTCCCGCTGGGCCGATGCGCTCCAGCCCCGCGCGGGCCGCCCGTGCCCGCCTCGCTCCGTTCTCCAGAAGGGCGCGTACCTCCGCCGCCACCGCGTCGGGTCGGGCCGGAACCACGCTCAGCGCCTCGCCCAGCAAGCGGGCCTGCCGACGCGCGAAACCGGGTGTAAATTGCGGCCCCCCGGTGGCAAAGGCCACCACCGGTACGCCCAGACCAGCGAGCTGCTCGTTGGCGGTGCCCGCCGTGCCCACCGCCACGTCCGCCGCCCGGGCCACTGTGCCGAATGCGCCGCGCAGCAGGGCCGCCCGGGTGCCCTCGCCGCCCGCAAAGGCGGTCTCGCCATCCTCCACGCTGAGGTGCCAGCCCCGGGGCAGGGTCACGGCTTCCCAGCTGTGCGGCCAGGCGACCAGAGAGGCCACGCCCGGCACCCGCGCCGCCGCTTGCAGCATCAGGGGCAGGCTCTCGCGGTGGTCCTCTCGGGAGCCGGGCAGCAGGGCCAGTACCCGCCTTCCAGCAATCAGTTCCGTGAGGTCCCGTTCGGGCGGGGGCAGCACGTCCATCGCGAAGCTGCCCACCCAGCGCGCCTCCACGCCTCGTTCGCCGTAGTAGCGGTCGGTGGCCGCGTCGCGCACGTACACCGCGTGGGCACGCGCAGCCAGGCGCAGCTCGTAGGGCAGTGGCACGTTCGCTCCTATGGCATTGGGTTCGGTGAGCAGGCCGCGTGTGCCCAGTCCCTCCAGGTAATGCGCGCTGAGCAGCGGTTGCAGATGCAGCAGGGGCACACCCGCGCGCTGCGCCGCCAGCGTGCCCACCATCAGCGCGTAGGCATCGCCCACCACCACCACCGCTCCAGTTCCCCGTGCCGCGCGCGTGGCCTCCCGCCACTGGCCGAGCGAGGCCCCGATAAGTCCGGCCCGCAGGTCCGCCCGCAGGTTCGCCAGACTCCCGAAGGGAAAGCCGCCGCTGGGCAACTCCAGTGCCCGGCCCAGCCGCGTCACGCCCGGCACGTTCCGGTAGGCGTGCCCCGCGCCCACGAGCGGCAGCACCCGGATCCGCGTGCCGGGAAGTTGCGCGGCGAGGTAACGCAGCAGCCGCGCCCCGATCATGTCTTCAGCGGTGCCGTTGGAGAGGAGCAGCGCGGGGCGGGGGAGGGCAGCGGCAAGGCTCACGCCGAGCAGGATAGCGGCCGATCGGCGTCCCCGCGCACCCCGTTTCCAGTGCCCGGGGCGTTCTCCCGGTGAAAAGGACACGGACGCTTCCGCGGTTCGTGTGGTAGGAATAGGCCGTGACGGATTTCGATGCGCTGCAAGCCGCCATCGAGCGGTACGCGCACGAGCGGCAGGCCGAGCAGCGCGCCTGCGAGGCGTTTCTCAACGCGCTTTATCACGCCCTGCGTAGCGCGAGCGGCCCAGGGCTGCCGCTGAACAACGTGGCAATGGAGCCGGTGGCGGACTCCCAGACCCGCCTGCGCCCACCCCCTCCCGGCAGCTGGCACGCCGTGTGGCTGCGGCTGGGGCTGTGCGAGGTGCTGGTGCGTGTACGGCGGGACGCGGGCGCGTTTGTGGGCGAGTACGGCCAGAGCAGCGCTTTTCGTCTGACGTCGGTGGGTGAGAACGACCTGCTGGTCCTCGCCCGGCGCCTGCTGCGCGATGTGGCCGCGAGCTACGCAGGCGGGACGAACCCGAGCCTGACGGGCACGCGGCTTAACTGAAAAGACTCAGGAGTTCCCCGGTCTCGTTCGTCACGCTCGCCGACAAATCAAAACGGTCGTGAGAAGGAAGAGGGGAGTATTCGGGCGCTGGTGGTCTTCTTATGGGGAGGCTGTTTTTCTCCAAGGACTTGGAAGTGTAGGGGGAAACCGCTCCACCGCACTCCACTCAGGCATGAATCTACATAAAAACCCTGTGTTGGGGGCGGATATGTTACGAGCGACGAAAGGGACCGAAGTCCAAAAGGTTCTGGCTGTACAGAAGGCCTGGCTGGCCTGAAGCAGTGGCTTGGGCAACAGTATATGTTGCGATTTTGAAAGCGCTGGGGTGGCCTAAAAGTAGGCACAGGCATATTAAGCGGAGAATTCAATCTTGCTCGCCCAGGAATGAAGAAGGCGGAAAAAATTCATTCAGATACCGAGAAACTTAATTCGGCGACGGCAACCAATGAGTATAACGGAGGGATGCACAAAAAACCCGCTCTCTACGATGCAGACCACTGTTAAATACACGATTTGTTAGAGTCTCCTGCTCGCGTATTCAAAAACTTGTCCTTTGATGCGGTCAGGGCGTGAAATTCAATGGGTGGCGAATGTGCCGTCACAGGTGGAGGGCGGAGGGTCGGCCCACCTGTGGCAAATTTGCCCTCTCGGTATCACAGCGCGTGTCACGATGATGTCATGTCCGAAGATGCCCACGCCCAGGCAAATGCCGAGCAGGTTCGGGTATTGCAAGAAGCGCTCGCGGAGGTCTCCCTCTCCCCCAAGGGCGCCATTTTTCCTTCCGTGGAGCAGGGCGAGGGCTCCATCCCGGTCACAGGCGAGCTTGAGATCAGCGTCTCCTGAAGTCTGCCCCGGCCTGCGTTGAGCCTCCGCTCACCCCGCACAGAGGCCCCCAGCGCACCCTGGAGTCATGCCACACAAGGACAACTACAACAAGGGCGAGCGTGACCACAGCCCCAAACCCGGCTCCAACCACGGCAGTGCGGACGACAAGGCCGGTGACGGCCAGCGCAACGGCAGTGAGAGCGGTGGGGGCAAGGACGGCGGCAAGGGTGACAGCGGCAAGGACAAGAGCTGAGGGCGGAGCGCCAGGACAGGGGAGACGGGGCAGGGTCCGTTTCCCCTTCTGCTGCCCCGGTTGCTCTTCCCCGGTCTCAACTCCCCTGAAGTTCCGCCTCACCCAGGCGGTCTTCCGCTTGCCTACGGTGGGCGGATGACCCAGGACCGAATCCAGAACAGAGCCTTCACAATGGTGTTGCCCGGTGGGCGCGTGCCTGCCCGTTTCGTCACGCTGGAAGACGGCACACCCGGCGTGGAGGTGGAGGGCGTGACGTTCCCCCACGTCACCGACGAGGTGCCCCACGGCATCAAGGGCAACACCGACGAGCAGCGCCGTGTGGTGGACGAGCTGCGCCTGCGCTTCCGCATCACCTCCGAGCCCACCGTCTTCGCCTTCGAGGTGGAGTAACTGTTCCCGCCGCCCCTCCCCGAGGCCCATCTGCGCGTGTTGCGGGCCCTACAAAGCGGTGCTGACATGGTGATGCACCGCCGCCCAACCCGTGGACCCTACTACACCCTCGCCGGACGCCGCCTGAGCGTGCTGCTGTTCAAGGAATTGGAGGCGCGCCGGTTGATCTCGCCGGCCACGTCCGGCCGGGAAAAGACCACTTACATTCTGAGTGCCGCGGGGGAGCAACTCCTCGCGGAACAGGGCCGGACCGAGGGCCTGCAATTGCCGTAACGGAGCGGGTGGGGCGGCCCAATCCCCCTTGACGGCCCCTTCATTTACCCCTGCAGCCGACTGAAAGGGCCTGGGCCTGCTTCAAACCGCTCCACGCCGCTCCGCCGGCATACTCGGTGCAGCGTTCCTGGGGAAACAGACGACGCCCACCTGCTCAAAAACGGGCGCGCAAGCGGGGATGGGTCCTGGGTAGGTTCAACTCCAGCGGCTCCCGTTGCGGGCGGCTGGGGGCTTTCGCGGCCTCCTGTCTTTTTGCCTGTTCCTGTCTCCCGTCCTCCCAGCGCTTGTGCTGCCCATGTCAGAGTCGGCACTTTACCCTTCAACCATGCCCCGCCCCGTCTCTACCCCCCTGCTGATCCTTCTTCTCCTTGCGGGGGCGCTCCTGACGTTTCAGGCCGTGACGGGAGGCGTTCTTCAGGGGTAGGGCCTCTGTTTCGGTAGAAAAAGACCCCATTTGGCAGTACGGCAGGCGGGACACTTTGATGGCAACGGTATTGATGTCCGCAAAAGGCGGCACATAGAAAATCAGTCACCATTTACTGCGAGAGTCACCCTTGCGGTGAGCGGCGACGCTGTTTGTACGGTTTCCTGAAGGTGGAGCTGGCCGCCGCATATACGGCCAGCTCCACCTTCAGGTGTGGCCAGCTCTCCCAGATCAGGAAGGCGAAGGCCTCGTTGGGGATGGAGAGGATGGCGGGGCAGGCGGGTCGACCGGGCGTGAATGCGGGACTTTCGGCCCAGGTCTCCAGCAAGAGCTGGGGTCTTCTGCTGTGGATGCGGCGGCTCACCGCCTCACGAGTGCAGCGTCGGTGTACATCAATCCCTCTGGCGGGGAACAGGCAAGGCGCCCTGACCTCCGTGGACGACAAGAGGCGGCCCCCGCACCCGAGGTTTTGGAGGAAAGTCAAGGGAATAAGTAGGCGGAGGTCAGGTGGGCCAGTCAGCAGAAGCCACCGCGAACTCCATCAGGGCGAGCATGGATTTCAAGACGTCTCCTTCCTCGACCCGGAGGAGTCGCCCTCCTGGATGGCTTCCAGAATAACTTCGGGATTGCTGACCTGCTGCATCACCTGGGCATCCTCGTCATACCGGTTGCGGACGTTGGGCAGGTCCCGTCTCAGCTCCTCCAGCAGCGCAATCGTCTTGGCCGAGCGCTGTTCGGTCAGCAGCACGATCTGAAGTTGCAGCTGCGCCCGCTGTTCGGCGAGCTGCCCTTGCCGCGCCTGCCCAACGAGAACGGTGGTGGTCACGATGAGGCCCAGCAGGCCGATGAGGCCTTGCAGCCAGTAGAACGGGGCTTCGTCCCAGGGTTTACGGCCCAGGTGCTTGAGTTCCAGGTTGAGGGCGATCCAGAGGAGGAACAGGACCAGGGTGGTCACGATGAAGCCGGGGTGGCTCAGGAACATGCTCATCCGTTCCAGGGGGCGGTGGAGGTGGGTCAGCTCGCGTTCGCTCTGTTGCTGGAGGAGGGTGTGGATCTCAGCGGTTTCGTGGACGAGATCGTTGAGCCGGTCGTGTTCAGGTAAGGTCATTGTGCTTCCATGCTGATGCCTCCGACCCCTGCAGGCTGGACGTTTCCTTTCACTCGTCCATCCGAAAGAGGATTTCGACCACTTCCTGACTTCGCCCGTTTGCAAAATCACGCTCTTGGCCGTACCCGATGAATCCGCACTTCCTCAGGACGCGGTGGGAAGCCGCGTTGTTTGGTACGGCGCGCCCGTAGAGAGGTCGCTGCGGCTCCAGCGGTGAACTGACCGAGGGCTGCCATCGCCACGCCACGGCCCCAGAAGGACCGGTCAACCCAGTACTTGACCTCGCGGTCATCCCCATGGTCAAAGGCCCCGGTGTCCCGCGACTTCCCCTCAGGCCAGAATCGTGAGGGTCAACATTGGACTGTTGGTGCGGATACGCCAGAGCGAGGTGTGCCTGGGCGGCCGTGTCATGGCGCAGATCACGCCTGTCAGCAACACACTTTTTAGAGCGCAACCAGCACGACGACAAAGAAGAGAGAGGAGCCTTTCGACTCCCCCCGTGTGTTCAGTTTCCCGGGTGTGCCCCGTTCGTCTGTTCGCGCGCCCGTCTTTACCTCTGAGGTGGACGCCACCCTCGTGTGCTGTGGACTGCACGACTCTTGCGAGCCAGAAAAACAACTATACAGCTTCTCCTTAGACATAACAAGGGGCCAGGGCGGCCAGCGTGGTCACCTCAGGTTCCGGCCAGCAAGCGTCCCTGCGGTCAAGGCCAGGACAATCCCCAAGGAGCTGCCGAGGACAACGCTATCCAAGACGTTGCTTAAAGAAATGCTCATGCCTATGCCCACGCAGAGCCAACTGACGAGGGCTTCCTTCTTGGTCTCCATGTTCCGGAGTGTAGTTGCCCTAAGTCTGATGTCCGTCAGCCAAAAGTAGGCCGTACATCCACCGTTTTGATTCTGTTGCTCGCCTCGCGCGCCCGGGGGCGCCGCACTTGTCTGCTCCCAAACGCACCCTTCCCGTGAACTGGCGCAAGCTCCGCACGCTGGAGGGCGCCCGCACTGGCTCCGTGAGCAGCAGAGCAGCGCGAAGCCAGGAACCAAGCCGAAACGCTGGTACCAAGCCCTCCAGCGCCAGGAGACCGTCACCCGTGGCGCGGAAGTCCCTCACAGCACCCACCGCGGCAGCGGCCCTGCAAGCGCAGCGCCGATCGCTGCCTCGGTGGCGCAGCAGGTCCTCCTGCCCCCGCAATCGACAGCCAGGTTCCTGCTGCTCCCGGGGCAATCGCCGCCTATGCTGTTCAGGCGGTGTCCACGTCCGCTGCGGCAATTTCGAGCGCTGTAGGTGCGGCTGTAGCATCGGCAGCGGCCGCCATTGCCGATGCAGTCACCGCTGCCCTGGCCAATCCCTTTCCCCAGCCCCTCCGGTCGACAACTCGCCACGGCCTATTGCTCCTCTCACTCCCCGAACTTGAGTGCCCGGCGCGCCACGTACAGCGGCGTAAAGGAAAAAAGGCCCCACCCGCCGTGAGGCACGGGTGGGGCCTTTTTTGCATACAGGGTGGGGAAGAGGATGTGGATAACCAAAGGACTCTTTTGCGTTTTTTACCTGTTTCCCCTCCCCGACCTTAATCCGGCTGGGGCGTTCTGCTGCCCTGCCACGCGCGGCCCAACTCTTAAGCCGTGCGCGGCCGCACTTTCTTCCTGCCCAAGTTCACCCCGGTACCGGGCACTTCGCCATACTGGGAGAAAAGGTACAAGAAGGCAGCTGGTTGTTGTCTTACTGATGGAAATCTCGTGCTGGAGGTCGCAAAAATATTCAACCATGCAACTTTTGCCCTCTTTGGTGTGGGCTTGGATCGCGTGAAATGTGCTGGCCCTCCTGGGCGTGGGAACCCGTGCATGGCTTCGCCGAGATGGGCCCGTTCCACCCCACGACGGGTAATGACACTCTTCCTGCCCCCAGAAGGGGAGCCTTGATGTGGTGACTTGGTCACGCCAGTCTGGTGTCCAGGGTTTCTGTGGCCGCTTCGGCTGAGCACGAGTCGTCGCCCATCTCCCAGTCCTCCACCTCTTCGCGCGGCTTGAACCATTGTTTTGGCCGAATGTATCGGTCCACACGCCGTGTAGACCAGATCAATTCGTCTGCTACTTCCAGCTCCACGCCCAAGTCGCTCGCCCTGATGATTCAGATAGGTGAGTCGATCGTCGTCAGCTTGATCAAGCTGTGCCCTCCCAATGTCCCCTGTCCCCGGCGCGGTGGGGTTCTTGCTGCTAGGACGGCGGTTCGGCGCAGAGCGTCAAGCCCAACGGTGGACCAACCAGGGCACGCCCTCCTGCACGGGGCGGCTCAAGCGGTAGACGTGCCCAATCACGTCCTCCCAGACTTCCACGTACTCCGTCTTACGTCCCCCATCCTGAATGAACTGGTGGTTGTAGCGCTTCAGACACTGAATGAGGCGAATGGTTTTCCCTTGGCTCTCCACGACCACCGTATTTCCGTAATGGGCCTGTACCTGCATCGCTTTCAGCGTAGGGGAAGTCTCCTTTCCGCGCCGTGAACAACCCATCTTTCCCGCCAGCGCTCCGGCCCGCTTTTGTAGGGACGCCGACAGGTCCACCGGGCCTTGCATGACACTGTGCCGCATGGCATTTAAAGTTGGAGACCAGGTGAAGTGGAACAGTCATGGGGGCGAGGCGCACGGGAAGATTGTGCAGATCGCCCACGAGGACGGCGAGGTCAGCGGATTTCACTACAAGGCCAGCAAGGACGAGCCCCGCTACATCGTTGAACTGGAGGGCGGCAAGCATGCCGCGCACACGGAGAGCGCGCTTTCGAGGATGTAGCCCGCCAACGCCCAACCCAGCCCCCGCCCTGCGTGGGGGGGGTGTCATTCGGTCTGTCACGCCCGGCCCGACGCTTAGCGCATGTGTCGACGTGCGGACTTTTAACCGAGCCCGGCGAGCGAAATGCGCGTGGAGGAGAATGGAGCGCCGTGAGGGTGCCCCTTCCACGCGCGGCGCCCCATTCGGACAACTGCTCTATTGATCCCGGCGTAAGTTCGCACCGGTTCTACCCGACTTGAGGCATGAGGAACCTGGCCAGCACACATGACGTTCCACCGTGATCCATACCGGTTTATGCCGGGATCAATAAAGTGCGTCTGAAAAAGGTCAGGGTGGACCTTTGGCCAAACGGCGGACCATCAAGCGGATCCTCACCTCGTAGACAAGGTTCTCAGCCGTCTCCGGCAGCGCTTCATCGTCCCCGGCCATGCGCCTGGATTTCCAGGGCCAGGCAAAGGTCCGCTCCACGACCCGGCGCCGTTTCAACACCACAAATCCCGCAGGCACCTCCACGACGTGTGGAGGTGCGCCCTTCGGTGCCCAGGTGGTCTGCCGGCCTGACCAGGGATGCTTCACGATCTCCAGCGTCCAGCCGAGAAACGTTCCCTGTTCTCCTGCCAATTTTCCGGTGTGTCCCGCATCCGCCCACGGGTGCTTCATTCGGGGAAAAACATTCGGCGCCCCCTTGCAGGAGGAGGACCGCGCCCGCGCGGGGGAAGGATATCCGCTTCATGCACTTTGATCGCCATGACGAGGCAGGGCGTATCCACGAGCAGATCACGCTTCCTTCCATTGACCTTCTGACCGCCGTCGTCACCACGTGGCCCCCCCACCTCGGTGGTTATGACCGATTGGCTGTCAATCATTCCAGCACTTGGTGTCTCAGGACGTCCTTCTCGCACCCGGACGACCTTCACGCAATTTGATCTGCAACGTTTCCCACACGCCTTGCCGCCTCCACATCCTGTGCGCGTGGTCGGTTGTTTGCCAGGGGGAAAGATCGTGAGGCCGTCGCCCGCCAGGCCACGACCTCCGCGGAGGACGGAGAAGATGCTCTCCAGAATTTCTTGCAAAGACCACTTGCGCGGTCGACCCACAAGCGATTCAGGTGGGGTCAGCGGCTGGAGGACGTTCCACTCGGCATCGGTGAGGTCGTTTAGGAGGTCACGCCCGCGTCACGCGCGCACCACCTCCGCCCTATCATCCCTCCATCCTCTAAGCAGGTAAAACCCGTTCCAGCACGTTTTTCAGACGCACTTTAGGCCATGCGCGTCCTCAACCTCTTCCTGCCCAGGTCCACCCTGGCACCTGGGCAGTTCGTCATGCCGGGAAAAAAGAGGCCCCCCTTGCGTGCATCCTTCCGCCGTTCCACAGCGGCTCTGCTCGAAACCCCTGGGAAACGTTCGCTCTTGTCTCCGCTGACTTTGGCGTCATCGTTTACGGCGGCTTGTCCTACCCCAACGTCTACTCCGTCTCAAAGGGTTACGCCGTCTTGGTTCACCTCGTCGCCACCCGGTACGGTCGGCCTGGCCAGGTTCTGAAGACGCAAGTGGGGGAGAAGCTGTATGTCACGGCGGCCTCACAAGACGACCTTACGGAGGCTGCAGCGCGTCCTCGCGCCTTGCCACCCCTGGAGGGCTCTACACGCTTGTGCCGGGCACGGCAGGCTTCTGCGTGATCCTGGACATCTACCTACACGCCCACTTCACCGGTCGGGAAGCGCCGATCATGGGTGGCGAGCTGTCGACGGCGGTTCCCGCGATGCTTGGCGTCCATACCCTGCGCGGGATCGGCGCGGACCGAGCGAATGCGGCCAGTGGCATCGCGCCAGTCCCGGTGGACCCACAGAGCCAGTGCAGCGGGTGACGACCCCCTCTCCCCAAGCGGGCGTGCTGCCTGATCTGCGGCCCCGCCATTAGGGGAATGGCATAACTTCCATGACAGTCATGGTGCAGCCTGTTACGAGGATCTGTACGCATCGGCAGTACCTTTCCTCATGGTGGAGTCTCCATGGCGCTAGCCCCCTTTTCCCGTAAGCTCACGCTAGAGGACGCCGCCCATCTGTTGCGGCGCACATCTTTTGGTGGAACGGACGCCCAAATTCGTGCGCTTGTAGGCGAGGACGCCCGGCAGGCAGCTAAAAAATTGCTGTCCTTCGATCAGACCCGAGCGCCAGGAAATCCATTCGATCCGTCTCAAGCAGTTACGCCTTCTGCAGGCATTGAGCTCACGCGGGCTGGGTGGCTGTTCGAGATGCTCTACGGTCCCCACCCTCTGCGTGAGAAGCTGGCCCTAACTTGGAGCAACCACTTCGTCATCGGCACGGACAAGGTACGCAACATGCCAGCGCTAACGCAGTATCTCAACTTGCTCCGCGCCAATGCCGCCCCCATCAGTTTCTCGGCGTTCGCTCTGGCAGTTGCCCAATCCCCGGCCATGCTCAACTATCTGGACAACGATCAGAACAAGAAGGGCAAACCAAACGAGAACTTCAGTCGCGAACTGCTGGAGCTGTTTACCACGGGAATCGGTCACTACACTGAGGACGACGTACGCGAGGGAGCCCGCGCTCTTACGGGCTGGACCTACGAGGGTGGGCGTGGTGACGATAACTTTCTGCAAACCCCTCGCTTCATTTTTCGTCAAGAGCAATATGACGCGGGTAAGAAGACCTACCTGGGACAGACGGGTCACCTGAACGGTGAGGATGTGGTGCGCCTCGCCACCACCCACCCGCAGGCTGCAGTGTTTGTGGCGCGTAAGCTGCACCGCGCCTTCGTCGCAGACACTCCTGATGAGAAGGCCGTTGCGGGCAGTGCTGAGACGTTCCGGCGAACAAACGGCAACGTTCACGCTGTATTGGAAGAACTGCTGTCCAGCGAAACTTTCTACTCCATCCGCGGCAGCATCATTCGGAGCCCGATGGACTTCATTGTGGCGGCGATACGGGCACTGGGAGGGCCGGCACTGGAGGCCAAGCAGATCATCGGCCTGACGTGGACGGCTGGCAAGATGGGCCAGTTGCTCCTCCAGGCCGATACAGTGAAAGGCTGGGAGGGGGGACGCGAGTGGGTCAGCGATTCCACGCTACTGGTCCGGATGCAGTTGGCCGCAGCCTTCGTCCTCTCCAAAACGGCTCCCAAGCCTCGGGTGATCCCTACATCCCTCGTGCTGTTGGGCAGCGAGCGTACCCTATTGCGCGCAGCTTTGGATGGACTGGATGACAAGCAACGTACGTATCTAACGTTGATCAGCCCTGAGTTCCAGTTGGTCTGATGGGCAGGAGGTGTCTGGCTGCCGCCGTTCACACGGGCGCTCAAGGCTGGTGCAGTGCCTGGGCTGGAAGTTCGGTACAGGGCCGTGGTCAAGAAGCGGTGGGCACCGGACAACCCGTGCGCATACGCCCCCTCTTTCCTCGGCTGTTCGCAATACTGGAACGCATGAAACGGCTCGCGCTGCTGGCCCTGCTTGGTGGGACGATAACTTCATGCTCCACCCTGCCGCCTCGCCCTGCCCTGCGCACACTGAGGGTGGTCACCTTGGCGACGGCACAACCAGTCCCCCTTGTGGTTCGCAACATCACGAGGAATAAGGTGGTGTTCGAGGGTTCAGTAACAGGGTCCAAGAAGATTTCCGCGTTGCCTGGGGACGAAACGTATTTCGTGATTCCACAACCTGTTGAGGGATATGCCGTACCTGCAGGACAGCAGGTGGTGTTGACCAGCGACATCACGATAACCTTCGCCTATACCGTACCTGTTTCCCGTTGAGTAGGAGGATGAGGTTCTGACTCTCGGACAACTTGTGCCAAATGAACGGCCCCACCTTGCCTCCCGCGGGTGACACCTCTGTCAGTCAATGAGGCATAGCTTCCAGGCATGCCGCGTCCCTTCTCGACTCCAATTCTGGTCCTTCTCCTGGTAGCAGTGGCGCTCCTCACGTTAGACGCCGTGAGGAGTGCCCTGCTCTCCATCTGAGGCGCGGACAGCTTTCGCGTTTGGGTTGCTCCCGTTCCAGGGCATCGATCAGCAGGCGCGTGAGCCATCGGCCGGTAGGCCAATGCCGCTACCCGCTTCCGAAGCCCTCCTCGTCCCCTCGAAAGAACACGTACCCTGGAAGAGTGAGTTACCGAATTCCCATCAGCAGTGAAACCTTCCGTGGTCTGAAGGCCGAACTCTACGCCATCTGCAAGGTGAGCAACCAACTCGTGCAGGGTCCCGCTGGGGGAACGCCCAGCTTCCGTGAGGTCTACACCGATACCGGGACGCGTCAGATCAAATTCACGTTGGAAAACGACAGTGTGGTGCTGGAGCCGGGCATCCTCTCCTACTCGCACGGTCGGCTTCAATTCGAGGTGATGCAACAAGACCCAAGCCGCAAGGCGGGTTTTCTCAAGCGGGCCGTCCAGAGCGCAGGAACGGGAGAATCGGCCTTCGGCACCCGTGTGACCGGCACGGGAGAAGTCTGGACCGAGCCCACCCGGCAGCATTTCATCTTCGCCACCCTTGAAGGGGGCGACAGTATGCTCGTGGACGACAAGGCGTACTACGCTGCCCAGGGCACCGTGAAGCTCAGCACACACACCCATAGGAACTTCCAGGGAGCCGCCAGCGGCAACGGTCTGGTGCAGCCGCGCCTCGACGGCACTGGCTTATTTGTCATTGAGTCTCCGGTCAGCGTGCACGAGATCGAGGTGCTGGACATCCGGGCGGGTGAGAGCGTCGTTATCGATGGTGACATGATGCTGATGTACACGGCGAGCATGAATCCTACGCTGTCCGCGTTGGGAGGCGGTGTGCGCAGTGGCGTGCGCAGCGGTGAAGGCCTGGTCTACACCCTTACCGGCCCCGGGCAGGTATTTCTAACGCCCACACATATTTCTGCAGGCAGCCTCGCTTAGCTGTACTTCGGGGAAATTTAGAGGGGGACCAGGGAAGCCAGCATCAATGCTGGCTTTCAGCTCTGCCGCGTTCTGTACCCCCTTGGACCCGACACTTTCCGACCTGGTTTGCGCCCTTTCTGACGCACTTTCGCCACCGGGCCCAGCGGGCTTGGGCCCCTCTGTACGTCCGTGGGTTGTGAAGTACGGTCGACCGAAAAAGCATGCAGCCCTTGGCAGGCGTCGTCGCGCCTGGGAAAGGGGACCATCTCCAGCAGTTCATCACGGACAGCCCCTGGTGGACCGAGCCCTTGGAAATCCTGCTCGCTCAGCGGGCCCAACAGATGATTGGCGGCAAAGACGCCGTGCTGATCATTGACGACACGTGTCTGACGAAGTTCGGCACCAAGTCTGTCGGCGTCGCCCGTCAATATTCTGGGCAGCTCGGGAAAGTGACCCCCTGTCAATGCCTCGTTTCCTTGACGTTGGCCCAGCACGACGTGCCAGTCCCCCTGGCCTTACGGCTCTTTTTGCCGCAGGAGTGGACCAGCGATCCCGCTCGACTCACGGCAGCTGGTGTTCCACAGGAACACCAGCTGCCACAAACCAGGTGCGAACTGGCGCTGAAAGAATTGGACCGGGTACGTCCACATGTCACCTTTGGCGTCGTCTTGGCGGATGCTGGGTACGGCGTGAACGCTCGGTTCCGGCAGGCACTCACCGAACGAGGCCTGCTGTGGTCCGTGGGCATCACCCGCGCACAGACCGTCTACCCCAAGGGCGTTCGCTTGATCCCTCTCCCTCGGTTCTTCCGAGGGAGAGGGACCAAGGCGCCCCACTCCTTCTGAAGACCGGCAGTCGGTGGAAGAAGTGCTGGCGGGTGCTGCGTGGCAGCACCTGGTGTGGCGGCACGGGACCAAGGGCCCGCTCTCAGGACGCTTCGCAGCCGAGTATGTTCGCCTGGCGGATGGGGAGGAATACGCTCGGAGTCGACATCTTCCTGGTCAAGCGGCCTGGATCATCGGGGAGCAGCGGCGAGGTGAAGAGCGCAAATACGACGTCTGCAACCTGCCCCCTGACACGCCGTTATCGCGGTTGGTGGAAGTGACCCAGTGCCGCTGGGCGTGTGAACTGACCCACCGGGAGCTGAAGCAGGAAGTGGGGTTGGACCACTTCGAGGGCCGGTCCTGGAAAGGTCTGCACCATCACGCCGTGCTGTGTATGGTCGCCCTGACCTTTCTCCAATGGCTTCCCTCACCCAGCCTGACGACCTCAGAGGCGACACCGTTCCCGCTATTCGAGCGGAGGTGGCGGGGGTAAGTCCCCGGCCACCTCCATGCCAATTCTGTCCCGCCTGCACAGCTCTATTCAGTGGTCGCTGAATCTCCCCGAAGTACAGCTAGTGGGTCACTTGGCATGGTTGTAGGTATTCACTGGACGACCTGAAGGGTCGTCGCGCCAGACCCACCTAGAGGATGTCGCCTCGCATAGGCTCGCTGACGGCGAGCCCTTCTTTTTCCTCCCCAAACGAACGGGGTCGGGTGCGCATTCCATCCTCGAGCCGCCCTCTCCAACCACTGGATGATTTGAGTTGGGCTGCTCGGACATTGACCTGCCAACGCACGACGAGCCAAGATGCGCTGAATCGACTCCGCCATATTGAGCCAACTCCCGGCCACAGGGGTGTACAGCGGCATGATGCCCTGCTCCATCAACCAACACACCAGTGCTGGCGTCTTATGTCCGATGAGATTGTCGAGGATCAGCAACATGCGAAGAGGCGGCAAGGTGTCGAGCAGCGTGAACTTGACGCACAGTCCTTCCTGCCACCTTTCCCACGCGCCACGGTTGTCTGCCGGTGGCAACACCGTTGCCACCGGCAGGGGTTGGAGTACTTCGGAGAGGGTCTGTCGCATCCAAGGGTGGAGCACGGCGTTCGTGCAACGGGTCACCCCACGAACACGCACCCCACCACTGGCGGGGTGGAAGAGGGTCAGCAACTTTGCTGTTCCCGCCCGGACATATTCGTGTGGAAGACGCGTCGGTTGCCCTGCGGGTTGCCAGGCGCTGCCAGGCTGGGGAATCGTTTGGTAGGGTCCAGCTTCATCCTCGACCCACACGGCCAGACCACCTTGCTCACCTTCAAGATAGCCCCGCTCAATCAATTTTTTTTGGCCTCGGTATCTGGGTCCCGCACCACGACAACGCCTGTTTTGCGTTGTCGTTTGGCGTTTCCTGTTTTGCACCAGGTTCGGTCCCGTTGCGAGGTGAGCCCCGCGTCGTGTCAGACACCCAAGATGGTAAAGGTGCTCAAGCGTTCGAATCCGGCCTCACGGCGCAGCACCTTTTGCAAAGTCACCAGAGACCAGGTCGCTGTGCCGTCCTGCTCCCGATCTGGGGCACGACGTGCTGTTTCTAAAATACGGTTCCGCTCTGCGGAACCGTAGACGACGGGAGGACGCCCACCTGGACGAGTTTCGAGTGCTTTTAACCCGTGTTGATTGAAGCGGGAGACCAGACGCGCGACCCCCTCACCGGATCGTCGTCCACACCATCGAGCCGCTTCGGTATAGGTCATGCCAGTCGATACGGCGAGGATCGTCTTTGCCCGTCCGACAATGATCGCGGCGGTGTGATGCGACCGGCTCAATCGCTCCAACGTCGCGCGCTCCTCTTCGGTCAGGGAACGCAGCGGGTTTTTCTGGACACGAGGCATCCTGAAAGCTTATTGGTACTCCGTTGAGTCTGAAAGTGCTGGCGAAGAACACGGGGGATTCCCACTCTTTCCGTACCGCGCTGACCCCAGAAACACGGGCGCCATCCATCAGGTTCCCGCCAGTCAACGGAGTACCATTATACGGAATAATAATTATTCTTGCTCATATGGTTATGAGAGTCATATCTATTTAAGTCGTCCTAGACGTGATAGGTATCCTCGTCATACATCTAGCTATATGCAGGAATCAAAGTGATTCCGTGTTACACCTATGGCAAGTGACCTACTAGGACAGAACTTCGACCTGCACATCGGCTTCATCCATATTCTCACCGGCCCAAACAACTTTCAGGACGCGAAAGCGCCCGTAGCCATCTACGAAAAGGGTGTCACCGGGCTGACACAGCAACACGCCTGGCTGGAGGTACAGGTGGCCAGGGATCTCGTCCAGCACAGCCTTTCGGACACGTATACGGGGCAAGGAATGAAGCGCCATCTGAGCAGTCAAGCACAGGTGAGCAGGAACTTCGAGGCCACCCGTATCGCACCCGCTCAGGGCGGACAGGAAGGCGGTGCGCTGTGACCTCAGGCTTTGCGGACTTGAACGCGCACTTCACCGATGCTGGGAAGCACCTTGGTTACTTTCCAGGTATCGGTCGAACCGATTAGGAGGTCACCAACTTCGAGGCGCCCAATTTCCAACACCATAGTGAGTTCTGTCTGCCCCTCATTGAGATGCTTGATACGCATCAGGTGCGTGTCGGGCAGGAAGAAGTCCATGGACGCAGCTTAAGCGTGAGGGGGAGATGCAATTGGTATCAGGGCGGTGCCTCGTGACGCCCTCGCTATTTGCGGATGCGGTACAACCCCTGACCGACGCGTTCAATCAATTTGCGAATGACCATGTCGCCTATGGCGTAGCTGAACCTGCTGTTTGTCCCACTCGGATGACGGATCTGCATTTCTTTGACGATGTCGCGGGCCCGGACAGTGCGTTGAGGGTGGTCGCGTTCGAGGCCACGCATGAGTTGGAGGATTTCGTGCGTGTACAGCATCAGGTGCTCAAGTTAACGCAACGGCCCCTAACGCTACTGGTACCGTCCGGGCAAGATCAGTGGGGTGCCTCGCGACGCCCTCTCTGACAGTCTGGCCACCTTGATGCGGACGGCCGCGCGGCCAGCAAGGACGAAATGCACCTGCTGGAAGAAGTGCACGCCGAGGTCGAATCCCACAGGTGTGTCTCAGCGCCCGCAGCTCAGTCGGACGTGCAGGCCAGTTTGGAGGATGCTGGAAGAGTGGGAGGAGTGTCCCGAGGAGGACATTTCCGGGGCCTGGCGGTTGGTCGAGGCGCTCATGCGGGGCATTGGGTACACCGACCCGCAGGAAGCCGCCCTCAAGGTGATCCGGCGGGAACTGCGGTTTGTCAGGTGCTGCTGGGCCTGACGCAGGCCTCACCTCCCTGGGCGGAGAGGGCTGATGTCAGGCAAGGACGCCTGGACCAATCAGCGGCGCCGCGCCTACAAGCGGCCGGACGGGAAGTACGACGGCAAGAAGCTCGCGCCCATCGTTCAGGGCGACCGGGAACGCCGCATGACTCTCCGGGAGGTGGCCGCGCACATGAGCCTGTCCGTCGCTGTGGTTCGGAATGCCACCTTTCATGCGGCTGGCGCCCCTGCACGTGGAGTGCCCACGTCGCGCCTGCTGACCGAGTTTGGCGTAAGTGACAGCACCGTGCGGGATAACATCAAGAGTTGCGGCCTCGGTTTTACCCGGTATGGAAGGCAGATCGTTCTTGACGATGCTGCCGAGAAAATTACGGCGCACTTCCGGGCCCAGGTGCCAGCCAAAGGAGCGGACGATCCCAGCCTGTGGTGGAACATCGCGCAACAGGCGGCCTTCTTTGGGGTGTCTTTCGGGACGATGCACCAACGCTTGCGGCGCTCGCCGTATGGCTCGATCCGCCATGCCCAGCTGCAAGGGGCAGGGGGTGTACCCACCGTTACCGGGTGGAGGATGCCCGTCGTGTG
Organism: Deinococcus hopiensis KR-140; assembly: GCF_900176165.1. Taxonomy (NCBI): domain Bacteria; kingdom Thermotogati; phylum Deinococcota; class Deinococci; order Deinococcales; family Deinococcaceae; genus Deinococcus; species Deinococcus hopiensis. Next base: position 944,192 of record NZ_FWWU01000009.1, read on the forward strand.
GCCAGTCAACTGTCTATCGGGCTCACCTTGCCGCCCGCGGGCACCTGGAGTGCGATTGCAGATGGCGGACGTTTTGGGCGTGACGTCCAGCACTGCGCGGGTATCGGCGGACGAGGGCGCACCGCATGCCCGCGTAGGGCAGGGGAGATTCACCCTGCGTACTTTTACCCGGACCGGCTGGCGGTGTGGTTGCAGGGCCAGCGCAGCCCCGTGCGCCGCAGCCTGGGCAAGACGCTCGCCAAGCACCTGGAGCAGCAGAGGGAGGCCGCATGACACGGTAGGTCAAACCACCGGTCCACGTGAGCCAGCATGCCTATGGGTGGGGTGCTGGAGCAGGACTGCCCCCGCTGGTTGTCCCGCACTTCAGTGTCAGCGTGATGACCTCCTGGCGGTACATGAAGGCGGGTGAAGCCCTGGACGCGGGCAGAAAAGCCAACCGGAATTTGACCGGCCTGGCAACCGAGCAGCTTGAACAGCAGCGAACGCCGGGGCCAGCGATCGACTGGAACCAGGATGCGTCAGGAAACGTGGCCTCTATGTGGCTATAGTGCCCGAATGCGAGGCAGCAGAAGCTTCCTGCCTGCTTTCGCCAAGAAAGCAGGCTGTTGATGACAAGCACCAAGTACAGCCCCCTTGCTCGTACCGCGACTCCGAAAATTCTAGAGCTTCTCGAAAATAAGCTGGCCTGGGGGGCAAGTGAATTGATGGCGGTCCTGAACCTTCCAGCGCCTGTCTTCAAAGAATCGATCTCCGATCTCATCGGTCAAGGGAAGGTTCGTCAGCGCTTTTCTAACCCCTTTGCCTCTCCGCCTGTTGAGGCGACGTACAGTCGAGTTGCGGGGACGTTTTTGCCAGCTTCGGGGTATGTCCTTTCGTCCGGAGAGGAGCAGGTGTTGGAGTGGCTTGTGGGGCGCAAGGAAACTCTGGCGACCATCTCAACTGCTTTACGCCTTCCCAAAAGGGAGATCGCTGAAACGTTGGTCCTACTCGACGAGAAAGGGTTGATCGTCTGTAGGTACGTCAATCATCTCCCTATTTTTTCTCTGGCATAGTTGCTTTAATGGCCTGTTCGCGCCCTCCTGGGTGCGTTTTTCGTCACTCCAGACGTCACACTGAGAGGGTATGACAAGCACGCTCAAGGGGCGCGCTGCCAGGCCACTGGCAGTGAATCCACCACATTCGCTGAGGCCCTGGAACAACTGATGGGGATTCCAATTCATCAGTTATGAAATAACGGGCCAACCCGAGCGGAGCGAGCGGGAAAAATGGGGACAGGTGGGCGTGAAATCACCGGAGCAGAGGGAATGTAACGGATGATTTGGAAAACATATCAACACTCGGCGCTGCGCTTTCGTGCAGACGTATTTGAAGCGGCCTAATGCCACACGGGCCGCTATCAAAGCTGGGTACAGTCCACGCAATGCCTACAGGTGTCCTCTCTTCTCAAAGGGCAGGACGTCAAACTTGCTCTGAAGCCCGACTGGGCGGAAAATGGGCCGTTTCCTGAAGAGGTCATCGTCCGAACCACGGAAGTCATGCGTGCCAGCGTCGAAAACTTTTACAGTTTCGAGCAGCGGCAGGTCCGTCCCTAGCTGTACTTCGGGGAAATTCAGGGACCACTGAATAGAGCTGTGCAGGCGGGACAGAATTGGCATGGAGGTGGCCGGGGTAAGTCCCCGGCCACCTCCACTCGAATGGTGGGGATGGTGTCGGCCCTAAGGTCGTCAGGCTGGGTGAGGCGAAGCCATTGGAGAAAGGTCAGGGCGACCATACACAGCACGGCGTGATGGTGCAGACCTTGCCAGGACCGGCCCTCGAAGTGGTCCAACCCCACTTCCTGCTTCAGCTCCCGGTGGGTCAGTTCACACGCCCAGCGGCGCTTGGTCACTTCCACCAACCGCGATAAGGGCGTGTCAGGAGGCAGGTTGCAGACGTCGTATTTGCGCTCTTCACCTCGCCGCTGTTCCCCAATGATCCAGGCAGCTTGACCAGGAAGATGTTGACTTCGGGCGTATTCCTCCCCATCCGCCAAGCGAACATATTCGGCTGCGAAACGTCCTGAGAGCGGGCCCTTGGTCCCGTGCCGCCACACCAGGTGCTGCCAGGCAGCACCCGCCAACACTTCTTCCACCGACTGCCGGTCTTCAGAAGGAGTGGGGTGCGTTGGTCTCCTGCCTCGGAAGAACCGAGGGAGAGGGATCAAGCGAACGTCCTTGGGGTAGACGGTCTGTGCGCGGGTGATGCCCACGGACCACAGCAGGCCTCGTTCGGTGAGTGCCTGCCGGAACCGGGCATTCACGCCGTACCCAGCATCCGCCAAGACGACGCCAAAGGTGACATGTGGACGTACCCGGTCCAATTCTTTCAGCGCCAGTTCGCACCTGGTTTGTGGCAGCTGGTGTTCCATTGGAACACCAGCAGCCTGGAGACGCGCCGGATCGCTGGTCCAGTCCTGTGGCAGGAAGAGCCGGAGGGCCAGGGGAACAGGGACCTCGTGCTGGGCTAAGGTCAGGGAGACCAGACACTGACAGGACGTGATCTTGCCCACCTGTCCCGAATACTGGCGAGCAACCCCCACGGATTTCGTCCCAAATTTGGTCAGGCAGGTATCGTCAATGATCAAGACGGCGTCTTTGCCTCCAAGCATTTGCTGGGCCCGCTCGGCCAGCAGCGTTTCCAGGGGACGAGTTGGCCAGGGACTGTCGGTGATGAAGTGCTGGAGGTGGTCTTCTTTTCCAGGAGCCACCACAGCAGCCAGAGGTTGCATGCTTTTCCGGGACGCACCGCTGCACAGTCCACGCACGTACAACGGTGCCCAAGTGCGCCCTGCACGGTGGCGAAAGTGCGTCAGAAAGGGTGCGAACCAGGTGGGAAAATGTCGGGTCCAAGGGGGCAAAGAACGTGGCATAGCAGGAGGCCAGCATCACCGATGCTGGCCTCCCTGGTTCCTCCTGAATTTCCCCGAAGTACAGCTAGAGGCTGCCAAGATCACTCTCCAACTTGAACGGTATGATTTTGGTATTTGCGTAAACACTCGACCCAGAGCGTGTTTTCTTGGTGGCCAGCGAATGGGCATTCGAGCAGATTTGAGCACCCTTCCCCACTCTCTTCTGCCAGATCGAATATGGAATCGAGGAACTGGAGATGCGGCCACTTGGTCATCAGTAAACGTCCTACCCGTACTTTTTCAAGTCTGTTTGTTCGCTGACAACAGAACCAGACACCCTATTTTGGATGGACATCTTTTCAGCCTCTACATGTACCGCCCCGTGCGAGAACTGCTCACCAAACTCTTTGCAGAGGTCGACTTTGAGGAGCGTTTTGCCGAGTGGGCGGGGTTGGCGAAGAAAGAGCTGGAGGCCCATCAGAAGGCGCAGGCGTTTCGCCGTCGGGAAGCGCTCCGCCTGGAAATGGAGCTGATTCCCGACGCTGTGCGGTGGGTGTCAGGACTGCCGGTCATCCGTGAAGAGGAACGGTTGGACATTGCCAAGGCGTGTGAACTGGGCGTATTGCATCTCGCAGAGGCCATCAAGCGGACGAAGTTCGGGATGGCTGTGGAGCTGTATGACGGCCAGCACGCCCGTGAGATGATCGGGGAGATGTACGGCCTCTGGCGTGAGGACGATGACGGCGGAGGTGATGCCTCCGGCCTTGATGACTTCGTGAAGCTCATGCCCGACGCGACGAGGAGCGCAGCTGCTGTATGCGCCCATCGAGGTGACACCTGAAGATTCAATCCTGGACTCAGACGCCCGCTTCAACATTTGGGGCGGCCCCGTGCGGTCCGGCAAGACGGTTCACAGCATGATGCTCCGGTGGATGATCGGCAAGACCCTGGGCAGCCTGGAACGCAACATCCTCGCGCCTTTGCGGGGGTTGACCAGCGCGGCTTTCGGCTACTCCTTCTCGCAGGGCAAGACGTAGGTGGGCTGCCGGGAGCTGTACATCATCGGGGGGCCAGCAACAAGGACGGGGAAGGGGGTATTCGAGCTAGCACGGCGGCCGGCTTCTACGGAGACGGGCTGACGTTGTGGCCTGCGAACGTATTCCGGCAGTGCGGCATGCGCGTGAGTGTGGAAGGCGCGAAGCTGTTTGGGACCACGAACCCGGACGGCCCCTTTCATTGACTGAAGACGGACGACATCGACAAGCGCCGTACCCGGGAGGATCCCGACGGCCTGGGCCTGAACTACTTCACCTCGCCGATTGATGCGAGCACGACGCTGCCTCAGGCCTACGCGCAGGACGTGCATAAGGGAATATGTGTGCCTGTGGTTCAAGCGGTTCATCCTGGAGGTGGGGGTGCCTGCTGAGGGCACCGTGGACCACTTCTGGAATGAAGACATGCACGTCATTGAGGACCACCCGGAAGCGGATTACCACTATGGGTCCATCGACTACGGCACGGGCAACGCGACGTGCGCAGGCCTGTTCAGCATGCGGCGCGTTGCTCCGATCCTTGGGACCAGACGGCCGCCGCCTCGCGTCTGGCTGAAGGCCTCCTACTCCAATGGGCGCGAGACAGGCCGGCAGAAGACAGACGGCGAATACGCTGATGACCTGGTGGTGTTTGACCGGGGAACAGGAGTGAAGTACCTGTATCTGGACCCGAGCGCGGCCAGCCTCACGGCGGAACTGCAGCAGCGCGGCTTCACAGTGTTGGCTGCGCACAAGGACGTGCTGAACGGGATTTGGAGGCAGGCGCAGATGCTACGTAGCGGGGAGTACCAGGTGTGCGTGGAATACGCAAGGGATCCGGGAGTATTCGGCGTGCCTGTGGGATGAGAAGGCGAGTGCCAGAGGTGAGGACAAACTGTGCAAACAGTACGACCACGGCAAGGACATGGAGCGCTACGCCCTGATAAGCGAGTTTCCTCCGGAGGAGCCGGAGATGGAGTACGGGGTACCAGGCAGCTGCTCCTATGGGTTCAGGCAGGGGTAAGTTTCTGTATGCTCAATAGATGAATCAAGATCGTGGCGAGCACAAAGGCGTTCCGTATTCCTGGCAGATCAAGCCCGCTGCGTCACAGCAGGTAGGAGGTGTATCCATATTCACGCCTGAGCGCCGCCAAGTCATTATTGGCGGGCGAAACTTAACGCATCACTTTTCCTATTCGGCAATCAATGCCTCGACACTTCCAAATCTAATCAAGAATTATATAGAAGAGAACCTATCGTTTGTGACCGTGTAGGCCTCCTCTAATTTTTCATCGACACCTAATACGGAGTAATAATGATTCTCGCTCATATATTTATGAGAGTCATATCTATTTAATTCCTCTCAGGCATGATATGTATCCCCATCGTACATCTAGCCATATACAGGAATAACTTTAGTTCAGTATAATCGGTAAACCCCACCCGCGGGCGGGGTTTCCGTTTTTCTATTAAATGAGATCCCCTTGTGGATGATGGCTCTCTTTGTGTTTTTTCGCGCGTAATATGGAAGCAAGAGTCACGGCATTTCTCAGCAGTCGGAGATTGACTACAGTATCGCCCTGTATGTCTGACTTTATTTCATTATACTTTATGCGCATAAAGTATAATGGCGCACCCTTTTCCAGTCTCATATGGCAAGTAGTAGAGATGGACCACTTTTCAAGTTGCAGTAAAAAGGCGTCCGCTTGAGGCCCCAATTCCTGCCGCACATCTTCCATAGGGACTTCAAATTCGACCATACTCCACCTTTACATAAAAAGGTATCTCCTATTGGCTGTGGGGCCGGTTTTCCCCGTCATCCCTCCGGCTACCCTTGAGGCATGACTGTGCTGCCCTCATTGTGCCCCCGTCGCGCGGCTCCTGAAGGCCGCCCAAGGTAAGCGGGCTGACGACCAGGACCCTGAAACTGTCCGCAGAGCTTTATGTTGGCGACCTATGGGCCGAGGGCAAAGGCTGGAGCGGCCCCAGACTTGACCCAACAAACGGCGAGAACCCGCTCAATGCGGCAAAAGTGGGCCTCGAAATTGAGCGGTCCTTCGTCTTGCGCAACCCCGCCAAAGCCATCAGCGACCGGCATCAGGCGGGCGTAACCGGGCGTGAGCCATTGCTGACGCTGGCCTCTCGCCGACTGCTGAAGAAGGGCGAGAAGCCCAAAGCAGAAGAGCAGAAGAAGCTCGGTGAGTACCCGGGGGCCCTCACCAATTGGTGGGACGAGGCTAATGCCTGGGCACCCATCCAGGAAGCGGTGCGGACCTGGGCGGCTTTGTGGATCGCACGATCCTGAACGCGCAGATGCCCGGTGTCTGGAAGGAAGATGCCAGCGCATCTGGCGCCAAGCGGTTTGTGCCGGACCCCTGCAGCGTGGACGTGGGGCTACAAACTTCCTGGATGGCGTGGCAGTGACGCAGCGGGACGAGAAGGGCAAGATGGCCCCGAATTTATCCATCAAGGCCCTCAAGCAGGAAGTCCTGGCCATGACTGATGCCTCCCTCAGCCTCCCGTGGACACGCAAAATGGCTGGCTTAGAGCATTTGTCAAAAAGGTGATTTCTTTTTGACCGAACAGAACGGGCTTGAATGCGCATTGGGGAGAATGGATCTGTGAGGGGTGCCCTTCCTCGCATGCGCAGGGCAATTCAGACAAATGCTCTAATGCGTTGAAGTGACCTGAAGCAGAACTTATCGGTCTGTTATTGGGCAGCTCACTTTAGGATGGACCGGATAAGATCGAGCACCAATACGCGGCTAAAGCTCGAAATCGAACCAAATTCGGTGTGTCCCATCACCGTCGATTGCCATTCCACCCTCCCCATGAATTCCCTTTAAGTCCTCTGTGCCACTCCCAAAGACTATTGAAAAGAATTCATCCGTTCGATTATTTCCTTGTGTAGAAGCGGAGTGAATGAAGTTAAAAGCACCATTTTTGTTGAGTAGTGATCCTGAGAACGCCTCTAGAGCTATATAGCTACCAATTCCACTTGATAGATCAAAGGCGGCAGTAAACAAAGTGGATGAGTGACCCGTAACATCGCCAGAGTAGACCTTTTCCATATTGGAAACGCTGCTGGGCAAAGCCGTTTCAATCATCGGGACGAGTGTAGTTGTAGTTGGTTTGAAATTCTTGGTTGTGAAGGTACCTTGTGCGCGCATATTCATAATATAATCCACCAAATCTGTCAGAACATGACAGATTTGGTGGATGACGGGGAATGATGCTGTTCTCAATCCAGGCGTTCAGCACTGCACCCCGCTCAGGCCCTGGGCAGGCTTCCTTTGTTCACGGCCCTAGAGGGGAAGCTCACAGTAGGTCCATCAGTTTTCGATAAGCTTTGGGACCAATGGAACACCTCTCCTCCGGCCTGATGGCCTGGGGCGGATTCAATGCACTTGTTCTGGCTGCGCTGGGACTCGCTGTATTCGTCCGCCGCCACGAATCTGTAAGCGTTGACGACGCGTAACCCCGCTCCCCCGCCTCGCGCGGGGCTTTTTCATTCCCCACCGTTCGCGGCGCGGTGGGGTTCTCGTTTGCCTGGAGAAGAGGTGCCCATGTCCCCACAACTCCGCACCTGGCCCACACACTTGCGTGCGCATCTCCACGACCGCTACATCCTCGCCCGCTTGCTCATCGCGGGGCATACCCCCGGGTTCGGGCTGATCTTCCTGCTCCAAAAGGACGACTTGATTCACAACCCCCACCGGCAAGAGCTGCGGCCGCATGGCCTGGTTGCCGCAAGTCGTCTGGGCTGGGGGCCGTACTGACCGGCCTGACGCTCGAGCTCAGCGCCGCAGACCTGGGCAGACGCACCGCAGACCTGCTGGCCTCCTTCTGCTGGATCGGCGCTGGGCATTTCCTCATGGCTATTTCGGGAGGTGTCCTCGCCGGAGCAACATTCATACTGATTCGGTTTTTCCTTCTTAAACAGAGGCTTGGCTGAGCAGTTTCGGTGGCAACAGTTAAAGGTCCCATCTTGCCTCGCGGGGGTGGGGCCTTTTTTAATCCTCTCCCTGTGTTGGCCTGAAACTGATGGTGGGCGAGATGTTCTGCAGCTGTGATGGAAGATCAAACTGAGCCATACGGGGATTTATATTTGAAGGTATACCTAGAAGATTTATCTATTTGAAGCGGCAAGTATACGTGTATCCTGTTCCATTATTATGATATGCAATGGTGACGCCTGATTTTGTGGTTGAACCCATGTATGCCATGTACAGATCTTTTTGAGCAAATTTACTTTTAAAAATAATTTTTCCACCGGATTGATTTGCCACCGACTGAAAGGAGTGGTCAAGAGCATTCATTGAAGTTTGAAAGTCTTGTAGGCTGAGTCCGGCGACGGGTTCTTTGGCATCTACTCGAGCGCAGTGTTTTCCAGCGAAAGCAAAAGCTTGAGTATCCACGCTTTTGAATATGACTTGACTAACGGGAAGAGCCAGAGTCATTGAAGTGCCAAGCAGGAAGCATGAAATGCTGAAAAATATACGCATAGAATCATGCTAATGAGAAATTCATCACCTTTTTCTTACTGGCTTTTGAAAGTTGCCGTCGCTGAAGCCAAGCTCAGCCTCGTCTTCGTTTGGCGCCACACCGGCTTAACGACTATTTTTGTTTATAGGGCGGGGTAAACCTGTGCACAAACCTCAGTCGTTCAGGTACTCTTCCGCATCAATCCCTTCCATCACGTTCCCCATCATCTCGCCGGTATCCTTGCGCACGTCGCCCGGCTTCTCCGGCTTCCACCCGTCGAATCGAATCTCCTGGGCACGCGCCCTGCTCCCGCTCCAATGCCTCCATCAGCAGGCGCGTCAGCTAGGGGCCGGTGGTGACCTCGTGCGGCTTCCTGTTCCAGGGGCTGCCGCTGTAGCTCGCGGCCATCCAGAGCCGCCCGTACTCCACCAGGGCGGCCCGGTCCGTCTCCACCCTGGGCAGCAGCTCGGCCATACGCGCCCGGCGCTCGTCAGACGTCACGCCAAGCCTCCCCAGGTTCCACGTGCCGCCCGGTAGGCAAGGGAGACCCCACACAGGTCCCGCTGGTACTGGGCCGCATCCCAGGCGATCAGGAGGGCACCGGTCCGCCCAGCCCAGCACCGCCCGCTCATGTCCCGCGCCCGGCTCACGTCGCCACTTCCGCATTCACGTTCACGAGGATCAGGCTCTCGTCGGTGGCCCGGCACGGTGCCACCTCCACCGTCATGCCCTTCAACTCGAGCAACGCTGCGAGGAGGGAGGCGCGCATCTCCGCACCCTCTCCTTCGGCGGCCGCCGCCAGGTGAACCATGCCTCCGGCCTTCCAGCCGGCGAGGGTCACGCCCATCAACTCGATCTGCTTCACACCGCCACCTCCGTCTCCAGGCCGAGCTGCCCGAAGGCGTAGCTGCGCACCGTGGCCGCGTCCTCTGCCGCGAGCGCCGCGAGGCCGGTCACCGTGCGGCCCAGGACTTCGCTGGCCAGGGCGGAGTGGCTGCGGTCGCCCAGGCGGCCGAGGGTGCGGTGCCCCTGGTGAGCCGTGGGGTTCCCGATGAGAGCGGGCGTGGGCAGGATGACTTCTTTTCTCGACGTGGGAAGCGCGGCCCAGCAGGTGGGAGGCCTCCACTTCATGTTCTCGTCGTCCACGATCTTGCTCGGGTTGCCGTCGTGGTCCCACCCCAGCGTCACGAGTTGGGCGGCGCGAATCACGCTGTACTCAAGGTCGGCAATGCGGGCTTCGTCGGCGACTGTTTTGGCGGGGGGTGGTAATGTTCATGGTGCTCCTTTTGCTCACAGGTGATGGAGTCAGAAGAGCAGCTGCTTTTCGAAGGGGAGTGCCTTTTCTGCTGAGGTGAATATGATACCCAATAATATGTTGGCGAGTATCATATGCGTGTTAATGTCATGGCATGGAAGACCTGGCTGAACAACTCCGCCAGGCCCTTAAGGCAAAGGGCATTACGCAGGTACAGCTCGCCGAGCACCTCCAAACCACTCAACCCGTCATCAGCCGCACACTCAAGGCCTCTGTCGTCAATGACCGGAGTCACTGGCCAGCCATCCTCGAACTACTTGGTCTGGAGCTTGTGCTTCAACCCAAGCTAGATACACCTATTGCCCTCGCCGAAGAACTCGAGCGGAGGTAGTACAGCCCCTGCTTCAGCCCAGGCAGTAGCCATAATGAAAGGAACCCCCACTGCCAGGTATGCAAGTGGGGGCCTTTTTTGTCCACAGGGTGGGGAGAAGTTGTGGCCAGCCAGGGGACTATTTTGCGTCTTCTACAACGATATGATGATCCGGCATTAACCCTACAACGGCTTAAACTCGTGTAGCACAGTAATCTCTAGCCTCTCAGGCCCCTCCAGACCCAGGTACAGCCGCGCGTGCCACGTATTGATCACCTCGCGCCGCTCTTCCAGGGTCTCCAGACTCGGCAGGTAACCCGCCCGCCATGGCCTGCGCCAGCTGCGTTACGTCCGGCGTGAGCTCAGCAGGGCGGGGGACAGAATCTCGCCCGAGTGTCCGTAGCTCCTCTCGCAGAGGAGCGAGGGCCGCATCAAGCACGTCAGCCGGCAGGTTAGGCGTCACCGCTCGCCGTACCGCCTCAGCCATGTGCCGCCGCAACTCGCCGATCCGTGCGCTGTGATCCGGGGCAGTCGGCGCGTTCCGGGTAACGGCCGCTGCCAGGAAGGCAGGGTCCTGCATCGCCTCCACGAACAATTGCCACCCTGCCTCATTGATGCTCGTCACAGTTCATCGCGCCGCGCAGCACTCCACCCCCACTCAGCCCGCACCCCGGTGCGTGAAGAGCAGGCCACGGTCAAGTGGCCGGCCTGATCAACAAAAACGCAGAGCCCTTAGGCCCTGCGCGTTCGGAAACCCTACACCTGCTGATCCAACTGGCCGGGGAACCAGGATCGCAGGCTCCGCTCCCAGGCGAGGTCTCAGATGCACTGTACTCCCCCCCTCATGCAGCCAGAAATGAGCAACCGTCGCTCATTCGCGCGCTCGGCCCGCCGGGCCATCTGCCTCACTCAGTCCGCGCCCGTAGCGCGTAATCGCTGGACAGCCCTGGCCGACGCCCTGGGCATGGAGATCGTGCTGCAGCCCAAGAGGCAGGAGCAGTGACCGACGGCCCTAAGGGAGGAATCCGAATCACCGGCCAAATGAGCGTTGGCATGCCAGACGGCCCCATTCGCCTCAAGGACTGGCTGGCGCTGCTCCCAGAGGAGGTCAAGCCCAGAACTGCATCCGGTGAAGCCGGTCTTCTCGTCGCTGATCGCCACGCCTTTGGGGTGTACGTCATCGCTGAGAAAGGGCAACAGCGGCGTGCTGAGGTGCAAGCCCTGCTGGCGAAGCAATGAAATCGCCCAACCCCTTCATGCAGTAACCGAAATCGAAAAACCCCCCACTCCCAGGTATGCCGGTGGGGGCTTTTTTTGTGCACAGGGTGGGGGAGAGGCTGTGACGACGAAGCTAGAATTGTGTCACGGTTTTACAACGATATTGATGATCGTAAAAGTCGGCACATAAGAAAATGGCTGCTGTGAACGGTGATTTCCACCTTCTCTGCTCCCTCAGGACCAATATGCAGTCGCACCTTCCATGTGTCCAACGCAGCCCGGCGCTCTTCCAGGTCCAGGGCGGATGGTCTGAACTACACCAACTACACGACCCGCCGCCCGTACTTCGGTGAGATTGACTGCGTGAGTCGGCACAGCGGTCTGGATAATGACAACGACAACGGCAGCACGTCACACGATGGCTGTATTGGCTTCAGAGTGAACGGCGTGTACTACGGCAACAAGGGACCGAATGAGGTGGATGTAGGAGCAAGTAGGACCTTCAACATCGGTTGCACGGCACACACCAGCACCGCCGTCGGAGCAACGGCAAACGCGAATTTCTACATTGCGACCGGGGGCAGCAGCGTGTTCCCAGGTACGGCTGCTATGTGGCTGCATGACTGCAACCTATGACCTCGTTGCTGCCACCAACAGCGCATGTACGTGAGGGACACGCCGTACATCACAGGCAGCGTCGGCGCTCTGAGCGCGTACTGACCCCAGCCCTTATCTACCCCGGAGTTCACTTCTCCGGGGGATTCGGCCCCTTTCCTCACCCCGCTCAGACCCCGGTCCTAGGCGGGTTCTCGTTTCGCATCAGGAGAGAAGGTAGTCAATCTGACAAAGACTCGCTAGGCTTGTGCCGTGAAGCGCTCCTACCGTAAGTACCTCTGGCATCTGAAGCGCAGCGACACCCCTGTGATGGCGGGTCTCGCGTTCGGTGTCATCGCGTTTACCCTCCTGATCATGCAGTTCTTGATGCGCTGATCCCACTGCAATCCCATCTACCCCGCCTCGCGCGGGGTTTTTCCATCCTTGCTCAGGCCCCAGCCCTAAGCGGATCATCGGTGGCAGAAGATGAGGAAGGCCCTAACGCCTTTTCAAGCACTGAGAGACGATAAACAAGCATTTTTTTACGAAATTTTTGTGCGGATATTGTCACTATGAATCATGATTCAGTTCCCGAACCCCTTCCAGCGGTTGGCGGTGGTAGTCCACCGCCCGGTTCCCACTGCGCCTGTTGTTCAAGCAGGCGTGGTGGTTCGGGAACAGGCACAACAGCCTGTGATGCCTCTTCAGGCACAACGTCCTATTGACTTTGACGACGTGATGCGCGCCTTTGGCTGCGAAGGCTAAATCACCTCAAACATCCGCTGCCCCCGCCTCGCGCGGGGGTTTTTCATTCCCCACCGTCTCCGGCGCAGTGGGATTGCTGCTGCCGGGAGAAAATGGAATCAAGCGGATTGACGCCAACGCACGCTCCAGCGTATGTCTTTACCTCCGCGGCTCACACGTACCTGGCGGCCGTCTTCAAGCTCCCAGATTTCCACGTACTCTGTAGGCTTGAGCCACTTGCCCGGCTTCGTGTAACGGTCTACCCGTCGTGTCGCGCGAACCGTTTCTCCACCTACACTCAGTTCAAGGCCAAAGTCGCTGTACTGAAGGATTTCCATTCCTCAGCCTAGTGTTTAATTTCTTACGTTTTAATGTCTTCTTAATGTAATTCGTACACTTAGTCAGCGCCCCTGCCTTCTTCCCACCCAGGTCTACCCCGGCCCCTGGGTAGTTCGTCATGCCGGGAGAAGAGGTGGCCATGCCCTCATTACTCCGCACCTGGCCCAAGCGCTTCCAGACCCACCTGCACGACCGGCACATCCTGGCGCGCCTCCTCATCGCGGGGCACACCTTCGGGTTTGGCCTGGTCTTCCTGCTGCGAGGCGACCTGATCCACAGCCAGACCAGCAAGAGCTACGGCGGCATGGCCTGGATGCCCCAAGCGGTCTGGGGCTGGCTGGCCGTGCTCACAGGCCTGACCCTCGTCCTCAGCGCCACGGACACGGGCAGACGTATTGCCTACCTCCTGGCGCTCTTCTGGATCAGCGTCGTCGTCTCGCTGATCCTCGGCTCAGGCACGATCTTGACCGGCACAACCACCTACGGCTGGACAGCCATCATCGTCTACAAGCTCCTGGCGGCCAGAAGCATCAACGAACCCGGGGAGCAGCATGGCCCCTGACTCCGCGCTGGTCACCGCGACCATCGGCACTGTAGGGACAGTGCTCATCGGCTTCCTGGGCTTCCTCAACGTGCGGATGACCAACGCCAAAACAAGCGAGCAGGCGCTCATTGACCGGCTTGAGAAGCGCATCGACAAGTTGGAAGAGAGCCTTGTCCGACGCTGAAACCAAAATCGCGCTGTTACAGCAGAAAAACAACAGTCTCGAAAAGGAGAATGACTCCCTCAAGGACCGCGTGCGCCTGCTGGAAAAAGGCGGTGCGGCAGCAGAACACCACAACCTCCGTCTGGCGGCCACCATCCAGCAACTGCAGCAAGAGAAAGACGCCCTCAACCGCGAGAACGGCGAACTGCACAGCCAACTGGCCGCAGTGGCCACCTGCCCCACGCAGGGCTGCCAGATGCGCGACATGGCCCGCCAGCTGGCCGATGGAGGCACCGTATGAACCTCACCCTGCAACCTGAGCACATCCGCGCGGTGGCGCCGCGCAACCCAGATCCGCAGGCGGTCGTCGATGCCCTGCCCTGCGGCCGGTGCTCGAGCGCCACGGCATTGACCGCAGCCCTGAGCGCCTGGGCATGTTTCTGGCACAGTGGGCGCACGAGTCTGAGTTCACCGGCGTGCGCGAGAACCTGCACTACTCTCAGGCCTCACGCATCTGCCAGACCTGGCCGCGCCGCTTCCCGACAGTGGCGAGTGCGAGCGCGGCCCCATTCGCTGGCAATCCGCAAGCACTGGCAAACCAGGTCTACAACGGACGGATGGGCAACCGGCCGGGCAGTAATGATGGCTGGACCTACCGGGGTGGCGGCTGGCCACAACTGACCGGACGCGACGCCTACCGCGCCTACAGGCAGCGCACCGAGCTGGACCTGGAAGGCAATCCCAACCTGATCCTGCAGGCCAGTGTCTCGGCCCAGGTGTGCGGCCTGTTCTGGACAGACCGGGGCCTGAACGCCGCAGCGGATCAGGGCGACATGGTGACGATCACGCAGCGCATCAACGGCGGGCAGAACGGGGCACAGGACCGCCTTGACCGCTACCACCGGGTGATTCCCATCCTGCGTGATCAGCAGGCGGCCCTGGCCGCCCAGGAAGAGCTCGTCCGCCCTTCGATTCCCTGGAAGCAGCTGTGGGTGAACGGGAGACAGATGGACCCGGCCACGGCCCGGGGTACACCTCGGGGAAGGCCGTGCCCGCCGTGGCAGGGGACATCCTCCTGGCTTCGGTGGGGATGCTCGGCGTTCATACCGCGAGGGGCATCAGTGCGGACCGGGCGAACGCTGCAAACAGCATCGCTCCGGTCCCAGTTGATCCGACAGATCCGGTACAGCAGGTCCCCACCCAGACCACTTCCCAGACGGGCGCCCTGCCCGATCTGCGGGCCCGCGATTAGGAGCACCCATGACCCCTCCTCCCGGTTCTGATCTCGTGAAAGCCAGCCTCGAAGCCCGCCGCAAGGCGGGCACCGTCATCCTGCAGACGCCGGCCCCAACGGCTACGCTGCGGCCTGTGCCGCTCTCTACAGGCCCCATGCCCACTGGCCAGCTTGTACCCATGCCTACGGGTCCAATGCCCTCCGGTCGCCCTGTGGGCCTGCCTGACCTCCCGGCTCCATCCCCACCTTCACCTGCCCCGCTTGATGGCACAGACCTGGCAGCCCTACTCACGCGCCTGCTGCCCCAGGTGCTCGGTGGCATCGATCAGATCAAGGCCGCACTCGGGGACAGACGGCTGAGCTTCCCCGAGGCCTTAGTCCCTCGCTACGACGGTGGCCGGAGTGGTGCGCTTGGCCGTGCGCGACGGGGCGCCGCTCGTGAAGGGCAAGAGCGCCGACGCCCTGGTGGTGCTGATCTTCGGCGTGGTGTTCGACCGGTATGCCGTGCCGTTGCTGCCCGTCTGGGTCCGGCGGTTTGCACCGGCGCTGAAGGTTGGGGCTGTGGCTGGATTGGAGATGCTGTACCGGGCGGTGGTGGAGAAGCGTTGAACAGATACAACTTAAGATTCAACCTGAAAAGAGGGTTTTTCACAGTAAGGCCCCCGTTAGGGGAAGCGACGCAATGTGATCTTCAGAACATAGACGAGGAGGAATGTATGCGACAGCAGTTGAGCAAGGCCATGGCAGCGTTACGCCGGAAAGTGACGGTACAAACCCCTCCACAGGTGAGCGTCATTCAGGCGAGAAGTCAGCCATCGACAACTGCCGTCAGCATGACGGACGTCCTTCGTGCGATGGGCTGCGAGGGCTAGAGAAAAGGTCAGAAGCACATTCTGACTTAATGTAGAAGCTGTAATGGAGCGTTAATGGGACATTTTCTAAGCTGACGTCCATGACTCCCATCAGCAGCGAGAAGCGGACAGAACTCCCCCCGAGCCTTGCCCTCCTGTTCATGATGGCGCTGACCTACTCCGCTTTGAACGCGTATTGGATTTCATTTGGTCTTCTCGGGCTGCTCGGCGTTTCCTTCTTAGTTGTTACGGCATTCGAACAAGTCCTTCTGCTGTGGGAAGCGTGGTCGCCGCAGACCTCCCTGCCGGCGTTAGCTGTCGAGGTGCCCTCGCTTCCTGAGACGGTGGAGGCGACGGGACTGGTACCCCAACTGGCATAAGCTGATTCATCCTCAGTCACTCCATAGGGCGGCCGTAAACACCCTCTCGCTTGTGGTTCACGTACAACTTACACCAGACGAGCGACCCCACCTTGCCTCGCGGCGGGTGAGACCTTTTGCGTGGTTGGGCTGGAGGCCCTGTACCGGGCCCTCGTCAAGCGAAAGGAGTAGGCTGGACTTGCGCGGAGGAACCCTGACTGTCTCTCCCCAAGCCCTCCCAGGTGTCAGGCCTGTGGAGGGGCGCTTTTGAGGCGCGGACAACTTGCGTCACTCGGCCCCACCTCGCCTCTCGGCGGGTGGGGCCTTTTTCGTTTACCCTCTCCCCATTCGGCCCGCCTCTGTAGACGATTTCAAATGTTCTTAACAATCTCTTTCTACCCTTGCAGCAGTTATGGCTCCCTCTGCTCGCCACGCCACGCTTACTGCACTGCGAAGCCTGTCCTCGAGGCGTCCACGCCTGGTCGTCGATCGACCTCAGGAGACTCCCCCAAGCTTGGCCCTTCTGCTCTATATGCTCCTGGCCTACGGAGCGCTGAACGCTTCTTGGGGGTTCTGCGGGGGTGTGGTTGCGGTGATGATCATCACCGTTGTTCGTGAAGTGATGTGGGCCAGACGCCCTTCCAGGGACCCCATCATCATGCTGGGTATGGATGGGATTGTTCCTGGGCCAGAGGGAGAAGCTGTGACTTCTCCTACGTAAAAGACTCCCCAAGGGGCGGGGGCTTTTTTGCATAGGAGTTACCCTGTTTCCCATGCGCCCCGCTGACCTGACCCCCGTGGAGATCGCTGACCAGCTGCACGCCGCGTACCAGGAGGACCGCCGTCTCGCTCCTGCTGGACCGGACGAGGAAGAGCGCCTGGCCCTCGCGGACTACCTGGGTTGCCATGAGGAAGCCAGGGCTGAAGCGTGGGAAGCTTGGCACACCGTATTGGAGTTGGAAGGGCATGACGTGGGCGACGCCGAATACTGGCTGGATGTTGAGTTCGTCGAGCCTTGCCCAGAATAAGAATGCTTCCAGTGCAGGGTCCGCAATGCTCCTGCTGCCCGTCTGGGTCCGGCCGTTCGCACTAGCGCTCAAGGCTCTGGCTGGACTCGAGGCGCCGTATTGGGCGGTGGTGAAGAGACGCGGGTGACACGTTTGTCAGTCAACGGGGCATAGCTTCTGGACATGCCACGTCCCTTCTCGACTCGAATTCTGGTCCTTCTCCTGGTCGCGGGGGCCCTCCTCACGTTGGACGCCGTGAGTTCTGGACTGCTCTCCATCTAAGGCACTGGCAACTTGCGCCAAACGAAAGGCCCCACCTTGCCTTGCGGCGGATGGGGCTTTTTTTCATAGCTGGTGGATTGTCATGTATTACTGTGGTGTCATAATGCAACTTCCTGGCTTTGCATTCTCGGTATCAATACGTCTGCGTGACCCGGCGTAGGAGGAAAACTCTTGCTTGTATTCGAACAAAACGCCTTGAAACTCACCGGATGTTCCCTTCTTTGTGGGCGCGTCGATGACGCACTCCAAGATTGTTCCCACGGGAGATCCAAACTGACCGCTGGCTTGTGTTGCGGTCAAAGTTTCGCCGAATACGTCATTCTCATAGTAAAAATCGCTTAGTTCTACGCCAGATGAGGTCTTGGCAACCTCATTATAGTAATGGAAAAATGACTTACCTTCCTTCTTAGGAGTGCTCACGTAACCAGTCCAATTAACGTTCCTGCCTTCGGCGGTCTTGCCTTCTATGCGCCAAGTCTGTCCTGGTTTGATGGGGGCTTTTTCGGCCCCTGTAGGCAGAGCGTTCGGGGCGCATGCGTTTAAGGCAACGGCGGTGGCAGTAGCGAGCATAGGAAAAAGAAAACGCACGCGCGCACTGTACAGCATCCCCCCTGTTTCCCAATGCTTGAAATGAGCAAGGAATGTCTATTGATCCCGGCATAAGTTTGGAGGAGTAAATTGTGGGGTATGGCTGGATGGATGCCCTCCAAACGGACACGCGCACAGCTCGAAGAACGCCGCCTCGCGGCCCTGGAATGGATCAACGCTGGACAGCATAAACACCAGGAAATCGCGGATCATTTCGGCATTTCGCTGCGCACGGTGGAGACGTGGAAAGAGCGGCTGAAGAAGCAGGGCCACTGGAGTGCCACGGTGTCGACAGGACGTCCCCGTCAGATGACCGAGGAGCAGCGCGAACAGTTGCGGGCCCTCCTGCAGGAGGGCCCGCGGGCACACGGCTTTGCGGACCCCACGTGGACGACGCCGCGTGTGCGGGAAGTGCTGGGCTTGCTGGGGATCTGGCATCACCGCGACCATGTGCGGAAGGTGCTGCACGGACTGGGTTGGACACCCCAGAAACCGGAGAGCCGAGCCCTGGAGCGTGACGAGAAACGCGTGATGACTTGGGTCGAGACCGTACGACCCGAGGTCGAAAAAAAAGGTGGCCCAGGGGACCACGCTGGTCTATCTCGATGAGGTGGGCTTCAGCCTCAAGGGTGTCAAGAGGAGAACCTGGTCGCCCAGGGGCGTCACGCCCCTGGTTCCCTTGCCTGCCAACTGGGAAAAGCTTTCGACGATTGGCGCCATCGCCTCTTCAGGGCACTTTTTTCAGCACACCAAAGCACGCGCGATCCGAGGAGACGATGTCATCGCCTTCTTCAAGCACCTTCTCAAGCATCTCCAAGGGGACTTGGTCATCGTCTTGGACAACGCGGGTATTCACCGGACGAAGGCCCTTTTGGCCTTCGTCGAGCAGACCCCTCGCCTCTCGCTGGTGTATCTGCCGCCGTAGGCTCCTGAACTCAATCCCATCGAGCGCGTTTGGGCATACGTCAAGCAGCACCTGCTCGGGAACTTCTGTGCCCGGACCCTGGATGAGCTGAAGAAGAAGCTGCCCCCTGCTTGGCACGCGTTCGGCACACCCGCCTCCCTGCTCGCCTCCTCGCAACTCAAACTTAAGCCGAGATCAATAGGATGGAAATAACGCTTACTGCCTCCAAGTTCCACGTGCCGCCCGGTAGGCAGGGGAGACCCGGCACAGGTCCCGCTGGTATTGGGCCGCATCCCAGGCGATCAGGAGGGCACGGGTGCGCCCAGCCCAGCACCGCCCGCTCATGTCCCGCGCCCGGCTCACGCGGCCACTTCCGCATTCACGTTCACGAGGATCAAGCTCTCGTCGGTGGCCCGGCACGGTGCCACCTCCACCGTCATACCCTTCAGTTCGAGCAACGCTGCGAGGAGGGAGGCGCGCATCTCCGCATCCTCTCCTTCGGCGGCCGCCAGGTGAACCGTGCCTCCGGCCTTCCAGCCGGCGAGGATCACGCCCATCAACTCAAGCTGCTTCACGCCGCCACCTCCAGGCCGAGCTGCCCGAAGGCGTAGCTGCGCACCGTGGCCGCGTCCTCTGCCGCGAGCGCCGCGAGGCTGGTCACCGTGCGGCCCAGCACCTCGCTGGCCAGGGCGGAGTGGCGAGGGTGCGGTGCAGCTGGTGAGCCACGGGGTTCCCGATGGGAGCCGGGGTGGGGAGGATGACTTCCTCGATCTTCTTGACCTGGGAAGCGCGATCCAGCAGGCGGGAGGCCTCCACGAAGTTCGCGTTCTCCCCATCCACGACCGCGCTCAGGTTGCCACTACGCCCTGGCCAGCGTCACGAAGTGGGTGGTGACGTTGCGGATCACGCCGTACTCGACATCGGCGATGCGGGCCTTGTAGGTGATGGTTTTGGCGCGGGGAGTGGTAATGTTCATGGTGCTCCTTGTGCTAGGTGCTGGGGGAGTCAGAAGGCCGGGGATTCTTCGCGGGAACCCGGCTTTTCTGCTGTCCTTATAATAACCGCACGGTTAACTATCGTCAATAACCGTGCGGTTAACTATGCTGGGCGTATGACCTGGAGTGAACTCGAACAACTGCTGCGAGAACACGCGAAGAAGCAGCCGCGTGGATTCCAAGCAGCGCTCGCCAAGAAGTTGGAAGTCAAACCGCCTATGGTCGCGCAGGCGTTGGCGGGCATCAAGCGTATCCCCCCCGAATGGCTCGGTCCCATGACAGAGTTAATGGGCCTGAAACTCGTGCTTCAGCCCAAGCTGGATGCACCTATTGCCCTCGCCGAAGAACTCGAGCGGAGGTAGTACAGCCCCTGCTTCAGCCCAAGCAGTAGCCATAATGAAAGGAACCCCCACAGCTGTGAGGCAGCAGGCGGGGCCTTTTTTGTTCACGCAGTAGGGGAGAGGTTGTGAACCAGGAGATCAAGCGGAAACAGATGCGTGACACACTTGTCATTCCGGGGGGCTTACCTTCGTGGAATGAGGTCGAAACGTGGGGGCGACATTCGGATCATTGACCAAATGATTGCCGTCATGCCAGACGTCCCCATTCGCCTTAAGGACTGGCTGACACTTCTCCCCGAGGAGGTCAAGCCCAGAACTGCATCCGGTGAAGCTGGTCTTCTCGTCGCTGAGCGCCTCGCGACCCGTGATCGCCACGCCTTCGGGACGTACGTCATCACCGAGAAAGGGCAACAACGCCGTGCGGAGATGCAGGTCCTGCTGGCGAAGCAATGAAATCGTTCAAACCCCTTCAGGCCATAGTCATAATGGAAAGAACCCCCACTGCCAGGTATGCAAGTGGGGGCCTTCCTTTTGTCCACAGGGTGGGGGAGAGGCTGTGGACAATCTAGGAATTTATTTCGCGTCTTTTACAACGATATTGATGATTCGCCCCGGTACGTAAATCTCCTTCACGGTCGTTTTGCCCTCCGTAAAGCGGGCTACGTCGGGATGAGCGCGGGCGGCGGCCAGAGCTTCTTCTTGCGTTGCCGTCTTGGCGATGTCCACCTGGCCACGCACCTTGCCGTTCACCTGCACGCCGATGGTCACCGTGTCGCGGGTGGCCGCCGCCTCGTCCACCTCAGGCCATGCCTGGGTGTGGACGCTGCCCTCTCCGCCGCGCTCGGTCCAGATCTCCTCGGCGATATGCGGCACGAAGGGAGCCAGCATCAGGTTCAGGACGTTCAGCGCTTCGTCGTAGGCGGGTGTCTGCCGCACCGGGCTCCGCTTGGCGTCCAAAATCGCGTCGGTCAACACGTTCAGTGAGGCGAAGATGGTGTTGAAGTCCATGCGCTCGTAGTCGCCTGAGACTTTTTTCAGGGTGGAGTGCACAGCGTAGCGCAGTTCGGCTTCCGTCGTGGCGCGGGCCGGGCCGGGGGCCTCCTCCTCGAAGTACAGCCGCCACACGCGCGACAGCCAGCGCGAGGGACCCTGGATGCCACTGGGGTCCCAAGGTCCGCCGTCCTCCCAGGGGGCGATGGACATCAAATAGGCGCGCACCGTGTCCACGCCGTACTCGCGCACCAGATCGTCGGGGTCCACCACGTTGCCGCGTGACTTGCTCATCTTCTCGCCGTCGGGACCCAGGATCATGCCCTGGTTGCGCAGCCAGCGGAAGGGCTCGCTCTGGGTGGTCAGACCCATGTCGCGCATCGCCTTGGTCCAGAAGCGCGAGTACAGCAGGTGCAGGATGGCGTGCTCGATGCCGCCCGTGTACAGGTCCACCGGCAGCAAATGGCTCTGGGCGGAATCGAAGGGCCGCGTGTCGTCGTGGGGCGACAGGTAGCGGTACATGTACCAGCTCGAATCCACGAAGGTGTCCATCGTGTCCGTATCGCGCTCGGCCTCGCCGCCGCAGACGGGACAGGCGGTGCGGGTCCACTCCCGGTCCAGCTTCAGCGGGCTCTGGCCGGTGGGCGTGAATTCTACGTTTTCCGGCAGGCGGACGGGCAACTGATCCTCGGGGACGGGCTGCGCGCCGTGCTCGGGGCAGTACACAATCGGGATGGGTGTGCCCCAGTAGCGCTGGCGCGACACCAGCCAGTCGCGCAGGCGAAAGGTGGTCCTGGCCTTCGCCACCCCCCTCTCTTCCAGCCGCCCGGTCACGGTGGCGATGCTCGCTTTGCCACCGGGCAGGCCGTCAAACTCGCCGGAGTTCACGATCAGGCCTTCGCCGACGTAGGCCGCCTCAGCATGCTCGCCCATACCCTCGCTGCCTTCCGGGCGGATAACCTCCCTGATCTCCAGTCCAAATTTGCGCGCGAAGGCGAAGTCGCGTTCGTCGTGGGCCGGCACGGCCATGATGGACCCAGTACCGTACGTGACCAGCACGTAGTCAGCCACCCAGATCGGCAGTTGGTGCCCGGAAACCGGGTGGGTGGCGTAGCTCCCGGTAAACACGCCTGTCTTCTCGCCCGCGTCCTGCTGGCGCTCCACGTCGGTCTTGCGTCCAGCAGCGGCGACGTAGGCTTCCACCTCGGTGCGCTGCCCATCGGTGGTCAGCGCCGTGACCTTGGCGTGTTCGGGGGCCAGCACCAGGAACGTCGCGCCCATCAGGGTGTCAGGCCGGGTGGTAAAGACCGTCTCTGGGCCAGCGGGGGTGCCGAAGGTGATCTCGGCACCCACCGATTTGCCGATCCAGTTGGTCTGCATCAGGCGCACGCGCTCGGGCATGTCTGCGTCGCCGAAGTCCAGCAGTTCGTCGGCGTAGTCGGTGATCTTCAGGTACCACTGGCTCAGGTTGCGCCGCTCTACCGCTGCGCCGCAGCGTTCGCAATGGCCGTTCACCACCTGCTCGTTGGCCAGCACGGTCTGGTCCTTGGGGCACCAGTTCACCAGGCCACCCTTCTTGTAGGCCAGGCCACGCCGGAAGAACTCGGTGAAAAACCACTGGTTCCAGCGGTAGTACTCGGGGTCACAGGTGGCGAAGCGGCGGCTCCAGTCGATCATGGTGCCCATGCGTTGAAATTGCCCGGTCATGTACTCGATGTTCGAGTAGGTCCACTTGGCCGGGTCCACTCCGTTTTTGATCGCCGCGTTCTCGGCGGGCAGGCCAAAGGCGTCGAAGCCCATAGGGAAAAAGACGTTGTAACCGCGCATCCGCATCCAGCGGGCGCGGGCGTCGGGGGCCACGTTGGCGTACCAGTGGCCGATGTGCAGATTTCCGCTGGGATACGGAAACATGGTCAGGGCGTAGTGCTTGGTCTTGGATGGGTCCTCGCGGAAGGTGTACAGTCCGTCCCGTTCCCAGCGTTCCTGCCACTTGCTCTCCGTGGCGTGGGGATTGTAGCGCTCGCTGCGGGGTTCGGCGATGTCAGGTTTTGTCACGTCGGTTCCTCCAGGTTTTGAACTTTGGGCAAAGAAAAGCCCCGGCCTACACACAGCCGGGGACACACGCTCAAGCTTTTGCGGCTAGGCGAGTCGTCCCCGGGTGGTAAGCGCAGAGCGGATCATGTCGCCCAGTGTAGCCCAAGCGGGCAGCGCTGTGCAGCCTCACGGAGAGGCAGACTTCTAAAAAAGGGCTGGAAGTCTCACGAGAGAACTTCCAGCCCACCTCCTTGCCGATCAGCGCAGGTTGGGATTGGCTTTTTCCTGCGGCTCAATGACGCTGCCCTGCGCCTTGGCCTCCACCACGCCGACGGGTGTGGGGAGGACGCTGCTCTTGTGACCCGCCGCCGAGCTCCCGGTGGGGATGGTCTCAGCGCTCGCTTCGGCCTCGGGGTGCTTCTTGAGGAAGGAGGCTGCGCCCCCGCCCGTCACCGCTTTGGGGGGGACGGGCTGAGCGGGGCGGGGTTGGGGAGACTGGGTTTTCGCGCCGACGTCGTGCTTGTGGCCGTCCGGCCTGTGCCCTGGCTGACCAGCCTTGTCGAGCAGGTTGTTCGCCATTTCTTCCAGGCGCGGCGTGATCACCTTGTCGTTCAGCGCCCGGAAGGCCAGGGTGGTCAGCGTGGCGACAAGCGCGCCGCCCACGCCGCCCTTACCCTTTTCCTTCTTCTGTGCCTTGATGAGGGCCTTTTGCTCCTTCTCAGGGCTGTAGGCGTCCACGTAGACCTTCTTGCTGCGCTTGAGCTGTCGCCCCGCCACCAGGCCCACCACGGCCCCGACGGCCGAAGCGCCGCCCAGCAGCTTGAGGGGTTCTTTCTGCATCTGCATCTGTAGGCTGGCCTGCTGCGCCAGAACGTCTACACTGGCCTTCAGTCGGGCGCGGGCTTCCTCGCGTTCGTCGCGGTATTCACCTTGGTGGGTCATCAGTATCCCTCCTTTTTCATGTCCTCGCGGAAGGTGGGGGTGGTGCTCACGCTGATGCCGGGCTCGTCTTTCAGGACCACCGGGTGCTGAATGTTGGGGTCATGCTTCTTGTCGTGCCCGCCGTGGCCGCCATGCCCGGCGTTATGCGTCTCGGAGCCGTCGAGCTTCTTGTTCAGGCCGTTGCCGTACACCTGGGGCGAGCCGTCCTCGTTGGCCTCGTACACGGGCAGACGCACCTGTCCGGCGTCGGTGCCGCGTAACTCGGTGCCGCTGGGCACGCCCTCGCGCACCGTCAGGCTGTCCTGCAGGCCCTGGCCCTGATCGCGCACATTCACGCCTGGATCGCCCGCCGTGAAGCCCGAGGTGCTGACGCCGGACCGCACTGTGCCGCGCGCCACGTCTCCCGCCATGCCGATGGACTCGGCGCTCGCGCGGGTGCCCGAATGGAAGGGGCCGCTGGAGGCGATGTTGTCGCGTTCGTCACCGGTCATGGGATAGCGCTTCTCCCCGAAGTCTCCGGTCTGGAGGGTATCGCCCTGCGCCCGGCCTCCCCGCACGGCGCTCCCCATGACTGAAGCGTCGTGGGCGGCGCCCAGCCTCACGGAACCCGTTGTGCCGGAGCCAGATGAGGCGGAGCCAGACGTGACGACCACGCGGGGGGCGTTGCCATCCACCACGGTGGAGGAACCTGCGGTATGGCCCTGACTGCGTCCCCCGGTCTCGTGAGGGGCAGGACCTGTGCTCACGCTGACCGGGCCGTGCGCCGTGGTGGCGCTCACGCGGGCGGCGTTCGCCTTGGCAGCCAGTTCGGCCTGGTACTGCGCCTCCAGACGCTCGTCCTCGCTCACCGGACCCCGCGGCAGGCGCGGCTCGTCGTTCGGCACCTCGGCCCCGAGCTTCTTGATGCCCATCAAGACGAGCGCTCCAGTCAGGGCAAAGGCCACCAGCGCGATCAGCAGGGCCGCCGCCCAGGCCCCCAGTCCCAGGCGCATTAGGCCGTAGAACACCGCCAGAATCAGGAAGATCAGGCCCATCAGCAGCGGTCCCACCGCGCCCAGCAGCAGCACCAGCCCGAGGCCCTTGGCCTTCGCCACATTGCCCACCTGTCGGCCCACCGCGCGGATCTCCGTCTTGACAAGCGTGACGCCCGCGTCGAACACATCGACGAGCGCCCCTCCCAAACTCTTGCGTTCTTCGTGCATGCTTTCCTCCGGCATGATGTGCTCCCACCACGCGGCAGGAGCAGACCAGTCTCGCCCAGCATAATGAACGTCATGAGCGGCCCGTTCCAGAGCCAAGAAACCCTCAACCCCGCAAAGCCGCTCACAATGGCCTCCCTTACCCTCGCGCAGCGGAGCAACCGCTGGCCAGTCACTGCCGCCGGATACGCTGCCTGGCGGGCACAGGCGCTGACGCTCCTCTCGGGGCAGCCGTTCTCGTTGGCGCGTGAGGCCGCCCTCTTTCGCCGCCTCTGCGGGCCCCAGCCGGGAGAGACGTGGCTCGACGCGGGCACGAGTACGGGGTTTTATGCGGGCGTACTCGCGGGGCAGGGGTGCCGCGTCCTCGCCGCCGATCTCAGCGCGCCCATGCTGCGGGAGGCGCAGAGGCGCGAGTCCCATTCGGGCATCGACTGGATGCTCACCAATCTGGAG